>JACMME010000248.1 GCA_014379205.1 Gemmatimonadaceae bacterium
GGGAATCTCGGTGTTGCCACAAAACGCAGTTAGGCTTCTAAATTGCCTATAATCTGGCAACTCAGGCTGCAGTAATCACCCTTCAGCCGAGCAGCGATGCGATGGCGGCCTGATTCTTTTTCACTAGCTCAAGAAGTTCGTCGCCGACGCGTTCCACATCTTTGTCAGGAAGACCAAAAGCATTGAACACATATCGGGCCAGATGTGCGGTGTGGAGCGCCGGCGTTAAAGCCGGGACCGTGAACGGAGGTTTTGGATCTGCCACTACACTCCAGGTCTCTTCGCCGTAATGCATAAACAGTCCAAGAGCCGCCAAGCTGTAGGAGCCACACCTCAGCCGTATTCGACTTGGCACGCGGTCGCTGCCCCGCGGGGGCTCGGAGCGAATAGGCAGACGTGCCATTCACCCGATACTCGCGCCTACTAGTCGTTCACCTTCCGCACGTGTGCATGGCGAACTTACAATTCGTGGGCATTTCTAGCGCGTGCCGCGATTTTGCTAGGATTGCGTGTGCGCCATCTCGCCGTCCTTCTTCTGCATCTGGTTGCGACAGTCGCTCGGGTCGCCGGTCCTGGCGGCGCCCGTTCCGTCGTGGCCGAATCGGTGCTCGTCAAGCACCAGTTGCTGATCCTCAATCGTTCTCGAAAACGGTCGCCCAATCTCCACCCCGCCGATCGGGTTGTCGCCGGCCTGTGCGCGCTCTTCATGCGTCCGGGCCGGTTGATCCGTTCCGCGATCGTCTTTAAGCCGTCAACGCTGTTGAGCCTTCATCGGGCGCTGATACAGCGGAAGTATCGCAGGCTCTTCTCATCCAAGGGACCGACGAAGCCCGGCCCCAAGGGACCGAGCGAGGAAGTCGTTGCCGCCGTCGTCGATATGAAACAGCGGAATCCGAGGTGGGGCTCTCCACGGATCGCGCAACAGATCACCTTGGCCTTTGGTATTCCCATGAACAAGGACGTGGTGCGTCGCATTCTCGCTGCTCGGTACCACCCGAAACCAGACTCGGCGGGGCCGTCCTGGCTCACGGTCCTTGGTCACGCGAAGGACAGTCTATGGAGTCTGGATCTGTTTCGGTGCGAATCGGCCATCCTCCATACACACTGGGTGCTCGTGGTGATGGACCAATGTACGCGGCGCATCGTGGGCTTTGGCGTGCACCGCGGCGTCGTGGATGGCGTCGCGCTGTGCCAGATGTTCAATCGAGCGATTGGTCGCCAACCGGCGCCGACCTACCTCAGCTCGGATCATGATCCGCTGTACCGATTCCACCAATGGCAAGCGAATCTGCGAATCCTCGACGTGGCAGCCATCAAGACGGTGCCGTACGTGCCGCTGTCGCATCCGTTCGTCGAACGCCTGATCGGCACGATTCGGCGCGAGTGTCTCGATCGCACGCTGTTCTGGACCGCCGCTGATCTGGACGTGAAGCTCCGTGATTTCCAACGCTACTTTAACGGTCATCGCACGCACGCGGGGCTGGGCGGGCTGACGCCGGAACCGCGCACAGGCGAGGACAGCGCACGAGCGAATGTCAGTACGTATCGCTGGCAGCCCCACTGTCGTGGGCTGTATCAGACGCCGATCGCGGCATGACCGCGTGTACGACGCCGGCTCAGGGGTAAGTCCGTACCTCGCGAGTTGTCGAGCGATTGAACACCACGCGCGTCCTTGTCTCTGACTGAAACCTTGGCGAGGATATGGATTTTGGACTGGGCTGGATCACCGCAATGACGCGTCGGTTCAGGTGTGGCTGCGGCAAGATGGGCAATTCGCCACCGACAGGCTGTATTTGCGACTTCCGAATAGACCCAACCGGGCCGGCGCGAGTTCACATTGGCTACGTCAATCTGAAGTGGTACAAGGAGGAAGTATGAAACGCCTGGTGCTCCTGCTCGTCTGCATCTCAATGTGGTCAATCCAATTATCTGCTCAA
>JACMME010000249.1 GCA_014379205.1 Gemmatimonadaceae bacterium
ACAATCCCGGAGCGTGGCGCGCTTGAGTGCTCGCTTGTGGGCGGCGTGCACATGTGGACGCGCGCGCCGCACCAGGGCACTTGGAAGAGCTGTTCGATGAACGCGTTGTCGAGTCTGGGCAGTCTTCAACATGGCACCTCACCAAAAGAGAGACGCCCCAGCCCGGGAAAAGGTCCCAAGCCAGAGCGTCGAGAGGAGAGATGAAAGGGGGCGGCGATTCACCCGCTCGCAAGCGGCGTAATCGTCGGGCGATGGGCAGAAGCTCCAAAGCGCTCCCCGGGAGTGGGTTAAGCGTGACGGCGTGGCCGAGCCACGCGTCCTCACATTGCAGCGTATAAACCAAACGCGCAATAGCGTTCCGAGGTTGCCGCCCGGGCGGCCGAGATTCCCAACCCGGCTCCAGCGGCATTCCCGCGCTCCACACCGAAAACATGACCGCAGCTACTGCACCAGCAGCGCAGTTCGAGCTTCCGAGCGACGAAGCCGCCTCCTTTCAGAAGCCTGCCTGGCTGACGGATGAGGTCGTCCGGCGTACTGTAATGCCGGTTGCAGTGCTCGCAATAACACTCGGTTTTGTTTTCAAGCAGTACTTGAGCCCATTTCCGTGGACCGTGGCGCTACTCGTTCTCTGGCTCACGGTTGGCGCTCGAGCCTTTGGCATCCCCCTGCCAGGCAAGGGCTTCGCGAGCTTCGTGATCGGGACCGCCACAGCGGCTGTCTTTGCGCTCGGCTGGTCGGCCGGCGCTCTCGTCTCGGCAGTAGGCATCGTCGTCGGAGACATGGTCGTTCGGCGCTTGCCGGCGCGAAACGCGATTTCAAATGCGTCACACGTCGCGGCCGCGGCGGCGATTGGCGGCTGGATCTACACCCTCCTCGGTGGAGGGCTCGGTACCGCGGCTTTTGCCCCATGGAACGTCTGGCGCCTCGCGCTGCTCTGCGCCCTCGTTCCAGTCATTCAGAATACGACCTTCTATCTGCAGCTTCGGCTGTCTCCGGCCATAGCCTGGGTAGACGTCAAGCTGAGCATGCGATGGGAAGCGACTGTCACAATCCTCGCTACGCTACTCGGGTTGGGTGCGCTACGGCTGCACTACTCGGCACTCACTCCCTCGCAGTACGTGACCTTTGCGCTGATAATTTGCGGCCTGACGATGATGTCGCACTGGCTGGTGCGACAAGGCGCGACAGGGGAGAGCCTCCAACTGGTGCATCGCCTGGGAAGCCTGATAACAGCGCGAGCGGAGATCATGCAGGCGCTCCTAGACATTCAGGTGTTGACGAGGACGCTGGTGCCGTGGCAGCAGATGGGTCTCGCCTCGTATGACCGCCAACGGCACGAGTTCGTGGTTCTCGCTGAAACCGATCCGACCAAGCCACCCGGAACACGTTTTTCCGCGAGTACTGGTATGGCGGGCTTCGCGGTCGAGCGGGGTGTGGCAACCACTGATACCGATCTGCCGCGCGACGTGCGCGAAGAGTGGGGAGACATAGGTTCCGAGATCATCATTCCGCTCAGACAGGGCGAACAGCTCGTGGGACTCTGGAGCATCAGGCACAGACTTACACGCATGTACCGCCAGCATGACGCTTCCCTGCTGGACTATCTCGCTCCGCAGCTCGCGTTGTCGATGCAGCTTGACTCCCTGGTTCGACCGGTACTATCCGCTTCGGAGCGCACCGCTATCCAGGTGGAATCAATTACCGCCACCACGCAGGAGCTCGCGGCGTCCACGGCGGAGAGCGCGCAAAGTGCGGCCAAGGTTCACGCTTCGGTTCGTGTTCTCGCTGACACGCTGGCGGCCGGCGCTGAGGACGCTCGCGTAGTGCTTGCTTCCGCAGACACCGCTCACGGGGAAGGCGCGGAGACCAGGGACAGCGGTCAACGCATGGTGCAGACGGCGCGCGGTGTTCGGGACGCAACTAACGACGCTATTACAAAGCTCACAGCCGCGGCCGCCATCGTTCAGGAAGGAAGTGAGGAAGTGGCCCGACTGCACGCGGTGTCGGGCGTCGTACAGCGCTTCGGGCATACCATTGCCACTATCGCTGACCAGACCGGGTTACTCGCCCTCAATGCTGCTGTGGAAGCCGCAAGGGCAGGCGTGCACGGCCGCGGCTTTGCCGTGGTGGCTCAGGAAGTTCGCAAGCTGGCGGACAAGAGCACCGAAGAGGCGGATGGTATGGAACGCGCAGTCCGCGACATTCGCGCGACGCTCGATCGGGCCGTCGCGCTCATGGGCCGAACTCGGAGTGAAGTGCTGTCCGTCGCACAGGCTAGCGGCACGTGGTCTCGCGATCTCGACAAGATCGTTGATGCAGCAGAGGCAGTCGCGGCAGTCGGAGGCAGAATCGCGGCCGCCGCCAAGGAAACCGCTAATCGCTCAGCCGCAATGGCGAACTCGCTAGTTGCGGCCCGGGAGGACGCTGAGCGCGCGGCGATGGAAACAGACTCGGTCGCTGCGGCGAGCGAGGAACAGGCAACGTCTCTGGCCGCGCTCAACGACGCAGCGACCGATTTGAGCAAAATGGCGCAGGACTTGTCCGCCGCAGTGGCGGCGGTAAGGGACGGAGGGGAATAGGGAATCGGGAATCGGGAATCGGGATTGGTGTGGCCGTTCACTTCCCACCTTTTTTCTCCCCTTCGGCTCGACCTCCGATTCCCGATTCCCGATTCCCGATCCCTCGCTTCCTCGCCGGATCTCTCAGCGCCGATATAATGCGCGCGGCCATCGCGTCGAGCATGGTGCGATCGGGCATGTCCGACTTGCCAAACGGGAGTGGAACGTCGAAGCCATCCCCTTTCTTGCGCGGAATGAGGTGGATGTGAAAGTGATATACATCCTGCCCCGCGGCCGCCCCGCTCGAAACTATCAAGTTCATCCCTTCAGCGTGCGATGCCTTATGGATGACTGGTGCGAGCTTTAGAGCCACACCAAAGAGGTGTTCTCCGAGGGCCTTTGGTAACTCCTCGAGTGACTCATGATGAGCTCGCGCCACGACCAGAGCGTGCCCGGGATTGACAGGTTGAATGTCCATGAACGCCAACGCGTTCGCATCCTCATAACATACTGACACCTCCGCGGCACCCTTTACGATGTCGCAGAAAATGCAGCCGGGCGAAATTTTGCTCATGGGTCGGGGCAGTCAGCGGGAATAGGGAAACGGGAATTGGGAATCGGGAGGCGAAGCTTTTTCACCACTTCCCGTTTCCCGATTCCCGCTTTCCGTTCGTACGGAGTGTTCGTCTATAGCCGAGCTCTGGCGCTTAGCCTTTGACGAGCTCCACCCGGCGGTTCTGCTGCCGCCCTTCAGGCGTCGTGTTCGGGGCGGCTGGCTTCTTGTCCCCAAACCCGGTGGCCTCCAGACGCGAGCCGTCGATACCATAGCTGCTGGAAAGAATTGCCTTCACAGCGGCTGCTCGCTTGTGCGACAAGTCATGATTTGACTGCGCGTTGCCCACGTTATCAGTGTGCCCTTCGATCGTGAGCTTGAGGTCGGCGTGCTCCTTGAGCATGGCGCCGATCTCTTTCAGCGTGGGTGTCGATTCCGGTTTGATGCGATCGGAGCCTGAATCGAAATAGATGCCCTGCGTCGCGACGCGTCCGCTCTCCGTCAGGGCGTCGTAGAGCTTCTTTCCGCCAGCGGCCAGCTTGAAGTTCGTGAGAAATGATGGGTTATCGGCACTGCTACCAACCCAGAAATGGATCTTGTTCGTTCTGCCTAGGTCGGCATTCGGCACGTTGGCGACGCGGGCTTCGTTCATGTAGACCTTGATGTACTTGCCGTCACCCATGATGCGGACTTTGTAGAGATCGCCGGCGGCGCCGGTTGCGCCTGGGACCCTCGCGGTGGCCGAGCGTCCTACCATCTCAATACCACCCTCGCCATATGGATAAAAAACGAGGTAATCCTGGGGATGCTTTTCCTTGTCCAGATAGACGTACATCGAGCTCGTTTTCCCACTGTAGTCGAACTCAAGCGTGAAACGCTCCGGCAAAGGCTCCGCGAGACGTATCTCGAATCTCGAGTTCGATGTGCCGCGCAGATACCGGCCACCTTTCCACTCGACTATTTCGGAAGTTCCCTCAATAAACTCCAGCCGCTTTGGGAAGTCTCCGACTTCATCCTTGGTCAGATCGTCCGCGAACAGGATCTTGTCGCCGGGCTTGAAGTCGTAGTTCGCCCAGGCACCTTCACCCGGCTTCAAGGAAGCGGAGGCTCCTCCCTCGCTGCTCGCGCCAGCAGCGTCTGTTGCGGCTTCGCTTCCTTCCTTGACCTTTACGTCCTTGCCTTCGGCTTTGGCTTTTCTGATGCACTCCAGGTCTGTGGCCAGGCACTCTACGATTTTCTGCTCGATGCGCTCCTTGGCCTTCCGCTTGATGAAGCCGCCAATCTGGGCGGATGAGGTGGTGGGAATCGCCAGACTCCAGGCGACAGCGGCGGCGCAAAGGAAGTGAATCTTAGGCATACTTCTACTCCAATTTTGGTGGGGGCTACGGTGCGTCGTCTGAAGAATACCGGGCAAGGTCCTCGACGTCCAGTAAAATCCTTGCTGCGGAGTCAGCTCAAGCGCGTCTACCTGGGTCTGCACCGTATCAACACACCTTGATTCCCCTTAGTTGCGTTTGCCGCTTTCCTTCGGCGCGCCAACGTAACCGCAGAACCGGTGGCGCACGTGAGGAGTTCCAACCGCCCAGGCGGTAGCTTCGGGCCGCGGGCCGCCGCTATCTTTCGGCGTTACCGCTGAACCCCACCCCCGGAGATTCAATTTGGCAACGCAAACCCGCGCCGAGCGCAAAACTCCCGCCGGCCTGAGCCGCGAGCAGCTCCTCGACGCCTACCGGATCATGTACCTGTCGCGCAAGCTGGACGACAAGGAGATCCAGCTCAAACGGCAAAACAAGATCTTTTTCCAGATCTCGGGCGCGGGCCACGAGGCCATACTCACCGCCGCGGGTATGGCGCTAAAGCCGAGTTACGACTGGTTTTACCCGTATTACCGCGATCGCGCGCTGTGTCTCCAGCTCGGCATGACTCCGGCCGAAATGCTGTACGAAGCCGTAGGTGCCGCCATAGATCCCAATTCCGGCGGCAGACAGATGCCGAGCCACTGGGGGCACAAGAGCCTCAACATCGTCTCGTCTTCCTCTCCTACGGGAACGCAGTTTCTGCAGTCTGTTGGCTGCGCCGAGGCATCAATGCGAGCCTCGCTGCTCAGCATCGCTGAAGGGTTCGAGGATGATGAGGTTGTGTATGTATCAACGGGGGACGGTACTACCAGCGAGGGGGAGTTCTGGGAGTCGCTCAACTCCGCCTGCAATCTCAAGCTCCCGGTCGTATACGTCGTAGAGGACAATGGCTATGCTATCTCCGTTCCTGTGGAGGTGAACACCGCCGGTGGCTCGATCTCCAAGCTGGTCGCTTCCTTCCCGGGGCTTTTCATTCAGGAAGTAGACGGTTGCGACTTTCTGGCGAGCTACGAGGTCATGAAGAAAGCAGTCGCGTACGCCCGAAAGCGCAAAGGCCCCGCGCTGGTGCACGCGCATGTCATCAGACCCTACTCGCATTCACTATCGGACGACGAATCCATGTACCGTCCGTCTGCTGAGCGCGAGGCGGACGCAGCACGAGACCCGGTTACGATTTTTCCCGCCTGGCTCGTGAGCGAAGGTCACGCGACGCAGGAAGAAATAGCAAAGATCAATGAGGACGTTGACGCCCTGGTGCTGGAAGCGACTGACGACGCGCTCGCGCAGCCTCAACCAGCCGCCGACACGGTGCACTTCGCCGTCTATTCGCCGGACGTTGATCCTACCAGCGAGCAGTTCGACACAGAGGACGACCCGCAGTTTTCGGGGAATGAGACGACGATGGTGGATCTGCTCAATGCGTGCATGAAGGACGAGATGCGGCGTGACCCCAAGATCCTTGTCTTTGGCCAGGATGTGGCCGATGTGAGTCGTGAGAAGTACCTGGGTGAGGTCAAGGGAAAGGGGGGCGTCTTCAAGGTCACATGGGGCTTGCAAAAGGAGTTTGGCGGAGCGCGTGTGTACAACTCCCCGCTGGCGGAAGCGAACATCGCGGGTCGCGCGATCGGTTTGGCGACCCGCGGATTCAAGCCCGTCGTCGAGATACAGTTCTTCGACTACATATGGCCTGCGTACATGCAGATCCGGGATGAGCTCGCCACGATGCGCTGGCGATCCAACAACGCCTTCAGCTCGCCGGTTGTCATTCGAGTCACTTACGGAGGGTATATCCGTGGCGCCATTTACCACTCACAGACGGGGGCGTCGCTCTTCACGCATTGCCCGGGGCTTCGTGTGGTTTGCCCCGCCACTGCGCTGGACGCAAACGGCATGCTGCGTACGGCCATCCGATGCGATGATCCGGTGATCTTTCTGGAGCACAAGCACCTTTACCGGCAGACTTACAACAAGTCGCAGCACCCCGGACCGAATTTCATGATTCCATTCGGGAAGGCGAGAGTGGTGCGCGAAGGGACGGACGTTACTCTGGTCACATACGGCGCCACGGTGCAGCGCGCATTCGCGGCGGCAAATCAGATTGCCGATTCCGGAGTAAGCGTCGAGGTGATCGATCTCCGATCGCTATCTCCATGGGACCGTGAGACGGTATTCGCCTCCGTGAAAAAGACGTCGCGCGTTATCGTTGCGTACGAAGACTCGCTTTCATGGGGGTACGGAGCAGAGATTGCCGCGGCGATTGCGGACGAGTGCTTCGCTTGGCTGGACGCTCCGGTGAAGCGCGTGGCATCGACAGACACGTTCGTGGGGTACGCCCCGCAGCTGGAAGATGCAATTTTGCCTCAGGTTGAGGATTTCAGGCGGGCCTACGAGGAAATTGTGCGGTATTGAAGGATCGGGATGTTCCCTGAGACATGGCGGACCGCAAGGTCGCCATTGCGATTACGGCGAATTCGTTTGGCTGAGAGCGTGGTCCTCTCGATCGCCATCTCGCTCGGTGTGTTGCACTGATTGCCTGCTACCAAGGATTCCAGAGCCGCTAGAATTCCCCGCAGCGAAATGGGAATCTTCAGTCCAACCGCTCCAGTTCGTACAGCTTGCGCGTATGCGCCAGCGAAGAAAAAACCAATACCACTGTCATCACCGCCACGGCCACGACGCCGATCAGGTCAAACAGAAGAAATGTTTTCCCCGATACCGTAACTGCCGGTTTCACCAGCAGGATGAGGTTCGCCACCGCGAGAAGAATTCTCAGCTCGCTGCCGCCAAACCACCCGAATGAAATCTTGAACACTCCCAGAACGTAGGTCACAAGGTAGATGTTGATGTTGACGGCATAGTACGCTATCAGGAGCCAGAGACCCACTCGCTCACTCATGTAGCCCGACAGCATCAATCCGCCGATCAGAAAGAACACTCCATAAGTGTCCACTATGTGATCGACGTAGAAGCCGTATCTCGGACGCAGACGATTTCGGTAGCGGGCCAGAGATCCATCCAGGCTGTCGCCAAACCAGTTGAGCGCCAGCGAGACATTCACGAGGTGCAGGAAATTCGGGTTCCGCTTGCTGAGCGCATAGAACGCTCCCGCCATTGCCATGGCAAAAAATCCAAGCAGAGTCAGATGGTCCGAGTTTACCCGCTTCGGCATTCGCTCGGCGAGCCACCGCAAGACTTTGCGCTCCAGCGGTGCGAGAATCCCCTCCACTTCCCTCCTGGCGTCCTTGAATTTCGGTTCCGCTGCCACGGTGCGTGCTCCAGAGCGAGGATGAGCGTGCAAGGCAAGCTCGCAGGTTACCAGGAGCCATGCCGTCAATCAAATTGGGTGCAGTTTACGTCGCGCCAACCTTCATAAAGCAGGAGAGCTACATGTTGATCGTCACAACCGATGGCATCGGCGACAAGCGCGTAACGCGTCACCTCGGGCTCGTGAGCGGCGAAGCGATACTCGGCGCCAACATCTTCAAGGACTTTTTCGCTGGAATCCGTGACATCGTTGGCGGGCGCTCCGCGGCCTATGAAGGGGAGCTCCGCAAGGCGAAGCTCATCGCCATACAGGAAATGCAGTCCGAAGCCGCCGCGCTGGGGGCGAACGCTATCGTGGGAGTTGATCTGGACTACGAGACGATCAGCCTCGGCAAGGGAGGCGGAATGCTAATGGTCAGCGCGAGCGGCACTGCAGTTGTAGTGGAAAATTAGGTAGCGGGCGATAGCGGTTGGAACCGAGAAAGGGATATTCCGGTTTCTCACGGGCCCAACTCACGGCGCCGCACGGCAAACACCGTTGTTGAGCTCCACTCGCGGTTCAGTCAACAATGCGCAGTCCGACACCAGTCCGCTTTCGCGATTGTAGCGTTCTTCAGCTTCGCGCAGCTCGTCGAGTTTTCGTGTTAGCGCGACTTCGTCCGTTGTAAGAGGGCAGTACACAATCCATGCACGCGGACCTCCACAGGCCTTGGCTCCCATAGGCGCTGCCTTGCACTCGCCAGTGCCGGCGCATCCCTCCGTCTTGGCCAGAGCTCTCGCGTCCTCCTCGAGTCTGGCTACCATTGCCTTGTCGATCGTACCACCAGGAGGCGGTCCCTCGACTTGCGGTTGTTCGCCAGCGGGAGGAGATGAGCATGCAAATGCCACAATCACGAATGGCAGTAGCAGTGTGTTTGCGTTGTTCATGAGGCTCCTTTGCCGGTGAACCCTATCGCTCGAAGACTACCTTGCCCCCCACGACGGTCATGACCGCTCTCGCATCGCGGATGGTCACGGGTGGAATTCGCGTCAGATCGCGATCGATCATGACGAAGTCGGCCAGCTTGCCGCGCTCGAGACTGCCCTTCTCCTTTTCCTCGAAGCTGGCGTACGCCGCATCGATTGTGTACGCGCGCAACGCCTCCTCCACCGAGATCATTTCGGCTGGCACCCAACCGTTCGGATTCCTGTCGTCGATGGTCCGCCGCGTGACCGCCGCATAGATCCCCTCGAGCGGCGTGGGTGGCGCGACGAACCAGTCACTGCCGAATGCTATGCGTGCCCCGGTATCCAGAAGCGACCGGAACGCGTACGTCGTCTTGATTCGCTCTGCTCCGATGACATCCTCAGCCCAACGTCCGTCATCGATCGCATGATAGGGCTGCATGCTCGCAATGACACCGAGCGCGGCGAACCGCGGGATATCGGCGCGATGCGGATGTTGCGCGTGCTCGATACGGAAGCGTCGGTCGCGCTCGCCGTTCTCGCGCGCGACACGCTCGAATATGTCCAGCTGCAGCCGGATCGCGCGGTCGCCAATTGCGTGCACGACCACGTGGAGTCCGGCCTTGTCCGCTCCGGACGTCCACGCGTACAGATTCTCGGGAGAGGTAACCAGCAGCCCGGTATCTCGCGGAGCGTCGGTAAACGGTTCGAGCATGGCCGCCGTGTGAGAGCCGAGTGAGCCGTCGACGAACCCCTTGAGAGCTCCAATTCTAAGCCATGCATCGCCACGCCCTCGCGCGGCCACCGTATCGCGCAACCGCTGCCAGGTTGCGAGCGGCACCGCCGTATAAATGCGCGTCTTGAGACGTCCGCTCGCGCGTGCGCGCTCGAATACAGCAAGGTCATCCCACGAACCCATGTTGTGAACCGAGGTTACCCCCTGTTGAGCCACGTAGTTCATGGCCGCGTCGAGTGCGCGATCGCTCAGTGCCGGAGGTGCACCGGGCACCGCGCGATCTACGAGACCCTGCGCGTTGTCCTTGAGTACGCCGGTCGGGTCGCCGTTGGAATCGCGTACGATGGTTCCTCCGTCGACCTCAGGAGTCGCCGCGGTAACACTGCCAGCCACGAGTGCAGCGCTATTGGCGAGTGCCATGTGGCCGTCGAGGCGATTGACCCAGACTGGGTGATTCGGGGTCACGGAGTCGATCCAGCGGCGGTGTGGGAGCTCGCCACCCCAGCGTGTGTGATCCCAGTCGCCACCCGTGAGCCACGTTCCTGGCGGTACGGTTGCGGCGTACGCCTTGATTCTCGCGATGAATTCCGCTGGCGTTCGTGAATCCCGCAGCTGCACGGACGACAGTCGGAAACCGCCGTCGACAAAGTGCACGTGCGCGTCCACAAACCCCGGGACGAGCATCTTTCCAGCCGCATCCACAACCCGAGTCTGCGCATTCGTGATCTTGCGGATTTCGGCTCCGGACCCAACGGCGGCAATCCTGTCGCCACTCACCGCTATGGCGTCCGCCCAGGGACGCCGGCTGTCTCCCGTCCATACTCTCGCATTGACGACCGCGAGGGTGACATCTGATCCGGAAGGAACTGTCGCGGTTTGTGAAGCAGGGGATGTCATGGTACACCCGGAGAGAACAAGGATGAGGATGGGGAGGAGAGGTTTGTTCAGCATGAAAAACCTTGGGCTGATGGCTGATAGCCGATAAAAGATGGCTGATGGCTGATAGCTGATGGCTGATAGCGAAGCCTTCGGTGTTTGCTAGTGCATGAGTGCGAACTGCCAAGGTGAGCTGCGGCCGACAATGTTAGATCTACGTTCCTGGTATCCACAATCGTCAGCCTGCATCAGCCATCCGCCATCCGCCATCCGCCGTCCAATCCCCCCTTGCTCTAACACCATCGCCTGGCGAGAATACGCGCAGGTGGGGAGTAGCCTGCCGGCGATTCTAAGCCGGCGCGGTCAATCGTCAATACGGGACGTCAAAAGCGCCCCCGGTTGGCCGGCTCACGAGGCGAGACCACTACGGACATGCAAGCGCCGTAGGGTCTCGTCTTTTTTTTTCGGAAAGCCATAGCAGAGGGAACTACTTGGAAACGAAACCGTGGTTCTGGATTGCGTTCAATGCGTTCGTGCTCGGAATGCTCGCGCTCGATCTCGGCGTGTTCCATCGCAAGGCTCACGTCATAAAGCCGAAGGAGGCGGCGATATGGACGGGGGTATGGGTGTCACTTTCGCTGCTGTTCGCGGCTGGGCTGCTGTACTTCGAAGGTTCGAACGTGGCCCTGACATTTCTCACGGGTTACGTGATCGAACAGTCACTCAGCGTCGACAACATTTTTGTCATTGTCATGATTTTCGCCTATTTCGGCGTTCCATCAGAGTTTCAGCATCGCGTGCTGTTCTGGGGAATCGTCGGGGCGCTCGTCATGCGCGGATTGTTCATTGGCCTTGGCGCTCTCCTGCTCGCCAAATTTCACTGGATTATCTACATCTTCGGTGCGCTATTGATCTACACCGGCATCGGAATGGCGATGCGGCAGGACGAGGAGTTCGACGCGGAGCAGAACAGGGTTCTCCGTCTCGCACGGCGCTACCTGCCTTTCACTGAAGAATATGACGGCCAGAAATTCTTCACGGTCAAGAACGGGGCCCGAGTCGGTACGCCGCTGCTGCTTGTGCTGATTATGGTCGAATTCACAGACCTCATATTCGCCGTGGATTCCATACCCGCGATTTTCGCCATCACTTCCGATCCCTTTCTCGTCTACACCTCCAACATCTTCGCCATTCTCGGGCTGCGCTCACTGTATTTCCTGCTCGCGGGAATGGTCGACAAGTTCCACCTGCTGAAATACGGTCTCGCTGTCATTCTCACGTTCGTCGGAATCAAGATGGTGATCGCTGAATGGTACGTGATCCCTATTTTTGCCTCTCTCGGCGTGATCCTTGGAACGCTGGCATTATCCATCGGGCTCTCACTTCTCTACCCTTCCGCGGCCGTGCTGGAAGAGCACGAGGTCGAGGGTAAGACAGGGTCGCTCTTCGGGGCGCCTCCCCGACGGCGATCCAGTGGGAAGAAAGTGTGAAGGGCGACGGGCTAGTGAGCTGATTACGGATAGCTGATTGCTGATGGCTGATGGCGGAAAACTGATAATGGCCAATCTGCCACGTGCCATCTGCCATCAGCCACCTTTCACTTTTCCATCGCGTCGCGGATGTCCAGGAGAATTTCGAAGTAGAGTTGCTCGCGCCTGTAAGCGAAGTCGAGTGTCTGCATCTGCGCATCATCGCCTGAGGCCTTGGCGCGCTCGAACGCCTCCCCGAACATATCGTCGAGATTGGCGAGAATACGCTCGCGAGAACGGGACATTTTTTTGTGTGAAAGGGCTTCGGGAGTCAGGCGCGGCGGTTTGTCGTCCGCCGTGCGACGAGGAAGATCGTCCAGGAGATAACGTTTGGCGGCGCCGAGAGCCAACCGCCGCGGATCGAGGTTGAAGGGATTGGGCATTCACGGCCAAGTATAGCTACCGAATCAGGGACGGGGGACCCGGGAAGCCGAGACTTCCAAACCGGTAGACCAAAGCCGTTTCGAGCACCCAGTCTTGCGCACGGCGCCTGGTTGATGCAAGTC
>JACMME010000250.1 GCA_014379205.1 Gemmatimonadaceae bacterium
CCCTACCCGGGCGATCATGGCAGGAGGGAGTGGGAGTGGGGTTTGGGGGATGGGGAGTCGCAACGTCGTGCACCCCCCATCCCCCACCCCCCACTCCCCTCCCCTAACCCGCCGGCTCTGCCACACGATGAATGTAGTTTGGATCCGCATGACGATGTCCGAGATTCTGAATCGTTTCGCTGCTGCCGAGAACGCTTGACGCTCTGTTGCGCCCCGGCTATGATCGCCACGAAGGATTGCGGCCCGTCCTCAGTTTCTTCTCAGCGAGTGTCTCATCTCCCTCTCATCCGGTCGTAACTCGTTGCGGCTCAGAACACTCGGCGGTCTCTGGATCGAGAACGAGGACGGGTCAGCGAAGGGGGGAGTGCGCCCGCGCCGCCTCGCTCTACTCGCCGTGTTGGCGGCGGCGGGCGCGAAAGGACTCAGCCGGGATCAGGTGCTGGCGATCCTCTGGCCCGAGAGCGAGTCCGCACGTGGACGGGCCGCACTCTCGCAGACGCTGTACAGTCTCCGAACGGATCTGGGCGCTGACGTCGTGCTGGCGACGACGGCTGGCTTGCGGCTCGACCCGGCACACCTGACCAGCGACCTTCACGATTTCAGGACGGCGCTCAAGGTCAGGGACTGGCGGCAAGCTGCCGCGCTGTACGGCGGTCCGTTTCTCGACGGTTTCTATCTGACGGACGCGCCGCTTTTCGAGCGCTGGGCAGATGAGGAACGATCGAGTCTGACGAGCGACGGACTGCGCTCCATAGAACATGTCGCTCGCGACGCCACCACCGCCCGGCGGCTCGACGAGGCAGCCGAGCAATGGCGCAGGCTCACCAGGCTCGATCCGCTGAGCGGTCCGTTCGCCACGGCTTATATGGATGTGCTGGGCCGGCTCGGCGACCGTTCAGGAGCGCTTGCGCACGGGCGGGCGCACGCGGAGCTGGTGCGCGCAGAGTTGGAGTCGGAGCCCGACCCCGCTGTCACACGGCTGCTCGCCAGGTTGCGCGACGTCGATAGCGTGCTGCCCGCACCCGCTTCCAAAGTCGCGGAGACTTTCGCGCCCGCGGCCAGCGTAGCGAAGGCGTCTCCCCCGGCCAGCGTCGATGAAAAATCACCAGTCAATCATGGCGAGCCCCCCTTGGCCCGTGCTGGCATCTCGCCTCGCCGGGGTGCACGACTGTTTGCGGCCGTTGCTTTGTCCCTTGCAACGATCGCCGCGGCGCTATGGCGTGCGTCTTCCGCGCGCCCAGTCGCAGCTACGACGCCGGTGCTCGCCGTCGGGCAGGTCCGCGATCTGGTCACGCCCGATTCCGCGCAGCTGGGTAGCGTATTGAGCGAGATGCTCGCCACCAGCCTCGGCCGCCTGACGAAACTCCAGGTCATCGCGAACTCCCGGATTCTGGAATTGATACCACGGGGGGCTGACACCATACGCGCAGCACGCACGGATGCTGCTCGTCGCGCAGGTGCTACCGAGGTACTCGAGGGCGAGCTGATTCCAATTGCCGATCGCGGGCTGCGATTCGAGCTCCGGCGCGTGAGCATCGACCGCGGCATTGTTCGTGGCGGCTACAGGATAGATGGCACAGACCGCATGGCGCTGTTCGACAGCATCACCGTGCTAATCGCCGCCGACCTGGGCGTCGAGCCGCCTTCCGGCTCACTCGTGGCGGCGAGCACTCGCTCTCCGATCGCGTACCGTCTCTACGAGGAGGGACTGCGCACGCTGTCCCAGTCGGACGCGACGGTAGCCCATCGCTTCTTCAGCGCCGCGGTGAAGGAAGACTCGACGTTCGCGATGGCGACCTACTACTTGTGGCGATCGGAGGTGGCGATCGGTAGCCCACAGCAGTCCGCGACGTCCGACCGCGTGCTTTCTCTCGCCCCCCAGGCAGCGGATCGCGACCGGCTCCTCATGGTGATGCACGTCCTCGCGACGCGCTCAGACCCCGCTGCCATTGCCCTGGCGGACTCTCTGGTTACCCGCTACCCCAACGATCCCGCGGTACTGGTTCTCGCCACGGGTGCGATGGCCGACTTCGGGCGGTCCATCGCGCTGCTTAACAGGGCGATCGCCATCGACTCCGCCGCTGGCGTAGTTGCAGGGGCGGCAACGGAGTGCCGATTGTGCGACGCGTTATCAACGTTGTCCGGATGGTACATCAGTGCGGACTCGGTCATAGCGACGGAGCGAACGGTACGCCGCTGGATGCGGCTGAGGCCACGGGATAGCCATCCCTGGGTGATGCTCGCCGATCACTTCGTCAGCCTGGGGCGCCGCCCTGAGGCGGAGGCGGCATTGCGACGCGCCCAATCGCTGGGGGCGTCGGCAGGAAACGATGCGCAGCGGCGGCTTACCTGGAACATCCGGTCCGATGACGTGACCGGCGCAAACGAGATTTGCCGCACGGAGCTCGCTGTCAGCGAAGGTGAGCTCCTGACGCAGTTCCGATGGTTTTGCACGATCGCATTGCGGATGCAGGGGCGCTATCGCGAGGCGCTCGAGCTCGCGACGCGCAGCCCTCCGGACCGCGTACATTCCGCGATACTGGATCTGGAACTCGGGCGACCAATGGCCGCCGCCACTCAGTTTGCCAGAATCGCTCGCGACAGGGGATTGGCCTTCGCTCGCCAGCAAGGGTGGGCGGCTCGGCATGTTGCGTGGAACCTGACGTTGGCCGGCGCTGCGTTTGCCGCAGCGGACGACACGACGCGGCTTCGGGGGTTGATCGATACCGTCGAGGCAACCGGCCGAAGGAGTTTGTTCGCGCGTGACCCTTTGCTGCACCATTTTCTTCGGGGGCTCCTGCTCGCCAAGGCGCAACAGCATGAGGCCGCCAGCCGTGAGTTCCGTGCGGCACTGTATGCGCCGTCTCAGGGCTATACGCGCATCAACTATGAGCTTGCGAAAAGCTTGCTCGTGCTGAAGCGGCCGGCCGATGCAATTCCTCTTCTCCGCGCTCCGCTATACGGAGGAATCGAGGGGCCGGGTTTGTATCTCACGCGAACGGAAACCCATGAGCTGCTTGCCCACGCCTTCGACGCCGCAGGTCAGGCGGACAGCGCCGCGGCTCACTACGCGATTGTAGAGAGAGCGTGGGCCAGCGCCGACCCCGCGCTCAAGCCACGCTATCTGGCGGCACGCGGGCGGTTGGCGGCGTTGAGCGCGGGAAACAGGTAGCCCCTTCCGTTACGGCCGGCGAGCCGGACACCGCATACCGCGTTCGCGCGAGCGAAAGTGATCGTAAGAGCTTGTCAGTTCGACCGCACCAACGCTCTTGACATGAGTTAGTACTTCGCCCATTCTTCCCTCACATAGTGAGGGGAGACAATCATGGGCCGCACTTCGCTCGACCTGCTCCAGGGGACGCTGGACGTCCTGATTCTCAAGACTCTGTCATGGGCGCCGATGCATGGCTACGGCGTCTCGCAATGGATCCGGCAGCGCACCGACGGAGTGCTCGGCATCGAGGATGCAGCGCTGTACCAGGCACTCCATCGCCTCAGCCGAAAGGGCTTCGTCGAGGCGGAGTGGGGGCTCTCAGACAACAACCGCAAGGCGAAATACTACCAGCTGACGAAGGAAGGACGTCGCCAGCTGAGGGCGGAGACCTCGACGTGGCGCCTGTACGCAGAGGCGATCTTCAAGGTCCTCGAGACCGCCTGATGGAGCGCCCATGACTCACATTCCAGGACTGCGACGGTATTTCCGGCTCCCGCGGTTGAGCGGTGGACGGGTGAAGGAAGACGTCGACTCGGAGCTTCAGTTCCATCTCGAGATGCGCACCCGCGAGCTCGCCGCGTCAGGAATGACGCCGGAGGCCGCACGCAAGGAAGCGCTCCGTCAATTCGGTGATCTCGATTATACAAAGCGCTACTGCCGTGACCTGGACGAAAGACAGGATGCGCACGAGCGGCGTGAAGCATGGCTGGATGCCCTGCGGCAGGACACGCGCTATGCGTGGCGGCAGCTTGGACGAAGCCCCGGCTTCACGACCGTCGCCGTGCTCACGCTCGCCCTCGGCATCGGAGCCAATACCGCGATATTCACGGCAGTGGACGGCGTTCTGCTGAGACCTCTTCCATACGCAGAGGCCGATCGTCTCGTCGCGCTATGGCAGCACAATCGCGCGGAGGGAGGGAAACGCGACGACGTATCACCGGCCAACTTCCTCGACTGGCGTTCTCGCAGCCGGACCTTCGAGAATATCGCTGCCGCAGAGCCGTTTGGCTTCGACTACATGGGACCCGAAGGACCGGAGACCTTCAGGGTATGGCTCGTTTCGGATGGGTTCTTTCGAATCATGCGCACACCCGCGCTCGTCGGTCGAACCTTCGCTGACGAGGAGTATACCGCCGGCCGCGAGCAGGTAGTCGTGCTCGGCTACGGACTTTGGCAGCGTCGCTTCGGTGGCGACTCCAGCGTTGTTGGGCGCACGCTGGTGCTGGATGGGCAGCCACGCACTGTAGTTGGTGTGATGCCGCCGGAGTTCAACTTTCCCACAGATTTTGCCGAGCCCAAGGAAATGTGGGCGCCAAGGGTGTTCAACGAGCGCGAGCGACAGATACGCGGCGGGGCATACCTCACCGTCGCCGGACGTCTTGGACCCGGCTCCACGCTGGAGCACGCTCGCACCGAGATGAGCTCGATAGCGAGCGAACTATCCGCGGAATACCCAGCCACGAACACAGACATCGGAGCTCTGGTGGTGCCGCTGCACGAGCAAATGGTCGGGCACGTACGGCCGGCGCTACTGGTATTGCTCGGCGCCGTCGCGTTCGTGCTTTTGATCGCTTGCGCCAACGTCGCAAACCTCCTGCTGGCGCGCGCATCGCACCGCGAGCAGGAATTTGCGGTTCGCGCGGCGCTCGGCGCGGGGCGCGGTCGGGTCGTGAGGCAACTGATCACCGAAAGTCTCATACTGGCATTGCTGGGCGCGGCGGCAGGCGTGCTGCTCGCTCACTGGGGCGTACAAGGGATTCGCGCACTCAGCCCACCCAACTTGCCGCGAGTAGATGAGCTGGCAATCGACGGCCGGGTGCTGGGATTCGCTCTCGGCATCTCTTTCCTGACCGCCCTTCTCTTTGGGATGGCACCTGCTCTTCGCGCTGCGAGGCCCGACTTGCACGAGGGGCTGAAGGCTGGTGGACGTTCCGCGACGGGCTCCGGCCGCAAGCGGCTTCGCAATCTCATCGTGATCAGTGAAGTCGCGCTCGCCACTGTGTTGCTGGTCGGCGCTGGGTTGCTTGTGCGAAGCTTCGAATCCCTACTCCGTGTCGATCGCGGATACAGATCGGAAAATGTGCTGGCGATCAACGTTTTCACGTGGGATCGATATTCCACTCCCGAGCTGCGAACTGCTTTCATGGAGGAATCGCTGGACCGTATCGCTGCTCTTCCGGGAGTTCTGTCCGCCGGCGCGGCTTCAGCACTTCCTCTGGCGGATCCGTATGGAGCGGAAGATGCCGACGTCACTATCGAAGGGCAGGCCGCGCCTCCTCGGGGGCAGGAGCCCAGCGTCCAGCTCACGGTGGTGACGTCAGAGTATTTCAAAGTGCTCGACATCGCGCTTAAACGAGGGCGGCTACTTACCCGCACGGATGACTCACGTGCGGCACCAGTAGCATTGATCAACGAGACGATGGCGCGCCGCTTCTGGCCGGCCGAGGATGCGGTGGGAAGGAAATTCACGGTCAGATTCATGGGCCGGCCGGTTACGCGCGAGGTCATCGGTGTCGTGGCGGACGTCCGCCGAGTCGGGCTGGATGAACCACCGCGTCCGAGCGTTTACGTGCCGCACCCGCAATCGCCAACGGGATCCATGGCATTCGTGGTTCGTACCAACTCCGATCCCCTGGCCATGTTGCCGGCCGTAAAGGAGAGCATTTGGTCACTCAACAAGACGTTGCCGATCTACAGCACGGCAACGCTGGAAGGACTGCTTTCCGAATCTCTCAAGGAGCGCAGGTTCAACCTTCTACTGCTCGCCTGCTTCGCCGTAACCGCCTTGAGCCTCGCCGCGGTCGGTGTCTACGGCTTAATGAGCCACGCTACAAACGAGCGGACGCAGGAGATCGGATTACGACTTGCGCTCGGCGCGCGGTCGGCAGACATACTGACACTCGTACTACGTCATGGCGCGCTTCTCACGCTTTCGGGAGTGGCGGCAGGCGTCGCGCTTGCCGCGGCACTTACGCGAGTGCTCAGCAGCATGTTGTTTGGAGTGACTTCATCCGACCTGCCGACGTTCCTGGCTGTTATCGTTACGGTCATCGCGGTTGCTGGAGTCGCGTGCTATCTGCCGGCTCGGCGGGCTGTGCGGATCGATCCAATGGTGGCTCTTCGGACAGAGTGAGATGACGGAGGCCGCCAGCGCGATGCTTGCCGGAATGATCGAGGTGATGCACGACTGAACGACTGGTACCCGGTTGCGGCCATAGTAATCGGCCCGACGCTTGCGGGAGTGCACGTTGCGATGCGACAACGCAGCGCCCAGCAAGCGAGTGATGACCAATGGAAGAGCGACGAGTCCACGACAATTCGGTTCTCGAGCCGGACGTCGATCCTACGGCACAGGCGACACCAGCCAGCCCCGACGCCGAGGAGCCCAATCTCACCAAGACCGCCGCGGCAATCGAGAGTCCAAAGAGCCGTTCGGTGGGGGTCACGGTTCTCGCTGTGCTCGCGCTCCTGTACACGCTGTACTTCGCGCGGGACTTCCTGCTTCCCATCTCGTTCGCGCTGCTCCTGAGTTTTCTGCTGAGCCCGCTGGTTCGGATACTGGCCCGCTTCCGGATTCCACCTCCGATCGGATCAGCTTTAGTCATGTTGGCACTGCTTGGCATTCTTGGGCTCGGCACCTATGAGCTCGCGCGGCCGGTCCAGAGTTGGGCCGCAAAAGCACCGGGCACGATGGCGGCAGTACAGCAGAAGCTGACAAAGCTACGGCGGCCCATTGAGCGAGTAACCGAGACGGCCGAGCAGGTTCAGAACGCTGCCACGGATGTCGCCGGCGCGACAAAGGCTACCGAGGTCGTCGTGAAGGAGCCCAGTTTGACCTCAAGGATCTTCGGTACAACCCAACGCCTTCTGGCCGCGTCGCTGGAGGTCGCATTCCTCCTGTACTTTCTTCTCGCGGCGGGCGATCTCTTTCTTCAGAAGCTGATCAAGGTTCTGCCAAACGTGAGGGACAAGCGCAAGGCGGTCGAGATTGCGCGAGAGACGGAGTCGTCCATCTCGACTTACCTGCTCACCGCGCTCATCGTCAACATCCTGGAAGGTGTGGTTGTCGGGTTTGCAATGTGGCTGCTGGGGATGCCCAACCCCGCGTTGTGGGGCGCCCTCGTGGTATTACTGGAGTTCATTCCCTACGTTGGCGCGGCAGCCATGGTGCTGATTCTGGGGATCGCCGCGATTACGACGTTCGATTCCCTTGGTCACGCGCTCCTCGTCCCCGCAACCTTTCTCATTATCAACCTGGTTCAGGCGAACGTCGTGAGCCCCATGTTGCTGGGTCATCGCCTGGCACTCAACCCCGTGGCGCTTTTCGTCGGACTGGCTTTCTGGTTCTGGATCTGGGGAATTCCGGGCGCATTCATAGCTGTTCCGCTCCTCGCGACGTTCAAGATCTTTTGCGACCACATCGAGACGCTTGCGTCGGTGGGCGAGTTTCTCGGTACGCGCGACGAGAATGAGCGAAGGGCGATTGTGAGGTGAAATGAACTGAGAGCTGCGAACTGCGAACTGCGAACCAAACTGCGTACTGCGTGCGGCGTAAAAAGCTGCAAGGTTCGATTAGTGGTTCCTTCGCAGTTCGCAGTTCGCAGTTTGGTTCCAAGTATCATCCCTCCGCTCATTTTCGCGCCGCGCGCTCCATCTGGTAAACGCGTTCCTTTTGCGCGCCTTCGGCGTTCCTGGAGACAATGATGGCAGTCCAGGCGTGGGGAGTTGGGCCGCGTCGCCAGATGTAGGAATTGCGCGCCCCCTTCAGCGGACCGAAGGTGACTTCAGCGCTGTCGAGGGCGGTGACCACCCAGCTCGCGCCTGCACCCTCCCCCTGATTCACGAGCTGTCCGTTCCGCAGCTCCACGAGAGCCGTGCTGGTCTTGTTCGAAAAGGTTGAATCCTCGAATGAATCCACGGCGAGCGTAGAGTCATCCACGAATCGATACTGCTCGAAGAACGGCGCTTGCTCCGTTCCGTGGCCGCGCCATGAACCCTCCAGCCAGCGAAGGCTGCCGAAGTTGGCGGCTGTTACCGTCAAAGCCTTCGTTTCACTTGCAGCCACACTATCGGGCGTGGGTCGCTCCGCCGTTTGCTCACCAGATCCTCCGCACCCTGTGACTGCCACACCGAGCAGAGACAGGATGGAAGTGATGACGCTCGTGCGTACGCCTGATCGGTTGTGCAGTAGGTTCACATTCGACATCGGCGATCGATCTCCTCGTGTGTGATGAGTGACTCGTGCTACAAGCGATTCATTGTGTTGCGCCTCACCGTGGCACTTCGCAATCCGCAATCTTCTCCTTCAGCTCTTCTGCATTTCAAAGTACGTCCTCGCAACCAAGGTGCTCAAATGCATCGAGCGCACCCTCGAGTAGCAAGGTCTTTTTCTCACGCGGAGCCGCTCGACTCCAGAACAGAATGGGTATGGTGAGGTTCCGCACGATGCAGCGCCTGTAGTCGAGCCAGAGATCGTCCCACGAATAGCCGTGCACCCCGAGAGCAGCGAGGCGATCATGATACTTTCGGAGTAGCCGCACCTCGGTCTCTCTGCTCCCATCAGGATAGGATGCGAGACCCAGCAGGAATGCGACGTCCCGGACGCCCAGATCGACATGCCACAGCTGCCAATCGATGAGATACGTTGGGTCGCCCGCCTTGCGGGGAAAGAGAAAATTACCAGCGTGTGCATCACCATGTGTGATACTCAGTGCCCGCGTGTCCGTCAGCCGAAGCCACGGTAACAATGATGAACTGAAGACTCGCTCCAGTATCTCCCGCCTGCGGGTCGACAGGACATCGCGATGCGCGTCGCAAAAGGCCGGCAGCTGACTGGCAATGCCGTTGACCATTGCGCGTAATGAATTCGATGTATGTGCTGTTCCAATGCTCATGCCAAGCTCTGGTGATTCCCACCATCGAGCGTGCAGCACCGCGAGAGCGTTGACCGCCGGCTCGCCCTGCGATGCTCCGGACTGCAGCGGCCACGGTAGATCCGCGTGGGTGGCGCGCAGATCCTCGAAGATCAGGTAGGTACCCGTGCCGCTGGTTTCGCCGGCGGAAGCGAGACATCTCAGCGCCGGTGGCGAAGACAGTTGTGGTGCCAGTCGCGCATAAAAGTCGACTTCCTGCTCCAGGTCTCCCGCGTACGCGTCCGTCTTCAATGGCCGCTTTAGCAGCAGGCGCTCGGGGAGTGCTGGCGTGGTATTCGGCGCGTACTGCACCCGCAAAAAAGTCAGCGTCGACTGCGTTGTGGACATCTCGCGATCGAGCTGTACATCGGAGACTGCGCCGCTGAGGAGCGTTCCCGCACCGCGCAGCGCATC
>JACMME010000251.1 GCA_014379205.1 Gemmatimonadaceae bacterium
TACACCGCACTCTCGACGAAGGTCTTCCGCTGGGAGTGATTTGGCGTGAGGGAAAGCAAATGGGAGCCTTGCGGACCGCGAAGCTCCCATCTGAAAATAGACCGGCGACAGTAGCGGCTGGATTTGGACGCTTCTACGGCTCCCTTCGATCGAGCAGCGTGTGCTCCGTTTGAGCTATCGCGGCCAAAGCCATCCGAACGTGCCCGCCGTGAGAAGAGCGTAGATCAATCCATCTAACGTCGACTTGGCAGTCATACTCCAGGAACGGGCGTACCAAATCGAGTCTTGCCAGAGCGCAACGGAGTATCCGATGAATGCGGTGACTCCGACGAACCGGAACACGGCGAGGTATGGGGAACCCGGTGGGAGCGCGCGCCCCGCGACATACGCGGCAAAAACACCTACTGCCAGGGTGAAAAGGAGCCATTGTGTCAAGTTCTTCTTCATGTTCCAGGCAGTGTTGGGCAGAACCGTGAGGATCATGTTCGGACCCTGTTTCACCTTTTCCGCGAACTCCGGCGAGCGCATCTCCCCTCCCGTCGCCCGAGGGATCATGTAGTCGCCCGGCGGAATTGCCAGCGGTCGAATCGCACTCCTCACCTGGTCCTCATTCGGCACCTTGGGATAGTCGTTCTTGTGCCAGAGCGGAGCCATGTGGATGATGGAGCTCACGAGGAAGACGATGACTGCGGAAACCAGGATTGGAAGCCAAAGCGCGAGAAGCCCTGTCATTGAACCTCCGTCAAAGCTCGCGGCGCTTGAGAAGAGTTACCGCGTGATCCACGGCGCGCGCCGTTAGCGCCATGTAAGTGATGCTTGGATTCTGGTTCGCCGTCGATGTCATGCACGCTCCATCGGTCATGAACACGTTCGGGACATCCCACATCTGGTTGTGAGCGTTCAGTACGGAGGTCTTCGGATCGCGCCCCATGCGCGCGGTCCCGGTCTCGTGGATCACCAGCCCTGGCGGATTGTCGTCTTTGAACGGCCTGATGTTGGTCGCGCCCAATGCCTCTAACATCTCCGTGGCGGTCACAACCATGTCCTCCTGCATTTTCTTTTCGTTGTCGCTGTAAACGCAGTTGATGCGGAGCGCCGGAATCCCCCAGGCGTCGACAAGATGCGGGTCGATCTGGACGGAGTTCTCGTGACGAGGAAGCATTTCCCCAAATCCCCCAATATTCATCTCCCACGGTCCGAGGTCGTTGATGAGGGATTTCTTGAAAGCCGCGCCGAATCCCGGGGTTTCCGCTCCCCTCTCCCACCCTGCTCGTTCGGCGCGGCCCTCGAAGCCGTAGCCGCGCAAAAAGTCGGGATGTTTGGTCTTCACATTTCGGAAGCGAGGAACGTAAATCGCGTCGGGGCGCCTCCCCACTTCCATGCGATCTTTCGCCCACGGCAGTGTGCCGGTCGCCCCGCCATCCATGATGTGATCCATCAGGTTGTGTCCCAGCTCTCCGCTCGAGTTACCCAACCCCGTCGGAAACTCGGCCGTCGCGGAGTTGAGCAGAATGCGGGTGGATTCCAGCGCCGAAGCGCAGAGGAAGATCACCTTGGCCTTGACGTCGAACATTTCTTTGGTGTTGCCATCCACCGCCCGCACACCTGTGGCTTTCTTCGTTCGCGGGTCGTAGATGACGCTGTGTACGACGCTGAACGGGCGCAGCGTCAGGTTCCCAGTTTTTTTCGCCGCCGGTAGCGTCGCGTTGACGCTGCTGAAATACGAGAGTGTTACGCAGCCACGGTAGCAGGTCCCGCACAGA
>JACMME010000252.1 GCA_014379205.1 Gemmatimonadaceae bacterium
GCCTTTCATGCGCTCGCGCCGGGCGGACTGTTTCACAACCACTGCGAGGTGAGCACGCGCGCAGCGCGTCGCACCAATAGCTTCGGCGAGCGCATTAGCCGCTGGCTGTGGAAGCGCGATCAGTTCATCGACAAGTATGTGTTTCCGGATGCCAAGCTCGTTCCCCTGGCGCGCGTGATCGGGAGCGCGGAGAGCGTAGGATTCGAGGTCCGCGACGTCGAGAGCCTCCGCGAGCATTACATGATGACGTTACGCGCCTGGGGGCGCGGTCTCGAGCAGCGCAAAGCTGAGGCGATCAGGCTCGTCGGAGAGCGGACCTATCGTGTCTGGCGTCTTTACATGTCTGCGGGCGCCTTCGGATTCCGCGCCGCGGGGCTCAACATCGTGCAGACGCTGCTGGCCAGGCCCAGTGCAGCCGGCCAGTCGAACCTTCCGCTGACGAGAGAAGACATTTACTCCTAAACTGACCCCGAATACATGCGTCTCCGGCGCACGGCTTGCCTCTTAAACTTGGATTCTCAGGCGCTGGAGGTGGAGGATGGCAGTTCGCGACATTCGGGACGAGGCTGGCACAACGTGGAAAGTGTGGGCGGTCATGGCCTCGGCCATCCATCCCAAAACCGCCGCTGAAGACTACCTCGGAGAGTACAGCGAGGGCTGGCTCTGCTTCGAAAGTTCCACCCAGCGGCGACGTCTTGCCCGATTCCCGCAGGACTGGGACAAGCTCGCGGACAAGGAGCTGGTGCGGCTGCTCAAGACGGCGCAGGTAGTAACGCCGCGAAAGCACACACCTCCGAAGCCCGGCGACTCGGCTAACCCGTAGCAGCGGATGCCTGAGGACATCGAATACCGAAGCAGGGAGCTGTAAGCCAACTACGCTGCTTAGCTAGGCGCTTTCATACTGGCGTTATGGATGCGCGATAATTGGTTACAATGACCCAAGGTTGAACGCGGAACACGCGGAGGATGCGGAAACTGCGCGGAATCTCTGTTTGTTATTTCTTTGTAGAGCTCCGATCGGCAACTGAAGCATCCCGAGCGGCAGTGAACAAAAAATCCCTGCCCTGGTGTTAGGAACCATGTTGCCACTCGGAGCGATCCGCAGCATCCGTGTAGTTATCCGTAGCATCCGCGTTAAAGTCGTTCAACCCTACGGGAAGGGCTGTAGCCGCCGACCGCCATACGCCACCGGAAAAGCTCCGAGCCAAGCTGCTCTAAAGCCTTCAGCTCCCTGCTTCGGTTTTGTGGATGCCAGCTAGCGCGTCAAACCGACCGCGACATGTCGAGCCAGGGCCATGATGGTGATCATTGGATTCACACCCGAAGAAGCGGGGAAGAGACTCGCATCGGCGACATACGCGCCCTTAACGCCGTAGACCGCGCCATCGGCGTCGCACACCGCGTGAACCCGGTCAGCACCCATTCTGCAAGTTCCCATTTGGTGCGCGCTGAAAAGCGGGAGCCGGTTTGGAGAAGTCGGAGCACCTTCGATCAGCCGGCAGAATCTGTCGATCGAGGGCCCATCTTTGGCGCGATCCCACACCAACGCCGCCGAGTGGAGCGTATGGATCCGCTCGGCGCCGGCAGCGAAGTGCATCCGGGCGGCAGTCGCCATGCCGTGTCTCAATAGCCGCTTTTCCTTGCGACCGAGGCGGTAGTCGAAGTACGGCTCACCGGTGCGCGTGATGCGCACTCGCCCCGAATTGGAATCTCGCGTGAGCACGATGAATGGCGCCGCGAACCTCACTTGCTGCATTTCACGCCGGTGCTCGCGCGCGCTCGACCATGGAACTCCCAC
>JACMME010000003.1 GCA_014379205.1 Gemmatimonadaceae bacterium
CGGTTTATCGGGTTAGGCACCGGTTTGGGTGACTCCGATTCCCGATTCCCGATTCCCGATTTTCAGCCCACGCTTCCTTCAAGCGTAATTCCCAGCAGCTGCTGCGCTTCCAGGGCGAACTCCATTGGCAGCTCCTTGAAGACCTCTCTGCAGAATCCGCTGACGATAAGTGAGATCGCGTGCTCCGCACTCAGCCCTCGTTGCTTGCAGTAAAAGATCTGATCTTCACCAATCTTCGAAGTCGACGCCTCGTGCTCGATTGTGGCCGTGTTGTTCTGAACTTCGATGTAAGGGAAAGTGTGTGCGCCGCAGCGGTTACCGATGAGCATCGAATCACACTGGGTGTAATTGCGCGCCCTGTCCGCCTTCGGCATCACCTTCACCCGGCCGCGGTAGCTGTTGTTCCCCTGGCCGGCAGAGATTCCCTTGGAAATAATCGTGCTTTTTGTGTTCTTTCCCATGTGAATCATCTTCGTTCCGGTGTCCGCTTGCTGGTGGTTGTTTACCACCGCAACGGAGTAGAACTCGCCAGTCGAGTTGTCTCCCTGGAGGATGACGCTTGGGTACTTCCATGTAATCGCGGATCCGGTTTCCACCTGCGTCCAGGAGATCTTGGAGTTCACACCGCGGCAGGCACCCCGCTTGGTAACGAAGTTGTAGATCCCCCCCTTGCCCTCGGCGTCCCCGGCAAACCAGTTCTGCACGGTCGAATACTTGATCGTGGCATTTTAGAGAGCGATGAGCTCGACCACGGCCGCGTGTAGCTGGTTGGTATCGCGCTTGGGGGCGGTGCACCCCTCCAGGTAGCTCACGTACGAGCCTTCATCCGCAATGATCAGCGTGCGCTCAAACTGACCCGTATTCTCCGCGTTTATGCGGAAATACGTGGATAGCTCCATGGGGCAGCGGACCCCCTTCGGCACGTACACGAAGGAGCCATCGCTGAAGACGGCCGAGTTGAGCGAGGCGAAAAAGTTGTCACTATACGGAACGACCGTGCCGAGGTATTTCTCCACCAGAGCGGGGTGATGCTGAACAGCTTCACCGAAGGAGCAGAAGATGATTCCTAGCTTTCCCAGCTCTTCCTTCATAGTGGTCCCTACCGAGACGCTATCGAAAATCGCGTCTACCGCCACGCCGGATAGTTTCTTTTGCTCCGTAAGTGAGATCCCGAGCTTCTCGTACGTGCGCAATAGCTCCGGGTCTACTTCGTCGAGACTTCCCAGCGGTTTGATGTTTTTCGGCGCCGAGAAGTAGATGAGGTCCTGGTAGTCGATTCTCGGGTAGGTGACGTTTGGCCAATGCGGCTCTTTCATGGTGAGCCAGCGCTTATAGGCCTTCAGCCGCCAGTTCAGCATGAAAGCGGGCTCATTCTTCTTGGCGGAGATGAGCCGGACCACTCCTTCGTCGAGCCCGCGAGGGATGGTGTCGGCTTCAATGTCGGTTACGAAGCCGTATTGGTATTCGCGGCTTACCAGCGATTCTATGGACGAGCTCATGCCGACAAAGTTACTCGGGATTACCTCCACATACAATCCAGAATCAGCAGATAGCTGATGGCTGATGGCTGATGGCTGATGGCTGATGGCTGATGGCGAATGTAAACCAACAGTCAGCTATCACCTACCTCGATCACCTATCTGCTATCAGCTATCAGCTATCAGCTATCAGCTATCAGCTATCTGCTATCTGCTATCTTCTACCAAGCTATCCGCTCTTACCTCGTACCTGCCCTACCTGAGCAAAAAGAACAGAGCCACCCCGGCGGCTATGACGAGTGCCGCTATCAGGAGAGGGTGGATTTTCGTTTTCGAAGAAAAGGTCGGAACTTCGCCTGTCTGAATGGCTTCCTGATGCAGCATGGTGGAACGGCGGGTCAGGTCATCTTCCGGCGCTTCTGTGGGTTCCACCACCTTGGCGCCAGCGGGCAGAGTTTGCGTGAACTTCAGCGTGGTGCTTCCAAACTTTACCTGATCCCCCTCGGTAAAGAAGCGTGGCGCACCGAGCTTGTCGCCATTGAACAGCGTCCCGGCGCTCCCTGATGAATAGATCGCGTAGCCGCCCGCTTCAGCGCGGATGTCGGCATGATGCCTCGAGACCTGCGGATCCCGGATTACTATACCGCTCACGTCGCGGCCCACGTGCACAGCGCGCTTCCTCAAGTGGAATGCCTGACGGCTCGCTGGCTCGACAAGGTACCAATCGCCTCGTGCGGCCTGGCTCGCCGCTGGTCTGGCGTCGTTCTTGTTCGCCAGAAAGACGAACTTCGCACTACC
Source organism: Gemmatimonadaceae bacterium (assembly GCA_014379205.1). Classification (GTDB taxonomy): domain Bacteria; phylum Gemmatimonadota; class Gemmatimonadetes; order Gemmatimonadales; family Gemmatimonadaceae; genus JACMME01. Next base: position 2,277 of record JACMME010000003.1, read on the forward strand.
TGCGCATACGACATCGCCGGCGCTCAACGTTGTGCCCGAAGTCGGTATCTGTTGCGAGTTTACGACCACGATGTTCTGGTCCGTTGCCGGGACGATTTTGGCGCCGGACGATCCCTCGAGGTTGATGGTAAAGTGGCGCGCGCCCAGGTCTTTGCCCGGTATACGCCACCCGGCCTGCGCACCGCTACCCACCGTGGTTTCAGGCGCAAGCTCACGTGCTTCGCCGTCTAGATCAAGAAATGGCATCAGTCGTTCTCCAGCCGCCAGGCGGCATGTCGGATCGTGTATCTATGTCCTGCAGAATACCGGGATCATCCGTTGGGACTTCGTGCACGCGATCTCGAAACGCTCGAACTACGGATTGCGCCCCTCCACTTTCAACCGTCATCAACTCATCCCATACCGCGCGGTCAAAAAACGCCGGATGTCCGCGCCTGCCATCGCAAGTTGGTAGCACTATATGTGCTCGCGTTCGGCGATAGGCTTCCACAATCGCATGGACGCTCCGCAGAGCCACAAACGGATGGTCAACGGGCCATACAAGGGCGCCGCGTGCCAACGTTCCAGCCAACTGCATAAGTCCCAGTCTCACAGAGACGATTTGCTCCCCCTTTGCGTCCCGGTTCCTGACAGCTTTCGCAGGTAGCGGAACCTGTATCCGCTCCGACACCACCGCAACAATGGGGTGTGCACCAGCATCTGCCGCTGTTTTGACTATTGCATCGAGAAATCGCTCACCCGAGGCGAGAAGAGCTTCAGCTTTGGGCTCGCCAAACCGGGTTCCAGCGCCTGCTGCCAGCACGATGCATGCGAACGGGTCAGCCATGGCGAGCGTCATAGCTCGGAAAGGTGGAAGCCGGATTGCGGATGCACAACGGGCCCGACGTGAAAACCATCGGGCCCGCTTTACAACAGATTATTCCGCTACATGATCATCTTTCTGACGTTGTCTCGCAATTGAGAAAGGTGGCATTCTGCGGATCGCGGCAGGAATCCGTCTCGCTTCCACCATCGAGCGTATCGGTGCCGGCATGACCGTTCAGCGTATCGTTACCCGAGTTCCCCTGAACCGAGTCGTCACCGGCGTTGCCCTGAAGGTTATCGGCGCCCGCGCCACCCTGAAGGTGATCGTCCCCGCCCTCGCCCTCCATGAAATCATTACCCTCCTGGCCGAAGAGGTGATCATTTCCGTCGCGTCCAAACACTCTATCATTGCCAGTTCCGCCGCAGACGAGATCGTTTCCTCCCTTGGCGTCGATAATGTCGCGTCCGTCAGTTCCCACGATCACATCATCGCCGTCCGTTCCCTCAATCATCTTAACGCCGCCCGCTCCGTCCTTGAAATGGCCGCTTGCACTGGGCATTTCAGAATAGATGGTGGCTGTCTTTCCCTCGCACGCGGGGGGCGCACTGCCAGCAGACGCGTGCTCTTTTGCTCCTATGATAAACGCCACCGTGAGGGGTAGCGCGGTAATTAACAGAGATTTGACCACTGCTCCTCCAATTTTGGGAAACTTCCAGCGGTACAATGAGCAACATTCGTTCCCTGTAATACCCATTGAATCAATTAGGGTTTCCTGTCGGCAGTTCCACAGTTTTGGCACGAAAGGCTGGAATCTTGCGACCTCGAGCCTCGAAGGTCAGCTGGTTTGCGTTCACGCAATCCGACGCTGTAACTTGCTCTGGCATAGAGACATCCGCTTTGGCGTTTTTGCCTGATTCAACGCTGTACTCCCTCAGGCACGAGACTAAGCCGCGATAACAGAGCACCGCGCACCGCGCACCCCCACTCGTGGCGATTGAAACCTCCAGCCCATTCCAAAAATGTCCGTTACTCCAGCCGAAAATGCAGCGTCGAAAAAAGTCCCGCTCCGCCAACTTGGTAACAGCGGTGTGGAAGTTTCCGCACTTGGCATTGGGGGTCATCATCTCGGACTGATCGCGCGCGAGCGTGACGCGATTGAGATCGTGCGGGAGGCGATAGACGCGGGAGTAACCTTCATGGATAATGCATGGGAGTATCATGAAGGCAAGAGTGAGAAGCGAATGGGAAAAGCACTCGCTGGAGGCTGGCGCGAGCAGGTTTTCCTCATGTCCAAGGTGTGCACGCATGGTCGAGATTCCAAGACCGCGATGCGGCAACTCGAAGAGTCGCTACGCCGCCTTGGAACGGACTACCTTGACCTCTGGCAGATTCACGAGGTAGCCTATTACAACGACCCGCAACGACATTTCATGAAAGGTGGCGTGGTTGAAGCCCTCACCATGGCGAAGGATCAGGGAAAGGTGCGTTTCGTCGGATTCACGGGGCACAAGGATCCCGCACTGCACCTGGAAATGCTGTCGTATGACTATCCGTTCGACACTTGCCAGCTTCCACTCAATGCCTTCGACGCAACGTTTCGCAGCTTCGAGCGGATGGTTCTTCCCGAGCTCCACAAACGCGGAATTGCGCCGATCGGCATGAAGAGTCTTGGTGGCGAAGGCGACTCCGCCAAAAAGCGCGCGATCTCCGCGCAGGAATCTCTCAGTTATGCGATGAGTCTGCCGGTGGCGACGACCGTAAGCGGAATCGATTCCATGAAGGTGCTGCGACAGAATCTCAAAGTGGCGCGCGGGTTCACCCCGCTCATGCCTACGGAGATGGCTGCGCTGCGCCAGAAAGTCGCCAGTTTCGCGGCGGATGGCAGATTCGAAACGTACAAGGTGACGGCGAACCACGAAGGAGCGGTGGGGCGCAAGCAACATGGCTTCAAGAGCGAAGAGGAAATGGCCATGTAGGAATTCGGTGGCCTCGATGACAATCATCCGCTAGTTTTCAAAATTGACCGGGGTGCCTTCGCACACTTCTGTGTGAAGGCTGAGACAGTCCCGTTGAACCTGATCCGGCTCGTACCGGCGTAGGGAGTCAGACATGGAAGCACTAAAGGACGGCGCCATTGCGCCCGCAACACTCACGCAAAGGGCCACCGGCCCTTCTGCCCCCACACAAATGCGCTACGCGCGCGACGGCGTTATCACCGACGCCATGCGCTTCGTCGCAGAGCGCGAACAGCTTTCCCCCGAGCTCGTGCGCGATGAAATAGCCATGGGCCGGCTCATCATTCCCGCGAACATCCGTCATCTCGCAGGGCGCCTCGAGCCAATGGCCATCGGGAAAGTCTCCCGGGTGAAGATCAACGCCAACATCGGCAACTCCGCTGTCACGTCCAACTCGGACGGCGAGCTCGAGAAGCTCCACATGGCGGTGCATTACGGGGCGGATACGGTGATGGATCTGTCGACCGGCGGAAACATCGACGGCATCCGTGCGGCAATCCTGGCCGAGTCTCCCGTGCCGATCGGCACTGTGCCCATCTATCAAGCCATTCAGATGGTCAACAGTCCGGAGGACCTTACCGCCGATGATCTCCTTCAGATGATCGAGCATCAGGCGCAACAGGGCGTCGACTACATGACGCTGCACGCCGGAATCCTTATTGAGCACCTCCCGCTCGTTTACGGACGGGTCACCGGTATCGTGAGCCGGGGAGGCTCGCTGCACGCAGTCTGGATGATGCACCACAAGAAACAGAATCCGCTGTACGAGCGCTATGATGACGTACTCGACATCCTTCGCCGGTACGACGTCACCATCTCCCTGGGGGATTCGTTGCGCCCCGGCTCGCTCCATGACGCCAGCGATGCGGCTCAGTTCGCGGAGCTGGAGACGCTCGGTGAATTGACGAGGCGCGCCTGGGCCAGAGATGTCCAGGTCATGGTGGAAGGTCCCGGTCACATCCCAATGCACCAGATCGAGATGAACGTCCGGAAGCAGAAGGAGATCTGCAACGAAGCGCCATTCTACACACTTGGGCCACTCGTTACGGACATAGCGCCTGGCTACGATCACATCACGAGCGCGATCGGTGCTGCGATGATAGGGTGGTACGGGGCCGACATGCTGTGCTACGTGACGCCGAAGGAACACCTCGGCCTGCCGAATGCCGACGACGTTCGCACAGGGGTCATAGCGTACAAGATTGCCGCGCACGCAGCGGATATCGCGCGAGGACGGGCGGGCTCACGTGACCGGGACGACGCACTGTCCCGCGCACGTTACAAGTTCGACTGGAACGAGCAGTTCAGGCTATCGCTCGATCCCGAACGCGCCAGGGAGTATCACGACGAGACGCTCCCAGCCGAGTATTTCAAGAGCGCCGAGTTCTGCGCTATGTGCGGTCCGAAATTCTGCTCAATGCATCATTCGCGGAAGATTGATGAGGAGATAGCGAGAATGGCGGGCGCGAAATAGGGACTAGGGGATGGGGGATGGGGGGTGGCGAAACGGGAAACGGGAAACGGGAAACGGGAATCGGGAATCGGGAATCGGGAATCGGGAGATGTGGGCGGAACTCGTCTCCCCTTATCGTTTGTGTTTCCCGTTTCCCGTTTCCCGCTACCCGAGTAAAGCTATTTTCGCGCCTGCTCCGCTTCTGCGGCGATGTACCCGAACGCGGCCCACGACTTTCCCTCTAGTACTCGCTTGAAAATGCGTTTTGCCTGAGGTTTGAAGCCGCGATACAGATGCCAGTTCCCTATACCGTAGCCAAGCGTCGCGTCGTCCAGTGCGCGATCTTCGGATGAGGCAGACGCTACTGCGCTTTCCGCTGGGATCTCGCCCTTGTACACCAGGAGAAGACGATGATAGCTGTCGTTCTCAATGAGGCTCATCTCCCGCTTGATAGGCGCAAGCACGGCGGCCGCCTCCTGAAAGCGATCCAGACGTCTGAGCGTCATGTAGAGCCAATTCGTCGTTGCCACCAGCATATCCGGGTTGTTTGAGACTTTCATGCACTCACGAAACGCTTCGAGTGCACGCTCGAAGTCTCCCTTGAGATAGTGCGCGAGACCGAGATGGTACCAGATATTGGACTGAAGAGTGCTGGTGGGGATGTTGCGAGCGTTGGGCAGCCCGTCGGGCTCGATTTCGTCGGGCTTTCCTTTTATGAGCTCGGCGGCTCGGTTGAAATCCGCTATGGCATCATCGAACTGTCGAACGGTGATGTAGCGGTGACCGCGATGCCTGTATAGCCTCGCTTCCATTGGATGCTTGGCGATGCCCTCAGAATAGATCCTGATGGACTCGCGGTAGCGGCCGAGGTAGGCAGTTCGCCGTCCAAGCCAGATTATGGCGTCGGCGTCGTTCGGACTTGCTTCCCACACGGCACGCGCTTCTGCCAGGCGCCGTTCATAGTTGGCGCGCGTTTCGGCTGGTAGCTTGGGGGCAAAAAGTGGCTTGCGCAGCAACGACATCGCCTCCGCACCAGGTGGAAGCGCGGTCGACGACGCGGAATTGGTGCTCCGTGCGGCGCACCCGGCTACGAGAAGCGAACCAAGCAAAAGCCGAATCAGGTTCATCGCGTTTTACCCTCCCCGTGGCGCGGCCGGCGTTAAACACTCCGTTTCGAGCAGGAGAAGATATTCGGCGTTCACGAGGCGCGCGACGGTTGCGGCCAGCCTGCCGGTATCGTCATCAAGATAGGACCCGAAGTCGCAAAGTGATTCGTGACACGTATCACAGTGTGGCGCGCAACTTCTCCAGATTTCTCCACGGCACCGCGTGACAAGAGTCGTGTACTATACAGCGGACATGACACTCGCGGCATAACCTGAAGCGCAAAGGCGGAAATGGCTGTATCACTGCACGTTCTGCTCACCGCGGCAATGCTGCTTGTGTTCACGACAACGGCCCTTTCCCAGCGCAGTGGTTCCGAGTCGTCGGACACTCGCGGTGCACGTAATGTTGCGGTCTCCGACAGCGTAGTGAACCTGGGTCAGGTAACCAACCGGCCGATCCCGAAGATCGACGTATCCTACGACCGCGACTTCGATCGCACGATTTTTCGCGTCAGCCTCCCGTCGGTGGCGCCCGGAACCGAGTTTTCCGTCACCGCCAAACAATCTGGGCGCGGTACTGTAATACCAGCCGACAGTGTCGAGCTATTCCTCACTCACGTTGGCGCGAAGCGACAGTTTCGCAAGGGCGATGATCTCGACATTCTGGTCGACGGCAGATCGTTTGTCATAATCGAGAATCTGGACGTTACAGTCTCGAAAATGGGCAAGTTGTATGTCGAGCAGGCTTCGGCCGAGGTTTCGCTCGAGGATTTCGTTGCCATTGCCAACGCGACCGCCGCCGGCGCCAAGTTCGGCAAGTTCAGCTTCTGGCTTGCAGGGGCCCAACTCGACGTGTTGCGCTCCTTCGCGATCCGAGTAGGCGTGATCCCGGCCAGGAGTCGCTGATAACAGCTTCGCGGGTAGAAAAACTACTAACTACGAACTGCGAACTACGAACTGCGAACTGCGAACTGCGAACTGCGAAGAACCACCAGAGAACTCGCATGATACCGCGATGCGACTGCCTCGAACACCGGGCACCGCGCTGTAAGAACCGGGCACCGAGTACCGCGCCGTACAACCGGGCACCGAGCACCGGGCACCGAGCACCGCACTCGTGGCGAACGAATCTCCCGATAATCTTCCCCGGCTGGCGGCTTGCACTCCTCGGCATCGCACTAATCGCGTGCGTCCGCCCGGCCCCGGATGTGGCGGTCCCCGCTCGGGACTTGGAGCCCGTAACTGAAGCCGACTCCCGTACATCCTCTCTAGCACCTTCCGCACTCGAGCTCGAGATAATTCACCTGCGCTCGCGGCTGCTCATCGTCCCAGTAGCTGGTGTGCACCCCGCAAAGATTCCCGACAATTACTTCGCAAAGAGGGGATCCCGGGTCCACAATGCGATTGACATCATCGCGCCTCGTGGAACGCCAATTCTTTCAGCGGACGAAGGGCGTGTTCTCAAGCTTCGATCCAACGCGTCAGGTGGGATTACTATCTACGCCACTGATCCGTCCGGCAGGATCGTGTATTATTACGCGCACCTGGAGCGCTACCGCGCTGGTCTTGCCGAAGGCGCACTGCTCGGCAAGGGCGACACCATAGGTCACGTTGGCACAACAGGTAATGCGCCGCCCGGAGTACCGCACCTTCACTTTCAAGTGACCGTGATGCACACCGATGGAAAGTATTGGACTGGGACGCCGGTGGATCCGCGGCCATTCACGGCTCTTGTTCGGTCAACGGCCCGGTAATGCTCTCGGGGAAGCGGCGCGCGGAATTGCGGTCGGAGGCTCACCATCTATCCTCCAGCGTGCACGTCGGACACTCGGGTCTTACTTCGGCTCTCATAAAGTCTCTGGATGATTCGATCCGCACGCACGAGCTCGTAAAGGTGCAGCTCGGAAAGCAGATGGAGATGACCGCGCGAGACGCTGCGGCAGCCCTCGCGAAGGCGACGAGATCCAACGTCGTGCAGGTGATCGGAAAGACTGTAACGTTGTACAGGGAGAACCCGGAACTGAAGAAAAAGCGCGAGCGTAAGGCGACCCAGGATTAGAGCAAGCCGAGGTGTGCAGTTACTGATCTCTGACCCCTGAGACTGACACTAGCCACTGCTCCTGAGACTGGCACTAACCCGTCTCCGAATGTGGCTTGGATTCTGTCGTTAACGGGACAGTGCCAGTCTCGGTAGCAGTGGCCAGTGTCAGGGGCCAGTGATCAGTGATGCCGTACCAAGGTCATGCACTGAAGGACTTGAAAGCGTAACTAGACTTGCATGGCGCATCCTGCTAACGGCAGCTATGCTCCGAACTCCCGTACACTACCCGCCGCCCCGCATATGACACCGCTCCGCGTACTTGCCCTGGCATCCGCCATCGCCACTCTCGTGTTTAGCTCGGAAACGGCAGCTGCACAGCCGCAGCCGGATCCAGCCGCGGTAGCCGCGGTCAAAGCGCGGTACGAGAAACGCGAGGTCCGAATCCCGATGCGTGATGGCGTGAAGCTTTTCACGTCTATCTATGCCCCGCGCGATAGCACGCGAAAGTATCCCGTCCTGATGACTCGCACCCCATACAGCGTTGCTCCTTATGGAGCCGATTCCTATCGCGCGACGCTGGGTCCGAACCCTCGGTACACGCAGGAGGGATTCATTTTCGTGTATCAGGACGTGCGAGGGCGCAACTACTCGGAAGGCGAATTCACCGAGATGACGCCGCATAAGGCGGCCAAGAGAGCGAACAGGGGCAAGAAGATTGTGGACGAGAGCACCGACTCATACGACACGATCGACTGGCTTACGAAGAACGTCGCGCGCAACAATGGACGCGTCGGGATCGTCGGCGGCTCCTACCCCGGCTTCTACACGACCGCGAGCTGCATTGACGCCCACCCCGCGCTCAAGGCGTGCTCACCACAGGCTCCGATGACGGATGTCGCAATGGGCGACGACATTTTTCACAACGGGGCTTTTCTTCTCCCACACAATTTCAGCTTTTACACTCGCTTTGGCCGCGGACCACGAACCGAGCCAGGTCCCGACAAGCAATATCCCTTCAGCATGGGGACTTCGGACGCGTACCAGTTCTACCTCGCCATGGGCCCTATTGGACCCGGTTCGAGAAAGTATCTGAATGCGGAGACGGCTCCACATTGGCAGCTGATTCTTGAACATCCGAACTACGATGACCACTGGAAGGCACGAGATATTCGGCCTCATCTGAAGAACATGAAACCCGCGATTCTTACGGTCGGCGGCTTTTATGACACGGAAGATCTCTTCGGACCATTCGCGACATACAGCACGATCGAGCGACAAAATCCGGGCGCGAACAACAAGCTTGTTATCGGACCGTGGTCTCACGGCGGTTGGAACCGTGGCGACGGCAACATACTTGGCAATCTCCGCTGGACGACAAAGACGGGGCCCTTCTATCGCGACTCGGTAGAGTTTCCCTTTTTCATGCAGCATCTCAAGGGTGCGGCCGACGCTGGGCTTCCCGAAGCTCTTGTATTTCGGACGGGCGCCGACGAGTGGGACCGCTACGATGTCTGGCCGCCCAGGGAAGCCGAACAACGTTCGTTGTACCTTCACGCGGGCGGGAAGCTCTCCTTCGAGCCATCCGGCGCTGGGCCTCTCGCATCCGCCGACGTGAACCCGGCTACGGCGCGTCCGGCCGGCGGCTCACCGGCAGCAGCCCTTCCTGCGGACTACGACGCGTATGTCAGCGATCCAATGAAGCCCGTTCCCCTCGTCGACCGCATTGAGGGACACGGAATGCCACGGGATTACATAACCGCGGATCAGCGTTTCGCGGCGCGGCGTCCGGACGTTCTCGTATATCAGACCGAGCCCCTGACCGAGGACATCACGATTGCCGGCCCCGTAAATCCCGTACTCCACGTCGCCACCAGCGGCACTGACGCGGACTTTGTCGTAAAATTGATTGACGTCTTTCCGGACGACGCTCCAAACTGGGCGGGAGACTCTTCGGGGTTCCGGGTTGCTGGCTATCAGCAGCTTGTGCGGGGCGAACCCTTTCGTGGCAAGTTCCGTAAGAGCTTTTCGAACCCAGTGGCGTTTGTGCCGGATCAACCGGACTCCATTGGCTTCGAGATGCCTGACGTAAACCACACGTTCCGGAAAGGGCACCGGATTATGATTCAGATTCAGAGCAGCTGGTTCCCGCACATCGAC
>JACMME010000253.1 GCA_014379205.1 Gemmatimonadaceae bacterium
AAATTCCTTTGCCTGCCGCTCCAGAAAGCTCCGCGACGTGATGATACGCTTGCCTGACTGAAGGCGACCGCGCTTGACCTGCAGGATCATCTGCGCGGCTTTCGTATGAGTGTTCGGATAGAAATACACGGGCGTCGGCCAACAAAGCATTTCCTGTCCCGTGTCCGCCAGAATGTCCTGCATCCCCTGCACTCCGTAGGGGAGAAGTCCATCGTCGCCTCCGAGCGCGATGACGTATCCGGGCTTCACCTGGTCGAGGGCGAACTCGAAGTTATCGAGCATACCTACTCCGGCACCCGGCGATACGTACCGGATCCGGGGATCCTTACGAGCAGCCTCTTCGACTACCGCGCGTGTATCATCGGTGCTTCCGTCATCGGAGACGACGATGTCGAGGTTGTCATAATCCTGAACCGCACACGTACGCAGTGTGTGGTAGGTGTATTCGGCTCGGTCTTTCGTCGGGATGATTACCGTGAACCGCGGATTCGAGTCTCGCATCGCCATGGTCAATTAGTGCTCGATTCCGCGACGGTCAATGCCCGATCGCCGCGGTTACGCCCGAAGGCGACGAATAGAGTAAGCAGAATGGCCGTCGCGCACGTTACAGCGAACCACAGCATGACCAGCCAACGCCCAAGGGCCGAGGGCATCGCCCACCACGAAAGCGCGGTCACCGGAAACGTCAACAGCAGAGGCGGGAGCAGAACGAGTCGATACCACTCCATCAAATCACCGACTAACAGACGCCGGTGCATCAGCCAAAGCTCGATGGTAATACCCGTTACACCGTGGAGTATCCAGATCGCTGCGGCTCCTGGCGTTCCGACCGTCCGTATTGCCCAGAGCATTACCGGCACTCCCAGAACCAAAGCGCCGGCCATCATCGACGCGTGCAGGCGCGTCCACCCGCTGGCCTGCTGCAATGCTGCCGGTAGCCACAGTAATCCCGAGCACGCGACACCGATCAGCAGCCAGCGAAACACACTTGCAACCGTTTCTTCGTGCGTGCCAAGCCAGGCAACCAAGAGCTCCGGCGCAAAGGTCCAGGCGATAGTCCCGATGGGGATGACAAAAGCGGCGAGAAGCCGGCAGCTGCGGAAATATTCCGCCCGCAGCTGTTTCTCGTTCCCCGCCGCTATCAGCTCTGCGAAGCGCGGGAAGAACGTCCGATAGAATGGCTGTACTCCCAGCTGCAACATCCCCGCAGCAGTAAAGGCGACGGCGTATTTCCCCAGCTCCCCCGTGGGCAGCAAAGCGCTGATTGCAATTCGGTCCGCGTTGGCCATCGATACGCCGGCAAGGGTCGAGAGCGCCATGCCGGCGGAGTAGCGCCATAGAGGCTGGACGAGGTCAAGACGAAAGTGAGCGCGGGGATATCCGGGAGCAGTAATCATTCGCCACGCTACCTGCCGGGTCGCCAGCATCTGCAGAGCAGCGACGACCGCTTGCGTCACAAAAAACAGCCCAAGATCGGCGCGCCATAGAAGCACCGCGATTCCGCCGCCGTAACGGAGAACATTCCCCGCAACCTGAAGCGCATTCATTTTCCCGTGCGCCTGCAGGCCCGATAGGCCATTCGCGTAAAGCACCGACGCGAACTGAATACCAAGGGCGATCGCCATCAGTCGGAGAGCCTCGGCAACGTCTGCACTCGACAGGGCGCTGGATTCGAGCCAGTGGGTCGCCATCCAGTTCGCAGACAAGGCGAACGCGACGGTCAATGCGACCGCTATTGCCCAGTAGAACGCTTCCATCGTGCGCAAGAGGTCGCGCCTGTACCGATCACCCGCTTGCCCAGGCTCCGCGCCGGCAAAAGCCCGCACGATACTGACTCCCATGCCCATATCGAGCAGCACGATCATCACTTGCAGGACGAGCCACAGACCGACGATTCCGTAACCTTCGAGTCCAAGCCGGGAGACGTAGATCGGCGTCGCCAGGAACATCATCGCACCGGTGGAAACTCCGCCGAGCAGATTCCACACGACATTCCGCGCCGACCGTTCAGAGGCGAATAGCGCTGCCGAAGTCGATAGAAGTCCCTTCACTCTCCCGACCATCGGGAATGTCAGTTGTACCCGCGGTGCCAGACCGTGCGGTTCACGTAATCGATGTAGCTGAGGACCACACGAACGACCTGTTTGGAGACTGGTCCCGCCTGGTAATCGGGCACGACCGGGATGACGCGCTTACTTCGGTCGTGCTGTGCCGTGACCACGCGTATCGCATCGATCACGTGCTCGGCGGAAAGCCCGCTCATGATCAGTGTTCCTACATCCATCCCCTCAGGACGCTCGTGCGCGTCACGGATCGTCACGGCCGGAAGGTTGAGCAGCGACGCTTCCTCGGTAATCGTTCCGCTGTCCGACAAGACACAGAAGCTCTCCATCTGGAGCTTGACGTAGTCATTGAAGCCGAACGCCGGCATGAATCGGACGAAAGGATCTTCCAACCTCTCGCCGAGCGCCTCGATTCGCTTCCGGGTCCGTGGGTGCGTCGAGAAGATGATCGGCATTTTCCACTCGGCTCCCACCGCGCGCAGGGTGCGCAGCAGCTCGCGAAGCCGATCCGGCGTGTCAACTGTCTCCTCGCGGTGGGCGCTCACAATGAAGAAGCTTTGCGGCGTCAGTCCAGATCGCGCTACAACGTCTGACGCCTCGATGCGCGGCATGGCGTAGGCGAGCACTTCCTCCATGTGCGAGCCGGTCTTGATGATCGTCTCGGGGCGGATCCCCTCCGCGATCAGGTACCGGCGCGCGTGCTCGCTGAGCACCATGTTGATATCGCTCAGGTGATCGAGGACCTTGCGGTTCAACTCTTCT
>JACMME010000025.1 GCA_014379205.1 Gemmatimonadaceae bacterium
TAATCCAGATGCCGTCAGCGTCCGCTGGATCGAGAGCGACGACGTAGCTGAGGCACCCCGGCATCGCGTCCGTGCTCTCCAGCAGCAGCGTCACCACCGTGTCACGCTGACCTGAAACGACTGTCATCTTGCCGATTAGACCGTACATATGCTCTCTGAAAAAATGGGATCGACCGTATCGATGTCTAAACAAGCATCAGTGCGATTTTCTGACTGATTTGGCACCGATGCTCTGCAACCAGTCAGCGAGCTCGCTGGCGTTGCTGCGGCGGGCTGCGTCGAGTGGCGTAAGCTTTTCCCACCCGGGTATCCAGTTAATGTCCGCACCGCGCGCCAAAAGATACTCCGCGGCAGCGCGTTGCCCGCCGTGACAGGCACCCCAGAACGCTCGGCTGATTTCGTCCGGCGCAGGTGGCTCGGAGGCAAAATATCTCTCGAGTCGGTCCATTAGTCCGAGGGTCGCGGTATCCGTAAGCGTGGTACGCGCACCGCGCTGCACCAGCCGGTGCGCTGCTTCCCATTGTGCAAACCCCCGTGCATCCGCGAGGGGCGTACCGCCACCGATGACGGCGCCCGGAGCCTCGATGTCGGCTCCGCCGTCGATCAATGCGTCCAGAACGTCGACGTCATTGCTGCTCGCTGCCCAATGCAGGGGCGTTTCGGCGTGCGGGCCGCGGAACTGGGCATTCACCTCGGCGCCGGCCTCGATCAACGTGGCAACGGTAGCGGCACCATTCGGGAAGTGGCCCGGCCAGTCGGTCACCACATGCAAAAGGGTGCGCGACATCCCACCAGGCTCGTCATCGCCGACTCTCGCCGTTGCGATACCAGGGTTGTCCGCCAACAGCCGCTTGAGCGCCGAGACGTTGCCAGCACGTATTGCTTCTACCAGAGCTACGGCGAGCGGATCTTCGGGAGGTATGCTGGTCATGTTCGGTGTCCGGGACGCGCAATCTTGTCTCACGCCTGCATCTCAGGCGACGCTGCGAGCAAAATTTACTCAACACGGAGCGCTGTGAGAGGATCCACGCGCGAAGCCGCTCGCGCCGGAACGTAGGACGCCAGCAATGCGACGGCTCCAAGCAGGACACCCACTCCTATGAACGTCAGCGGGTCGAGCGCGCCCACGTTGAACAGAAGCGACTGCATCGTGCGTGTCGCGGCGGCCGCCAGGAGCAGGCCGACCAGTATTCCCGCCACAGCAAGCCGCACGCTCTTCGAAACAACCATGCGCAGCACATCACCGGGCGCCGCGCCCAGCGCCATGCGCACGCCGATCTCTCTCGTGCGCTGAGCAACTGTGTACGCCACCACGCCATACAGTCCGACCGCGGAGATCACCAGCGCGAGGCCAGCGAAAGTCCCGAGCAGTGCCATCGTGAAACGCGGTCCCGCGATCGATTGAGCGATCGTGCTTTCCGCGGTCGCCGGGTCCCGAACGCGGATGCCGGCATCCATGCGCGTTGCCAGCTGGGTCAGTTCCGCGAGCAGTGACGGCGTCGGACCGGTGGTGCGTAGGATGAATGTTCCTCCATCGACAGGCGAAAACGGAAAGTACACTTTCTCCTCAGCATGCGTCCCACGTGCGCCTGGCACACGTATGTCGGCAGCGACACCGATCACCGTGCGCCATTCTGCCAGACCCCGGCCGCCAATCCTGAGACGGTGGCCGATGGCCGAGCCCGTGGGCCAATATTTTGCGGCCATGGAGAGACTGATGATCACCGGCTGTTGGCTGGTATCGCTGTCAAAAGGCCGGCCTTCGCGCAGCTGCTGGCCGAGCAGCGTGAAGTAATGAGGTTGCACCATGTCGAAGCCGAAGGCGCGTTGTTCCTCAATCGCCGGCAGGGGCTGTCCCTCGATCTCCAATTCGCCAAAGGTGATTCCCGAGCGAGGCGGCGCTCCAATCGCGACGGTCGCGGCGGTCACGCCGGGGATGCTGCGCGCGCCGGCCAACAGCTCGCCCAGCGCCTGCGCTCGCTGCTCAACTGACTTGTAGCGTTCCTCGGGAAGAATGATCTGCATCGTGTGAAGATTGCGCGTGACGAAGCCGACCTCCACGCGCTGCAGGCCACGCACGCTTCGCACGAGCAGTCCTGCCGCGACCAGTAGCACCACCGACAGCGCGACCTGTCCTATGACCATCGCGGACCTGAATCGCCGCGAGCCCTGGCGCCCCGCAAGGGTGCGTGAGAAGTCCTTCAGGGTTTCCCCGGCTGTATGCTCCGTGGCCAGCAGCGCTGGAGCGAGACCGAACAGGAGGCCGGTGGCCAGGGAGATGCCCAGCGTCAACGCCAGCGCAATCGGCTCGAGCCGCACGCTGTCCAGTTCGCTCAGGCTGTCTGGCCGCATTGCGACGATCACATCGAGACCGAGCCACGCCAGAGCAACGCCTAGTGCTCCACCCACCACCCCAAGGCAGACACTTTCCGTGAGAAGCTGTCGCATGAGCCGGAAGCGGCCTGCGCCGAGCGCGGCCCGAACAGCGAGCTCCCGCTGGCGCGTCGTCGCGCGGGCGAGTAACAGGTTGGCGATGTTGGCGCAGGCGATGAGGAGCACTACGCCAACAGCAGCCATCAGAGTCAGAAGCGCGTCCCGCACCTCCGAGCCCAGATAATCCTGCGGGCGCATCGCGCGGGCGGACCAGTCCGTGAAGAATTTCTCCTTCTCTGCCATCGACGCCATTATTGCCGTGAGCTCGGTGTTCACTTGCGCGATGTCCACGTCGCGCCTGATGCGCGCGATTGCCTGCCAGCGCTCAGCATCCGGCATGGCAACGAAGGGTAGCCAGAGCTGCCGCAACTTTCCCCCATCGAAATCAGGCAGGTCAAAATCTCGCGGCATCACGCCCGCAATCGTATGGATCTTTCCATCGAGCATCACCGTCCGGCCGAGGATGTCCCGGTCGCCGCCGAAGCGACGCTGCCAGAGGCCGTAACCGATGAGCACGACGCTGGAAGCTCCCACACTCGCCTCTTCAGCAACGAACGACCGGCCAAGTACGGGACGCACGCCCAGGAAGCGCGGCAGTGACGGCTCAATTAGTCCCGCCTCCATGAGCTCGGCGTCGCACTCTCGGTTCGCACACTCCCCTGTCAGCGTCACTTCGCGCGTGTCGTACGGAGAAACGCCCTCTAGCGTGCGCGCACGGACCTGCCATGCGTTCACCAGCTTCGGCGATGGCGTGATGAGCATCTGATTGCCCGGCGCCGCGCGCATGAGCGACACGATCCGGTCGCCTCCTGCGTACGGCAGCGGCTGAATCAGGAGTCGCCGGACGACGCTGAAGATCGCGGTGTTCGCGCCAATGCCCAGACCGAGCGTCAGGACCGCAATCAGAGCAAACCCCGGGTTCCGCCCGAGCTGCCGGACCGCGTACCGCAGGTCCTGTCCCCAGCTCTCGAGCCACTCGTGCAGGGCGATCGTCCGATGCCGCCGGCGTCCGACATCTCGGCAGTAACGCCGAGCGCTGTCGATGTCCCCGAAGCGTCGCATTGCCTCGGTACGAGCGGCGTCGGGCGACAAGCCCCGTGCGAGAAGCTCCTGGACGCGGGCCTCGAGATGAAAGGCGATCTCATCCTCGATGTCGCGGGTAACGTGCGCGGCGGTGCGCCAGGGCAGGCGGAAGACACGCCGAAAGGTATTGGATGCGGGGGGCACGGCTCGCGACTCCTCAGGCGGTGCCGAGGATGGCGGTTACAGCCGCGGCGTACTTGTGCCAGGTCGCAGCCTCGGCGCGGAGCTCTTTTCGTCCGCGGGTCGTGAGGCTGTAATACCTGGCGCGGCGATTGTTATCGGACACCCCCCATTCCGACTCGATCGCACCAAGTTCCTCGAGCCGGTGCAGCGCCTTGTACAGGGCCGCGTCCTCGATCTCCAGCGTGCCGCTGGTCCGCTGCTCGATGAACTTCGAGATTCCGTAGCCGTGCATCGACTGCCACGAAAGCGTCTTGAGCACGAGCACATCGAGGCTGCCGTGCAGAAGGTCGACCGGATCGCGTGCCATTGCCCTTCTCCACCGAACCGTGTTGAGTTTGACCACTAACTAGGTTAGGGGAGAATGGCGAGTCGTGCGCACTGTGTCAAGGGAGACCTTTCGCTCTTTTAACGTTCGCTGAAGGTCACATGCTGCCGATCACGCGCGCGAGGAAGGTCCGCTCGCGTAACGTCGCGGCTGTCGAGGTGGCCGCTACCGCCGCGCTGTGATCCGCTTCCCGTCCCCGAGGTCTATCACGAGGGACTGCTTCCCATTCAAACCGAAATGAAGGCGCGTGATCTTCCTCATAGCCGGATCGAATGCGGTGAAGTCGGCGCTGTCCTGTGGAAAAAACATGACGTTCACGGGGATTTCCAGCGCGTTGGCGGCAGCATACAGGTAGTCGCCGGTGCCCTTGAGAACGAGAGTGTCTCGCCCAACGAAATACCGGCCCGCGTACCGGCTGAGTTGGCCGCGAGGGAGTTTCGCTATGCGCGGGAGCGCGAACGAAGAATCATTGAACACCATTTCCGGAATGGACCGATTCAGCGTCTGACGCCAACGCTGCCTGAGATTGTTGCTTGCCCATATGATCGCAACACGTTCGTTTGGGTAATACAGAAGCTGGCTCGCGAAATCGTCCGACCCACCACCCTTGTCGATCCTCGCCCTCGCAGCCGGGGTCGCCGGATTCACGTGCCAGCCGAAGGCTTCCTGGGCCGGGGGTTTCGGCGGCGAGTAGAGCATCGTCCGTTGCGACTGGGGAACGACAGTACCGTCCTCCACTGCGATGAGCCAGCGATACATGTCCCCGACTGTAGTGAACACTCCACCGGCGCCGCGCGTTCCCCACACGTAAGGATTGGGTGGGCCAGGCTCGAGCGCCGCTGGCGTCCCAATGTAACCACGCGCAAAGAGTGAATCTTGCGCCGGCACCTGATCACGAAATGTTGCGGTCCGCATGCCGGCTGGAGCAAAAATATTCTGCTTCAGATAGGCCTCGTAACTCTGGCCGCTCTTCATCTCAATGATGGCTGCGAGAAGCGAGAAGCCTGCGTTGGTATACCGGTATTTCTCCCCCGGCAAAGTTTCGCGCGGGGACTGCTTGGCGTCGCGCACGAAGGCGTCGCGCGTGTCGCCGGCGAGGTTAGTCCCTTGCACGATCAGACCGGACGTATGCGTCGCCAGCTGTTCGATGGTTGCGCCCCGTTTGTCGGCAGGGAACGGTCCAAGGTGACGTTCCACGGAGTCAGCAAGCCTCACTTGTCCCGCCGCGACGAGCTGCAAGATGCTGACGCCGGTGAACATCTTCGTCATGGAGTTCATTTCGAAACGCGTAGCCGCGGAATTGCGCACCCCGCGAGTTACGTCTGCCAGGCCGTAACCCTTGAGGAGCACGACGCGCCGTTCGCGCACCACGAGCACCGTCCCGGAAAACCCGTACTCAGCGAAACGCGTAAGCTGGGCATCGAGCTGCGCTCCGAGCGGGCCGGCAACCTGGTCTCGCTCCAGCGAGTCGGTTTGCGCAGGCGTTTGCGCCGCGCCCAGTACGAGATACAAAACTGTGACAAGTACGCGCACAACGCATCTCCGGCTACCTAATAGCTTCTGGTTAACGCTCAAGCTAACCCGAGAACTGATGGCTGATGGTTTATGCCTGACCGTTGGCCGAATTTGGTGCAGTTGGTCTTGCAAAATGCACGATTTCAGGACGCATACCATGCCCCTGAAATATCGCGTTGCGCATATGCTGTACTGGTCGCATACTGCACCGGCCGCCCACCGGCACTTCCATACCCGTGGGTTGACGGCTGACTGACCGCAATCGGCGAATCGCCCTGGCGCTCGCCCTCCCATCGCTCCACTGGCTCCCGCGTACTGATCCTGGCACGGCTCACGTGTCCGATTTCCTCGAAGCAAAGGTTGTTATGCAGCAGCCGGTAGTGTCAGTGATCATTCCATTTTTCAATGCGGCTGGCACGTTATCACGCTGTCTGGATGCGATTCGATCACAGACGTTTCCCCGCGATGGATTTGAGGTCATCGCGATCGACAATAACTCAACCGATCATTCTGTCGAGGTCGTTCGGCGCTATTCCGAGGTCACGCTTCTGCGAGAGCCGTCGCAGGGTGCTTATGCGGCCCGCAACCGCGGTGTAGCCTCGGCGCAAGGAAGCATTCTTGTCTTCACTGATCCGGACTGTGTGCCCAATGCCGATTGGCTGGAGGCAATTGCGCGAGCCATGCAGGCTGGCACTACGGAAGTGCTGATTGGCGGATACGTACTTCCACAGCATTCGGGTGCCGTGCGCCTGCTCGTGCTGTATGAGAACGTCAAGGATGAGTTCGTTTTCGGCACCCATTATCCCGAGTTGTACTACGGCCACACGAACAACATGGCGGTGCGCCGTACGACTTTCGATCGCTTTGGACCGTTCGTCGAGCGTCGCCGCGGTGCAGACACAATCTTCGTGCGGCGCGTGGTTCAGACGCTACCCTGCAGCGCAGTGCGCTATGACCCCTCCGCTCTCGTTGCGCATCTGGAAATCGCCGATGTGTTGACGTACTATCGCAAGATGGCCACGTATGGGGAGAGCCGAGAGAGCTACCGCCACCTTTCCTGGACGCGACCCCTGTCAATGCGCGAGCGGGTGACAGTGATTCGTCGTACGCTTAGCGAGCACCGATTGTCGCTCGCGCGTTCGCTGCAGCTCGCCCTGCTCCTTTCGGTCGGGCTCATCGCATGGCGCTTCGGGCGCGCGCTCGCTCAGTTTCACCGCCTGGGATTCGATTCCGGTCAAACCGTTCAATAGTCGTCTCGTACAGCGCGAGCATGCGCTCGATCGACAACGGCTCGGTGTACTCCTGGCGCGCAATCGCGTAGGCATTCGCGCCCAGACGCTCGGCCAACCCGCGGTCACTAAGGACGCGGATGATCGCGGCCGCCAGAGCAGACACGTCGCCTGAAGGCACAAGAAACCCCGTTTCGCCCTCGCGCACAACTTCCGATGGACCACCAGAGTTGGTCGCGATGAGCGCAGTTCCACGCATCATCGCCTCGATGGTCACCACCCCGAACGGCTCCTCGTACACCGATGGCACAACCTGCAGCCATGCGTCTCCGAGGACTGTTGGAATTTCGTCGCGCTTCACGAATCCGTGCATCGTCACCACGTCTTCCAGCTTCAGCTCGCGGACGAGTTGCTGCAGCGCGTCTCGTTCGGGCCCGGCCCCGACGATGCGTACGCGCAACTCCGGCACGACGGTGCGAACGATCGGTATCGCGCGCAGCAGCAGATGTACACCTTTCTTCCTGAACAGGCGCCCAACGAAGGCCACCGTCGGTATCGCCGCCAGCGGCGGACGTGGCCCGAGCGATGGAATCCCGTAAATGACGCTGCTTTCGACGCGCACGCCATCGGCGGTGAGCCGCGCCGCCGTCCAGCCGCTGTTCGCCACGATCATGTCCACGGAGTCGGCCCATGCAACCCACATGCGACGCTGGAGCGCGAATCTCGCGCGTCCAGCCAGCGATACGCACCCGGTCGTCTGACAGACCGCCCCCGCCAGATATCTGCAGGGCGTGCCGTCGGGGAGAAGCTTGGTGTTCAGGGGGCAGATGAGCTGATAGTTCACGACGTGCAGCAACGTCGGCGTATCGGCCAGCTCCCTGAGAATCAGTGGAGAAAGCTGCGTCAGGAACATTCGCAGATGAACGACGTCGGGCCGGAATGTTCGTATCACTCTCCGCAATCCGGCGGCCGCCCATGGATTTGCGGCCTGCAGAAAACGTCGCGCGGGGCCCTGCGTCCCGAGACAGGTAACGTCACTCGCGATCTCAACGTCCACGGGACGCGCGTTGCTGCTGAACATCAGCGCCTCATGTCCCCGCTCGCGCAGCAGATCTCGAATGCGAAGCGACTGTATCTCGGCCCCGCCGGTCGGAGTACCGTAGTCGGTGACGACGAGAACTTTCAAACCGACCGGCGCGCTCCCAATACGATCTCCAGGGCGCGATAACCATCCGCAAGATCGGGGAATGCCACGCTGTTCTCCTCGATCGCACGAACGAAGCGCGACATCGCGGCTCGATAACTCGGCTCACCCGGTGGCTGCGCCACGCGTTTGACGGCCCGGAACATACCCACCGATTCCCGGCTCAGTCGCGCCCGGATGCTCTGCGACTGCCGCGGGGCCACGAATCGTATGTCGCCAGCGTAGCGGTCGATCACCAGCCGCCCCTTGTCGCCCGTTATCTCCGCCTGGTCGTCGCTCACGGCGCACAGGGAGAAAAAGCTTTCGACTCGCACACCGCTCTGCATGCGCATGCGCAGCAAGGCGCTGTCGCCCTGGAAGTGTTCCCCCCACTCCTCCAACTCCGCATCAGCCACATCCTCGCCCAGCAGGAACCGGCAAAGGTCTACATGGTGGGTCGCCAGATCCAGCACGACACCACCGCCGCTCTGCTGATTCTGCTTCCACTCCGGAATGTCTCGCAACGCGGCGGTAAGGGCGGTGCGCACCATGATCGGCTTTCCGATGTGCCCTTGCTCGAGCCGGTTGCGAGCCGCGGAGTAGATCGGATGGCAGCGCAGATTGTGCCCGATCATTCCCACGCGGGCGGAGGCGTGCCATGCAGCCACGATGCCAGCAGCTTCAGCGAGCGAAGGCGCTATGGGCTTCTCGAGATAGACATGTTTCCCTGCCTCAAACGCCGCCAGGGCGATCTCGGCATGAAGCGCGGGTGGCGCGGCGATCAGCACGGCATCGACGTCCGCATCGCCGATCAGCTCCTCCCACTTCGCGTACGCTCTTGCCAGGGGGACGCGCCGCGCTGCCGCTGACAGGCGCGACTCATCAGGCTCGGCTAGTGCGACGATTTGCGCACCGGGCAGGGATCCGAGGCTGCGCAGATGCGCGATCTGCACAACGCGCCCGCAACCGATAACACCGATTCGGACATGTCCGGCTCTCGGCACCAGTTGCGCGGCCGTGTCTCCCTCCTCCAGCAGAGTCGATCGGTCCGAGGCCACCAGATGAGGCATCCGTTCGGACTCAAAGTCCGCCAGCACGTCCACCGCTCCACCTGCGCCCGTGAGGTAGCCAACCGCCTGTCCGACGGCGTCCGCGAGAAGCGCGCCGCTCAACGCCGGCAGCACGCGCGGTACGAGCGGTCGATTCGAAGCGTGGCGAAGTGTGTTGCGCCAGATCTGGCGGAATCGAATGAACGGGTAGAGTGGCCAGGCCGCCGCGTAGACTGCCCGTTTGCCGAATCCCCACTTTCCGGCCTTCACGCGTTTGTCAGCGAACAGGCGACCGGCGTGGAAGCGAAGTCCGAGTGTGGTGAACGCCTTGGACGGATTGACGTGGGCCACGCTGGTGCGCGTGTCGAGATAGATACGGTGGCCCACCCGCTGCAAATCCTTGAGCAGTGCACCATCGCGGCCGAATGCCGGGATCAGCGATCCGCCAAGCTGGCGTAGCGCAGCGCGCTTGAACGAGCTGTTGTGCCTGGAAACGCTCGACGTTTCGCCAGTCGGAGTGCTGATGTCCCAGGGGCCATACGTCACCAGATGGTTGGCCCAGCTCCACCCCGTGCGTGGGTTGCCGTTGACGATCGCAGTCCCTACGACGCCCCAGTTATCCTGGTGCGCCTGCAGCACCGTCGCCGCCCAATTCGGCGCTGGGAATGCATGGTCCTCTATGAAGGCGATCACCGGTGCTGAAGCTTCACCGATCGCGCGCGCTCCGGCCTTGTCCACATTGATGATCTCGCCGATGGTCACCACGCGGACGCTGTGGAAGCCCGCCGTATCACCTGGGCGAAGCTCCCGCATTGCCTGCTGCGAGGGAGCAGCCAGAATCAGCTCGATGCGATTCGCAATGGTTTGCGCGCGCAGATGTGCCAGCGTGCGCCGCAGTACGGCGAAGCGCCTGGCAAAAACCAGGATGACCGAGAGATCCGGAGACGCGCCTTCCATGGCTAGCGCAACCTGACCGGATTGTTTGAGCGTTGAGATCATCGACGGTCATTGCGTGAAGGAAGCGCGCGAAATAGGGTAGCGAGTTCTTGCGCGGCGTGGCGTCCGCCTGGAAGAAGCAGCCAGGTGGCAACATACAATATGGCGAAGAACGCCGATGCCACGACGAGCCCGACTGGTTCCGGGTCTCGCGGCATACCAAAAGCGGCGAGAAGCGCGGCCGCACTCACCGCGGACGCGACAAGCGGCCTGCCCGCCACAATCGCATAGTCCCGCGCACGCAAGTGCGACGTACGCAGACAGTACAGAATCTCCGGCACGGCCACGAGCCAGTTTGCCGCGGCGAATCCGGCCGCTACGCCGAGCGGGCCGTGAGCCGAACCGACCAGCACCGATGCCACAAATACAGGTAACGTCACGAATCCCCATCGCATTTGCTGTTTTGTTCGACCCTCGGCGAGATACAGCCAGTTCACCGTCTTGGCCAGGGCACTGCCCATGGCCGCGATACAAAGCAACCGAAAGAGTGGCGCCGAAGGCTCCCACTGAGGTCCAAGCAATAGCAGAACCACCGGACGCGCCTCGACCGCAAGAAGTGCCAACACTGGGATTATAGCCGAGAACACCGGTAGCAGTCCGCGTTTCGCGGCACCGCGATATGCCTCCGGATCGTGCTGCAGCCTGCTGAGTCCCGATACCGCCACGTTCTGCAGTGGTGTGTAAATCTGCTGGGAGGTGGAAATCGACCAGCGGTAGGCGCTGTCATAGAAGCCCAGCTGGCGCGCTCCAAACAGGTAACCCACCACGATCTGATCCACGTTCTGGCTCAGGTATCGCAGCAACTTCGCTCCAGTGTGGTACCACCCGAAAGACGCCAGCGAAGCCACGCGATCCGATGCACCCGACCTCCATGGTCCGGGACGCCATGGGCACACGTACCAGAGTCCCAGGGCGCGAACCGCGGCGATAGCAACGCTCTGCAGTACCAGCGCCCGGTAACCCGCGCCCGCCAGGGCGAGCGCAACACCGACCAGCATGCCGATGGCCAGCGAGCACAGATCGATGCTCCGAAGCGCCACGAAACGCATTTGACGGATGAGCAGAGCCTCGTGTTGCGCGCCGACACCGGCCACCAGCCCCGAGAAGGCGACGAAGATCACGATCTCCACTACCCGCGGCTCGTTGTAGAACCCTGCCACCAGCGGGCCGACCAGCATCAGGCCAATCCCCAGCGCAAGGTTGAGTCGCAATCCCAGCCAGAAGAGCGCTGTTACATCCCGGTCTTCGATCGCGGCTCGCTGCACTGTGGCCATCGGCATGCCGAAATCCCGCATCACCGTTGAGAGCGATGTGAGGGTGGCCGCCATGCCTACGAGGCCGAAATCAGCAGGCGTGATGAGCCGAGCCAGCACAACACCGGAAGCGACCATGAGCAGCAGCTGAATGCCCTGGCCGCCAAGCTGCACCACTCCGCCACGCGCCGAGCGCCGCGAGACGTCCGACAGTGGCTCTGCGGCAGGGGCTTGTTGCACCTGCTTTATTCGTCGATGCGCCGCAACGACCTGCCTGCCAGGTGCATGTAATGCTTCCCGGAGCGCTTCCCCTTTACGAAGACCAGTGCCAGATCTCCCGCGACATACCGCCCGTCTGCCGAACGCACCAGCGCGACGGCCGCAGTGTCACCCGAGCGGCGAAGAAGGAAGCCGTTGCCGCTGCCAATGACCTCGAAGGCAAGCGTGTCCGGTACGTTCACGTACCGGCCGGCGCGCGCTTCCAGTGAGGTGAAAGGTTGGCCCTCCTTAGCTGGTACCGGCCGGGACGGAACTGCGAGTGCTGAAGCAGCTTCGAGTGTTTTCGGGAGATACGATCCCGTGCGATTCGTCAGAATGACTATTCCAAACCGCTGCTCCGCCACCATTCGAACTACAGACCCAAATCCGATTCGCTCTCCACCATGCTGCAAGGTTGTGAAACCGCGCAGCGTCTTCACATTCAGGCCGTAACCGTACTGTGCATGCTCGCTCGCGCGTGTGCCCGGAACATCCACGTAGCCGCGCAGCATCTCGGCAGTCAACGCTGGTGACATTACTGCGCGCCCATCGAGCTGGCCGCCGTTGAGAAGTGTACGGACGAAGCGCGAGAACTCGACCGCTGTAGTAAAGACTCCCCCGTTCGCCCAGTAGCGCGAATCATCCGCAAAGGGGCGAACCACGCGCGCAATGCCGTCCGCGTCCAGGTCATGCCCCTGAGCGAAGGGATATGTCATCGCCTCCAACGGCCGCACTGTCGAGTGTGTCATTCCAAATGGCGCGAAAAGCGCGCGTCGCATCAGGTCAGCGAAGCGGTCACCAGTAACCGACTCCAGCACACGTGCAGCGAGGTCATAGCCCAGGTTCGAGTACGAGAACACGTCACCCGCCGGAGCGAAGCGGTAATCCGACGGCCAGGAGCGAACCGCTCGCTCCAGCGCGTCGTCATCATGCGGGCCGTAATACGACGCCCCATCGCGCATTCCGCCAGAGTGTGTCAACAACTCTCGCAACGATGCGGCGCGAAACGTGGCCGGCAATCCGCGCGCGAGACCGCCTACGGGCGCGGTGAGATCGAGGCGGAGACGCTCGGCTTCGATAAGTGTCGCTGCCGCGGTAAGCATCTTGGTCGTCGAAGCGGTCCGAAAGAGCGTTTGCTCGGTGACGGCGACGCCTGTCTCGACGCTCGCGACGCCTGCGTATCGGACATACACGACCTGGTTCCCCAGAACTACCGCCACGGCTGCGCCCGGCGTGGCCGTGGCCTTCATCTCGGAATCGATGAGCGTATCCAGGATT
This sequence comes from Gemmatimonadaceae bacterium, assembly GCA_014379205.1. Lineage (GTDB taxonomy): Bacteria > Gemmatimonadota > Gemmatimonadetes > Gemmatimonadales > Gemmatimonadaceae > JACMME01. The sequence continues at coordinate 12,786 of JACMME010000025.1, forward strand.
CTGAAGTCGGGAACCACGGTGTCGGCATGGGTCTCAACTGCCAGTTGAGCTCCGACGCGCAGAGGAACTGGCCGCACTACAGCAACACCGCCAGCCACGACCAGAGTTGCCAGCTGTGCAATCACTCGCATCTCGCCCCTGACGCCAAACCGCAGGAGTTGGAATCGGACACCAGCAGAGACGTCACGGCTCGGCGACTTCGGAAAGAGCAGTTGATTCGCCTGAGCGTTCTGATGCGCGAGTGTCTTCCCCACGCGCGAAGCCGTACGCAGCGAAGACCAGATCGCGCACCACCTCGACTTCAGACTCGTCGCGCGGAGCATAGATCATCACAACGTTCGCAGGGAGCAACCCGCGTCGCGCGACTGGGTGCACCTCGGCCCAACCCCGCGCTACCGCCTCTTCAGCCAGCGCCGGTGGAAGCGCCGCGTGCAGGCTCCAGTCGGGTGCCGGGTGCAGATGTGCGAACTCGGTCCCAACGAGAAATGCATCGCGCGGTCCGCGAGCTACGTCTGCATCCAGCCATAGCGCCCGTGCTCCATGAACCGAAACTGCACTGGGGCGCTCCCGTACATCCGCAAGGGCGAAAACGGCCTTGGCGAGGGCGGCGCGAAGTGGGTGAGCCGCTTCGACCTCTGGTTGCTGGTCGAGTTGAGTATGAGGATTCGTCGGGGTCGTTCGCGGACGCGACCCACGTCTTTGGCGAAGGGGCGGTGGTGCTCCGTGGGTCACAGTAGCGGCTCCGGTATGCGGATCTATCAGGATTACACCAGCAGGTAGACGCATCGCAACTTAATGTTCCTGGCCCTGGTTCAGTTTGGCCGGTCGCTGCAGTGCTACAATAAGTCCATTTGCTTTCCGTATCACAGTGAGCTGGTTAGAAACCACCTAACCCCGCTTAGATTGTAACGTGAAACCGGCACTCTTATCGAACGCGCGCAGCCTGACTTCACTTCGGCCCATGTAGCAGTGAACACATCCTATCTGCTCGATCCTTCCGACCGCGTCGTGGCGGTGAACGCCGCCTGGATCGCCTTCGCCGAGGCTAACGAAGCTCCCTCCCTCCCAGGCCGCGTCATGGGCCAGTCGCTGTGGACATTCATAGCCAATCGCACCGTTCAGGAACTGTACCGGACCCTCTTCCATCGCGTGCGAGCGACTGAGCATCAGGTAACGCTGCCCTTCCGGTGCGACTCCCCCGTGGTGCAGCGATTCATGGCGCTCGCGGTTGGTCTGGGCGAGGGTCCACAAGGCACGCTCAACTGCCAAGTGCAGCTTCTGCGTGAAGAAGCACAGCCACCGGCGGCGCTCTCTCTCTACGCTGCGATGGCGCGGCGCGCGATCACTCCCCGTAGCGAATCCATCGGCAATCTCGGCGGCGAACACGCAGGCGACCTGTTAGTGGTATGCAGCTGGTGCAAGCGACTGGAAGTCGAGGGATGGTGCGAAATTGACGAAGCGCTCGGCCGTCAACCTCTACTCTTCACCGAACCAGTTCGCCCGATCACCCACGGACTCTGCCCGGAATGCGCGCTCGCGGTATACGCGGAATTGGAATGACTTTCACACCGGCAGCCTGACATTACCCGAGGCGTTCCACAAACGCTTCCCCCCGGGCCGAGAGGACCACCATGCGGCTGGCTCGCACCCGGCGGGCATACCGGAGCGCCATTAGACGGTCCAGAATCGCCGCCCCCAGAGCACCGCCCAAATGTGTGCGGCGCTCACTCCAGTCCAGGCACGGACGACAGATCCGCCGACGCCTGGCATTCAAGGCGACGAGATCGATCCCGATTCTCTCGCACCACGCTTCCCCGTTGACCGTAAGCGCCAGCGTTTCGTCGACTCCACTGACAAGCTTCTTTTCCCGCAGACGCTCCAGCAGTCGGACAGCCACCTCCCCGGCCAAGTGGTCGTAACACACACGAGCGCGACGAAGGGCGTCAGTGCCAGGACCCGGGATTATCGTGCGCAGCTCCTTGCGTGGCGCAATGCTCATGAGTCCCTCGATAGCCGCTGCGACTTCGGGACTCGCTATCCGGAAATAGCGGTGCCGCCCCTGCTGCACGATCTCCGTGAGCCCCGCCGCGGCGAGCCGCGCAAGGTGGCTGCTCGCCGTGGACGGAGTGACCCCACCCTGTAGCGATAGCTCCGTAGCAGTAAGCGCCCGGCCGTCCATCAAGGCTGTGAGCATTCTCGCCCGCGTGGGATCGCCCATCAGCCGTGCAACGGAAGCGATGTCAGGTACGTCGTGCATGGTTTGATGGTAATCAAAGCGTGACGGTCGGACAAGGCTATATCTTGCAAAGTCCAACTTCACATAACGGTCACGAAAGAAATGGAAAATGACGAAAAGCGCACATGAGTACACCGCGCGTCTGATCTGGGATGGCAATACAGGCGAAGGAACCACCAGCTACGCCAGCTATGGCCGTCAATACCGCGTTCTGGTCGCAGGTAAGCCCGACCTCAGCGGTACAGCAGACCCGGCATTCAGGGGGGAGGCGGACAAGCACAATCCCGAGGATCTCTTCCTGACCTCCATTTCCGCCTGCCACATGTTGTTCTATCTGTCACTGTGCGCCCGGCAGGGTGTTCGTGTGCTCGCCTATGAAGACACCGTTCAAGGCAGTTTGGCCGTTGACGTCAACGGCGGCGGGAAGTTTGAAACGATCACGCTGCACCCGCATGTGACCATCGCTGCCGATGCTGACTTGGCGCTCGCCGAGCAGCTGCACGACAAGGCTCATGAGCTCTGCTTCATCGCCAACTCCTGCAGTGTCCCAATCCGGCATCAGGTCACGGTGCAGACGGGGTGAGCTGGTGTCCCGCTTCGCCGTCCGCTGCGCGCTTTCCACAAGGAGGAATTGGGTGATGAAAGATTTGACGATCGCTCTCGAGAACCGACCCGGCGCCATGGCCGATATGGGCGATGCGCTTGGCCGCGCCGGTGTGAGTGTCGAAGGCGGAGGCGCCTTCGTGGTCGACGGTCGCGCTGTTGCTCATTTTCTCTTTGAGAATGCCACCGCCGCCTGTGACGCACTTGAAACGGCGGGGATTCGAGTCCTGCAGGAGCGGGATGTGCTGGCCCTTCGGTTGAACCAGGCACAGCCCGGTCAGCTGGGCAAGATCTCACGCAGGATGGCTGAAGCGGGCGTCAATATCGAAGTCATGTACAGCGACCACGATCACAGGCTGATCCTTGTCGTCGATGACATCGCAGCCGCACGCGTAGTTTCCGAAGCGTGGACCTCGCGGCAGATATAGTGGATAGCTCCTTCAGCTCCGAGATGTGACTTATGTAGAGCGAGGCGGAGCCCTCCCGGACTATTGCGCAGCATCTTCCGGCCGCCCTTCCAGATGCTGGCGAACGAACTGGGCTACCTCGCGAACGGCTGCACGCGCTTCAGGTACGAACGGCGTCAGGAGCTGCCAACCGTGGACGACATCTTCGTATATCGTGAGGTGGCTTGAACCGCCGGCGGCGGTAATGCCGTCGTGTACGCGGCGCGCGTCGTCGAGCAGCAATTCCGAGGAGCTGACTTGCAGCAACACCGGCGGTAGCCGGCCAAGGTCGCCATACAGGGGAGAAGCGCGCGGGTCGTCGGCCGGCGCACCATTGAGGTAAACAGACGCGAACGCGGGCATGTTTTCAGGGCGGAACATCGCGCAGCGCCCATCATTTGCGCGTATCGAAGGACCAGTGCCCGCCAGGTCGGTCCAGGGCGACAGTGCAACCAGACACGCGGGGGCCGGCAAAGCTGCGTCGCGAATGAGCTGCGCGAGCGCGAGCACCAAACCACCGCCAGCCGATTCGCCGGCTATGGCGATACGCGTGCCGGGCATTTCGTGGGCAAGCAGCCAATGATACGTGGCCACCACGTCGTCCAGGGCGGAAGGAAACGGCGCCTCCGGGGCTGTACGGTAGTCCGCGCTAAAGACTCGGCATCCGATTCTGCGCGCCAGGCTCGTCGTGATGGATCGGTGGGTTGCCGCTGAACACGACACATAGCCGCCGCCATGTATGTACAGTAATACGCCGGTTTTGTATCGCGGTCTCGCGAGCCATTCTCCACGCACGCTGCCGTTCGCAACGCGCTCGTGCCGGATACCAAGCAGGGCGAGGTGCTGCAGCGCGACAGGAGCGCCGAACAGCCGTCGCGTTCGCCGCACCAGTGCCTCCGCATTGCCCCAGTCACGGCGGCGCACGAACACGCGCACGAAGCGGTTGAAGAAGCGTGCTTGCCAGGATGGCATCGTTACGTGACCAGGCCGAGTGGCTTGCTCAGGCAGCGAGTGCGATGAGTGTACAGCAAACACCGACGCGTGTGCTCAGGCCGCGTTTCACGCGGGGTTTGTGAGACTGCATTGACGTAGCAGATAGGCGAACGCGATAACGTCCAGTCGACAAAGTTAATCCCGTGACAGCAATGTGGCTCAGCGTTGGACGAGACCCAGCTCGCTATGGCAGCGATAGCGCGGCGGGACACGTTCTTGCACTCCGGGAAGCATGACTATCTATGTGAAGCCCACAATCCGGTCATTGAGAGGAGACGAGGCTCAGGCACTACTCGTCCGCAACAGCGTTGGCCGAATCGCGTTCTCCCAGCACGATAGGGTCGACATAGAGCCCATCCACTACGTCTATGAAGCCCCGTGGATCTTCGGGCGCACAGGCGAAGGGGCGAAGCTGCTGACGCTATCCCACAATTCCTGGTGCGCTTTCGAGACCGATGAGGTACTTGGCATGTTCGACTGGGAGAGTGTTGTGGTTAAGGGACCATTCTCCCCACGAAACTCCCCGTTCGCCGCGTGGGACTACGATCGCGCTGTAAACGCCCTGCGACGATTGCTACCGAGCACGCTTACTGACGACGATCCAACGCCCAATCGCGACATCGTTTTCGGTGTACACGCCTCCGAGATATCCGGACGCTGCTGTGTGTCAAACCTCGCACTCGAGGGACTGGCGGTCGCTACCTGACACCGCGGCAAATATCGCCGCTACCCGGCGTCAGCGCGCGACGATTGAGTAAGGTCACTCCCCATCCCCCATCCCCTACTCCCACCAAAGCCTCACCCTGACCCAGCCTTACAATCAGGTCGCGGGCGCGATTGGAGGTCCGACCCGCCGTCGCACTCGCAGAGCGTGAAGCCAGCGCGTTAGCAACGCTAGAACGCCACCTGCCAGAGCCGCGGCCGGAAGCACAGCCAGGAATATCCCGAACGCACGGAGGCTGCGCGCGACGGGAACCGGACCCGCCATCGCTATGGTGAGAGCCAACGTAGCGACAGCGCCCGAGATCATTCCGCGGCGGCGGCGCGTCTTGCGCCACCCGAAGAAAGCGCCGAGCCCATGCGGGACCAGATCGGCAATATCAGAACGGCGTGCGCTACCGCAAAGAACAGCGCACCAACCAGTCCGCTAAGCAGGCCAGCAATCAGGCCGGGCCAGATCTCACCCGGAATCCGCCA
>JACMME010000254.1 GCA_014379205.1 Gemmatimonadaceae bacterium
ACAAAGCGGGTGGAGCATGAGGTCCCGCAAGCAACGATGCCTGCCATAGTAAAGGCACTTTCCGCAGCCGCAAACGAAGTCATCGCATCACTTATTGAAGAGGCACGGACCGTTGCAGCACTCGTAACCGACTCAGGTGGGTTGGTTAAACCAACGCCGAATTGAACGCTAAAGAAACGTAGGGTTCGACTGTGACTTTCGCGCTCAATGTTTTGCGGAGCGCTGGTAACACCATGCGACTCAAGGCGCACAAGCGACTCGTGCCAGCCAATACGCCTTCAGCCTGTTTGCCTGAAGCTTCGTAAACTGCGCCGTGATAGTATTTTACTGTACCGACCATACAGTATTCTCTTAGCCTAATGATCAACCCAGACCGTCTGACATTAAAAGCCTCCGAAGCTTTGACGGAGGCGCTTGCACTGGCACGACGAACGGGCAATCCGGTCGTTTATGACACGCACCTGCTGCTTGCACTTCTCAACCAGGACGAAGGGATAGTCATTCCCCTTCTTCAGAAAGTGGGCGCAAGCGTAGCAGAGCTGCGCGCTGGGGTTGAAAAGCAAATCGAGCGGCATCCCAAGCAGTCTTCCGCGCAGCCCACCTTTTCGCGCGAGCTCAGCCAGCTGGTTGATCGTGCAGAGGAAACCGCACGCGGACTCGGAGATGGCTTCATATCGACCGAGCACCTTCTTCTCACACTCGCGGACATGCGCGGCACAGAGAGTCGTGAACTCTTGACCGGCGTGGGTGCATCGCGAGAGACGTTGCTCGAGGCACTAAAGGCTGTGCGAGGCTCGCATCGAGTGACGGATCAGACTCCTGAAACACAGTATCAGGCGCTCCAGCGTTTCACACGCGATCTCACGGAGATCGCCAGAAAGGGCAAGCTCGACCCCGTGATCGGACGCGACGAAGAGATTCGTCGCGTGGTTCAGGTGCTCTCGCGTCGCACGAAAAACAATCCGGTTTTAATTGGCGAGCCGGGAGTCGGAAAGACAGCAATCGTCGAAGGGCTCGCGCAACGCATCGCTACGGGGGATGTGCCCGAGGGTTTGAAGAACAAGCGGCTCGTCGCGCTCGATCTCGGTGCGCTCATAGCCGGCGCGAAGTATCGCGGTGAGTTCGAGGAGCGCTTGAAGGCTGTTCTCAAGGAGATCACTGAGAATCAGGGCGCGTTCGTCGTCTTCATTGACGAGTTGCACACTCTGGTTGGAGCGGGCAAGGCGGAAGGAGCCATGGACGCGGGCAACATGCTCAAGCCGATGCTGGCGCGCGGAGAGCTGCGGGTAGTCGGAGCCACCACGCTGGACGAGTATCGCAAGCATGTTGAGAAGGATGCGGCTCTCGAACGGCGATTTCAGCCCGTGCTGGTGGGCGAGCCGTCCGTAGAACACACCATCGCAATGCTGCGTGGTCTAAAGGAGCGCTACGAAACACACCATGCGGTACGAATCACCGATGGTGCCATTGTCGCGGCCGCAACGCTTTCGCATCGCTACATAGGTGACCGGTTTCTTCCAGACAAGGCCATCGACCTGGTCGATGAGGCCGCGGCACGGTTGCGAATCGAAATTGATTCGATGCCACAGGAAATCGATGAGGTGGACCGGCGTATCATGCAGCTCGAGATAGAGCGTGAGGCATTGCGGAAGGAAACCGATAAATCCGGAGTGGAACGGCGAAAGAATCTCGAGCGCGAGCTTTCTGAGCTGCGTGAGAAGTCCACGGCCATGAAGGCGCAATGGCAGGCGGAAAAGGATACGCTTACCAAGGTCGCCGCCGTGAAACAGCGTCTCGAACAGGCTCGTGTCGATTCCGAGCTCGCCACCCGCAGTGGTGATCTCGGCAAGGCGGCCGAGATTTCCTACGGTACCATCCCGCAGCTCGAGAAGGAAATGAGAGAGGCGGAGCAGCAGCTGGCGAGCCGCCAGGAAGGTGGCAGTCGTTTCCTCAAGGAGGAGGTCGATGCCGAGGACATCGCGGAGATAGTCGCGCGCTGGACGGGAATTCCTGTCTCGCGGATGATGGAGACGGAGCGCGAGCGGCTGATGAAGCTCGAGAGCGTGCTTGCCACTCGCGTCGTGGGCCAGGACGAGGCAGTTGCCGCTGTTTCTAATGCGGTTCGTCGTTCCCGGGCGGGGCTTCAGGATCCCAACCGCCCGATAGGTTCCTTCATTTTCCTCGGACCCACCGGAGTGGGGAAGACGGAAACGGCGCGGGCACTTGCGGAATTCCTGTTCGATTCGGAGACCGCGATGGTTCGCATCGACATGTCCGAGTATATGGAGAAGCACGCCGTCGCGCGGCTCATCGGCGCTCCGCCGGGTTACGTCGGCTTCGAGGAAGGTGGTCAGCTGACTGAAGCTGTACGCCGCCGTCCTTACTCCGTAATACTGTTCGACGAGATCGAGAAGGCGCACCCGGACGTCTTCAGCATACTGCTTCAGATCCTTGACGACGGTCGATTGACCGACTCACAGGGACGCACGGTGGACTTTCGCAACACCGTTATCATCATGACCTCGAATATCGGCGGCCAGGATATTCTCGACCACGCAGGCAGTAACTGGGAAACCGCAGAGAGCCTCGTCCTCGCGGCCCTTCGGCAGGCATTCAAACCCGAATTTCTGAATCGCGTCGATGATATTGTCGTGTTTCGGCCACTCGACATGGCGCAGATAGAGCACATTGTCGACCTTCAGCTTCGCCGCCTGGAAGCACTGCTCGTCGATCGTAAGCTCACCCTGGAGGTGACCCCGGAGGCCAAGCGCACGCTGGCGGCCAGTGGCTTCGATCCCGTTTACGGAGCACGTCCGCTCAAGAGAGCCATTCAGCGCTTTGTCCAAAATCCGCTCGCGCTTTCAGTTCTCGAAGGACGATTTTCCGAAGGGGATCACATTGTCGTTGATTCTGGCGACGGCGGCTCGCTTACCTTCTCTCGGGGATCCGGGCAACGGGATCGGGATCCAGCCCTTCAGGCGGTGTAGACTATGTCTGCGTCTTCAGGAACGTAAGAAAGAGAGAGTCTGCCCGGCCGTCCCCGGAGAAATCGAACAATCGTGTCTGCTCCAGGAAGATCGATACACCCTCGGAAGTTACGTGAAAGTTGTCGGTTGGCTGACCAGGATAGGTGATTGTGGCAGTTCCCGCGACTTCATTGTATTGCAGTACTCCGGCGCCCCCAGGAAACCAGGACGGTTTACGACGTTGTTGACGCCAATGCTGAAAGGAAACGTCTCGATGGAATCGGCGCGCGCGGCAGCGCTGATAGTGAGGTAATTACGGCATGAGCCGCGATAGTATCCGAGACCATCCGCCCCAGAATAGAATGCTTTTGAAACCCACACAGGAGAAACTTCCGTTGAGTGCTGAACGGGAAGGACCGTTGGAGCGAGGCTCAATCGGATCATCCTTGCACGCGAGTGCAGCGACCAACGTAATGATCAGCGAAATTCGCACGTATGTCCTGTCCGATGTCTAAACATGTGATCACCTCCAAGGCAACCAGCGTGCCGGTACAAAATCAATATTTTTCCTCCGCGGATGAGGCAGGAATTCGGGCCGCACTGGAAATGGCGCGTGGCGGTGAGCTCGCTGGTGAGGTACCGGTCGGCGCGGTTGTCGTTCGCGCCGGCGAAATCGTTGCCAGTGCAAGCAATCGCACACTTCGTGATCAGGATGCAACCGCCCATGCGGAGATACTCGCGCTGCGCGCGGCGGCAGCGCGCATCAGATCCTGGCGGCTACAGGATTGTACTCTGTACGTCACCTTGGAGCCGTGCGCCATGTGTGCGGGCGCCATTGTGCTGACGCGGACCGCTCGAGTGATTTTCGGTGCATGGGATGACAAGGCAGGAATGGCCGGTTCGGTTGGCGACCTGTTGCGGCATCCCCGCCTCAATCATCGTCCCGAAGTACGCGGTGGGGTGTGCGCCAAGGAGTGTGCCGAACTCTTGAGTGACTTCTTTCGAGCCCGCCGCAATTCCGTTGACTCCCCCTCGGAGGGGGACTAAACTTCGCGCTCTGCGTTGGACAGGTGGCCGAGTGGCTGAAGGCACCGGTCTCGAAAACCGGCATACCGGTGAACCCGGTATCGTGGGTTCAAATCCCACCCTGTCCGCCTGATGCATCTTCTCCTCGTATCAGCAGTGAGGAGCGATACCTCGCTGGGACGAGTGCTTGTCAACAGCCAGCGTTAAGCTCCACTTCGCTCGGGCTGCGCAATGGAGTATCAGCGCCAAGTCCTATCGCTGCGGAAAGATGCTGCTAAGGTAAAGAGGGATGGGTGGCCGAGCGGTTTAAGGCGCACGCCTGGAAAGCGTGTGGGGTGTAACAGCCCTCGCGAGTTCGAATCTCGCCCCATCCGTGCGGCCCTGCTTTACGCAAGCCGCGTTATGCGTTAGCCGGGGAGTTTACTGGGGTACTATCGCGCGCACGCTCGGCACGCGGAGCTGCGAAGCTCCCGCACGCAAAGGCAGCGCGAGAGAATCCATGCGCTTGCGAGCAAGGCTGTCGAGCAGCCGCTGTCGCGTCGCTGGAGAAGGCTGCCCACCTTTGACGCCTGGCTCCATAGAGGAGTTCCGCCCAGCTTCGGTCACGCCCGCGCTTGATTCGAAATTGTCGCCGGTGTTTTCGTCGGTGAAGATCTGCCCGGCTTCAACTGATTGCAAATCGGACGATACTCGCGCTGAAGATTCGTCCGTGCCGGCAATGAGCGAGACGGCTACCGCGAGTAGCGCGACCAGACAGACAATTCCTCCAATCAACTTGGTTTTCGGCCAGGTTTGATCGCTGAACAAATCGAACCTTCCCGTAACCACTGATTCCTCATCCCTTCCGTCCGTGACAAAGCTGTCCTCGTCTAGCCCTTCAGCGTTCTCCCCGTCCACATAGTCGTCTTCATCCAGTACATCATAATCGGACTTGAGACGTTCGATTGCCCGAGATGGTGATAGCACATTCGACGCAGTTGCCAAAAAGCCAGGCTCAGGCAATGCGCCTTGTTGACGCGCACGCTCAGCCGCCTGTCCGGAGAGAAACGACCGAAAACGATTGGAAATTCGTGCGGCGAAGCCGTCGCTCGAGTCGCCGGCTGCCGCAATGGCTTGAAAGATTGCCTCAACGGGAACGGTCCGCGGTGTTTGGGGCGAAGCTCGGTCCGCCAATGATCCGGCCGCTGGTGTCACTTCAATGTCCGAAAAACCCGTCCGGGGTCTCCCAGCAGGTTCTTTTGCGCGGGCAATTCGCGCGTCAACAGCAGCCCGAAGCGAGGCAATCTTTCCACGCGCAACCTGGAGGCTGGCATCGCTGGGTGAAAGCGAGCGCTCCCGAATGGCGAGCGCGCGGCCGCGGAGTGATATCGCCTGCTCAAGATGTCCCGCAGCCGCGCTAAGCTCGCCAAGGTGCTCCAACGCGGCAGCGACCGCGGGGGAATCCGCTCCGAGCGTTGTTTCCCGGATGGAGAGAACCCGCAGCCAAAGCTGACGCGCTGCGGCGATATGGCCGGTGGCCTCTCTAACTGTTGCGAGACTGGCCAGTACCGCCGCGAGCTCCGGCTCCGAGTTTCCCCTGTTGCTCATGATACCGGCCAGCCGAGAAAGCAAGCGCTCAGCCGGCTCATACTTCTTTCTCTTGTAGTATACGTGTGCGAGGTTGTTCAGAAGCGGCGAAAGGCTCAGATGTTGGTGTCCAAAGAGCTGTTCGCTGCCAGCTAATGCCCGCTCGAGCAGGAGCTCCCCCCGACCGAGGTCACCACGCGCAACGTGCACGGCGGCAAGGGAAGTCAGGCTCTCAATGAGTCCTGATGATGCGACATTCGGAGCCCGCTCGCGGATCTCAAGCGCCTTCTGAAGTAACTGCAGTGCGTCATCAAAATCCCGTTCCAAATACTTGCGCTGCCCCTCGCTCGCGAGTCGGGTAGCGAACTCCAAAGTCGCGGCGTCGGGAATTGGCCGTGCTGACACTTTGGCCTGCCTCGGCTCACCGGCGAGCTTGTCATCAGCACTTCTTCTGTCGTGTGATAACATTTCAGGCATTGTGACCCTTGAGTGTCGCCGCACTATGCCCGCGGCACGTAACCCGCACCGGATGCGCTTGCGACTGAAAGCCGTTATCAGGTAAAGCGAGCAAAACCAGCGCCATCCGTTTGAGAATGGCGCCCATCACTAAACATAACTTTCCACATTACGTATTTACAGCTGTGACAACCCTTGTCAAGTGTTTCCAGCAAACCAGCGGCAAGGTGCAACTTCTTGTCTGACCCTCATTAATGCAGCGATCGCGCACCCTTCCCGCTTACGGGCATTGCCTCTCCTGCCTATCATTCCCCATTAATGCCAACCGATAACACTACTGTGCTCGATGCAAGGGCAATGGACCGCACCCTGCGCCGCATGGCGGACGACATAATCGAGCTGTACGATGGCACCGACAGGATGGTAATCGTCGGAATTCAACGGCGAGGGGTCCAGCTCGCTGCTCGCATCGCCAGGATAATCGAGGAAAGCGAAGGCGTTGCGGTACCAAGAGGAGCGCTCGACATAACGCTGTACCGAGATGATCTCCAGACTGTGGGACCGCGGCCTGTCGTTGGTCCTACCGACCTGCCCTGGAATCTGGAGCAAAGGCATGTGGTGCTTGTTGACGACGTATTGTATACCGGGCGAACGGTGCGCGCGGCTCTGGATGAGCTGGCCGACTTCGGCCGGCCCGCGCGCATTGCGCTCGCTGTCCTGGTTGACCGAGGTGGACGCGAACTCCCGATTCATGCGGATGTGGTAGGCAAGACGCTCGACGTAAGCCCCACTGGCCGCGTCGATGTAATGGTAAAAGAGGTCGACGGGCGCGATGCCGTCATTCTTGTCGCGCAGGAGACGGCGCAGTGACGAGCGCGCTCGGAAAGGATTTGTTGGCTTTGGAGCCGCTTTCCTCCGGGCAGATTCGCTTGATTCTCGACACCGCTGAACCTTTCAAGGAAATCAGCGAGCGCGCGATCAAGAAGGTTCCCGCGCTTCGGGGGCAGACGATTGTCAATCTCTTTTTCGAAGCATCCACGCGAACCCGTATTTCCTTTGAGTTTGCGGAGAAGCGCTTGTCGGCGGACACGGTCAATGTGGCTGCATCGGGATCGAGTGTGAGCAAGGGAGAAACCCTTGTGGATACTGCCCGCAACCTCGAGGCGATGCGCATAGACATGGTTGTCATCCGCCACAGTGCCTCTGGTGCAGCCCAGTTTCTGGCGGAGCGGATTGAATCGAACGTTATCAACGCAGGCGATGGAACTCATGAACATCCCACACAGGGGCTGCTCGACCTTTTGACACTTCGGGATCACTTCGGTACGCTCGCCGGCAAGCGCGTCTGCATTTGCGGCGATGTGCTCCACTCTCGCGTAGCCCGCTCGAACATCTGGGGGCTCAAGAAAATGGGAGTTGAAGTGGCCGTTTGCGGACCCAGGTCGTTGCTACCTAACGCAATTAGCGAGTTTGGCGTGACGGTTTTCAACAGAATAGAGGAGGCAATCGAGTGGGCTGATGCGCTGAACATCCTGCGCTTGCAACTGGAGCGCATGACTGCGGGCTATATCCCTTCGTTGCGCGAGTACAACCGGGTCTTCGGAGTGACGCGCGAGCGAATGGATCGAGCGCAACGTGACATTCTCATACTGCATCCCGGCCCAATGAATCGCGGCGTCGAAATCGACTCGGACGTCGCGGACGGCGACAATAGCGTAATTCTCGAGCAGGTTACCAACGGAGTCGCTATTCGAATGGCGGTTCTGTACCTGCTCGCTGGGGGCCGCCCCGAGTTGGCGGAGGCCGCGAAGCACGGGGGAGAGCGTTGACGCGGCCGGTATTGCTGCGCGGTGGCCGGTTGCTCGACCCGGGCCAGAAGCTGGATTTAGTAGGCGATATGCTTCTTGCCGAAGGTCGCATCTCCAGACTGGGTGGGGAGATAGCTGCGCCGGAAGAGGCCACGATCATTGATTGCGGTGGCGCTGTGGTTGCGCCTGGCTTTATCGATGTTCACGTGCACTTGCGCGAGCCCGGGCGCGAGGATGTTGAAACGATCAAGAGCGGTGCCCGCGCCGCGGCGGCAGGGGGATTTACAGCCGTGTGCGCCATGCCAAACACGGATCCCGTAACCGACAATCAGGCTGCCGTCGGCTTTATTATCCGGCAGGCCAGCCGCGCGGGTGGCGCGCGCGTCTATCCAATTGGTGCCGTTTCGGTTGGACAAAAGGGGGAAACACTCGCCGAGTTTGGCGAGATGGTCAGCGCAGGTGCCGTCGCCATGAGCGACGACGGGCATCCGGTTGCGAGCGCCCACCTCATGCGGGCAGCACTCGAATACGCACGCGCTTTCGGGATCCCCGTCATAGACCACTGCGAAGAGCCCACGCTCAGCAAGGGCGGCTCGATGAATGAAGGGCTGGTCAGCGCGCGCCTGGGGCTCAAGGGAATCCCCTCCGAAGCGGAGGAGATAATGGTTATCCGCGACATCTTGCTGGCGCGGCGTACAGGCGGTCACGTGCATCTCGCGCACATGAGTACCAGGGGATCCGTCGAGTTGATTCGTTGGGGAAAGGAGCGAGGCATCAATGTCACAGCGGAAGTTTGCCCGCATCACTTGACGCTCACGGACACTGCGGTCGAGGGGTATTTCACCAACGCCAAGATGAACCCTCCACTTCGAAGCGCTGCTGATGTGCAGGCTTTGCGCGAGGCTGTAGCCGACGGGACCATTGACATGATCGTCTCCGATCACGCGCCGCACCACTACGACGAAAAGGAGCGCGAGTTCGCTGACGCCCCCAACGGCATTGTTGGTCTCGAGACCGCGCTTGGCGTTCTGCTTACCGAGCTCGTCGAACCTGGCCTGCTGGATCTGCCTGCCCTTGTCGAGCTCATGGCTTGCGCACCTGCGCGAGTGTTCAAGCTTCCCGGTGGCGTGCTGACTGAGAAGGCTCCTGCGGACGTCACAGTTTTCGATCCCGAGCGCGAATGGACTGTGGATCCGTCTAAGTTTCTTTCCAAGGGACGCAACACTCCCTTCGCCGGGAAGGTGTTGAGGGGACGAGCGATTTGTACCGTTGTTGGAGGGGAGGTCGTTCATCGGCTCGATTCATGAGGACGGATGCCCGCGTATCGTTTTGGCCCACAAGGCTTCACATTCCGGCGTCGTGCGGTAATTTGCCAGCGTGGGCATGACCGGTTCTGTGACGCTTCGCCGGCAGATTGTAGAAGTTTGCCGTCGACTGCATGATCGAGGTTTGATTGCGGGTGTGGATGGCAACGTATCGGTGCGCACCGCATCCGGTAGTGTGCTTGTAACGCCGGCGGGGATGTCCAAAGTCGATGTGCGCGCGGAAGATCTGGTGGAAGTTTCCCTGCTAGGCGAAGTACAACGCGGTTCTCGCCGGGCGTCTTCCGAAATAGCGGTGCATCTTAGAGTTTACTCGCTACGTCCCGACGTTCGCGCTGTGGTTCACGCTCATCCGCCGGTTGCGACGGGCTTCGCGGTTGCCGGAGAAGGTTTTGAGAGTTGCGTGCTGCCGGAGATGATTTTTCAGGTTGGCTGGGTACCTTTGATTCCTTATGATACGCCTGGTACGGAGGCTCTGGCCGACCGCTTTGAGCCGTACCTTGGGTCTCACGATGCCTTTTTGATGGCAAATCATGGGGCGGTAACCGCGGGACAGACACTCGAAATCGCTCATCAACGCATGGAAAGTCTCGAGCACACGGCCCGCATTCTGCTTACCGCACGCCTGTTGGGAAAGGTGAACAAGCTGTCTTCCGCCAATGTCGCTGAGCTTGTGGCGGCGCGCGAACGAACCGTGGGGTCAGGAGTATATCCTGGGTGTCCAATGCCGGACGACCGGCGGAGTCATCGATGAACAAATCAATTGTTACAAGCGACGCAATTCTCGAGATGTTCAACGAGCGCCAGCGCTTCGAGGGATGGTTGGCGGCGCTGGAGTCCCGTCGCGCGAGCACGCCTCCACACATCTACGAGCGAGTTCGCGGCGATTACGAACAGCGCCTCGAGGCCGTTATCGCGCGGCTCCTCGAGCGGCGCGCTGAAGTTCAGAGCATGGCCGATACGCTGGTGCAGCGGGTTACAGCCCTCGATGCCGATACGTCTCGCCGTCGCGATGAGAAAATGGAAGCGGAATTGCGTGCCGCTATCGGCGAGCTGGATGCACGGGAAGCGGACAAGATAGTCCGCCTGAGCGATGAGGCGATGGCGGTGCTGAACGCTGAACACGCCACAGTCAGCTCGGAGCTTTCCCGGTTGCACGAGGTTCTCGAGCGAACAGGCCGGCCCACTCCGGTTTTCACTCAGGAGCGTCCCAGTGAATCTGCCCCGCGAGACGCAAAGTGGGCTGCGGATTCGGCGCCCGCGGCTCCTCCCGCCACGGCAAATGCCACCGGAGTCGCCGCGAAGCGCGGAGAGGGCTTTGACGAGCTTCAGTTTCTCAGCTCGGTCGTGGAGCCTCGCACTGGCAGAGGAGGCAAGAATGCCCGCGCCGAAAGTGCGCCGGCTCCTGCTCCGGAGCCGGTGTCCTCGAGTGCAGGGTCGTCGACCAGCGGACGTCTCACGGGTAGTGTTCCTGCTTTCCTGAAAGACGTACCCAACGAACAGGTCAAGACTCTCAAGTGCCAGGAATGCGCGACCATGAACTACCCGACTGAATGGTATTGCGAGCGTTGCGGCGCCGAGCTTGCCGCCCTGTAGGGATGTAGCGGCAGTCAGAAAAAAGGGGCGAGCCGTGCCTGGCTCGCCCCTTCATCTATGAACGCCGATCGCAGTGTCTATTTCGCGGTCGCTATGCGGCTCTTGTAGCGCGCGGCCGCATTTTGATGGATGAGGCCTTTTCGGGCGGCTCGGTCGAGTAAACGAATTGCCAGATCTCGCTCGCTTTGGCTGGTTTCGTCGCTTTGCGCTTTCTTGAGCGCGGTGCGCAACGCGGAACGCTGGGCGCGATTCCGGATGGTCGCGGCTCGCGACTTTCGCATATTCTTTTCAGCTGATGCAATATTCGGCACAAAACTCTCCATCTACACGTAGTATTTCGCGACTTAGGCGAAGGCGGAACCTAGAGGTCCATGCGGTGGATGTCAAGGCGCCACTTCACTTTGACATGCTTCGGGGTGACGCATAGCTTTCGCGCCAGTTCGACACCCACCTGATAATTCAAGCCGAAAAAACACGTTGGATAACGAGACAGTTCGAAACATTCTGCTGGCTTTACCGGTGCTGCTGTTCTCAATGGTAGCGCACGAGTATGCGCACGGTTACGCGGCGCTCAAGCAAGGGGATGCCACCGCCTACCAGCTGGGAAGGCTGACCTGGAATCCGGCAAAGCACATCGACCCCTTTCTAACGATTCTGATGCCGCTCATGCTCGGCATTGCATCGGGCGGCCGCCTGATTCTTGGAGGCGCCAAGCCCGTTCCAGTTAACCCGCGCAATTATCGCAATTACAAACGAGGGGACATCATCGTGTCCCTTGCCGGGGTTGCCGTCAACTTCGTCATCGCCGTGCTTTGCACACTTCTCATCGCCGTGCTCGGATTGCTCGGCGACTCGATGCCGGGAGCCGCCCGCACGTTAGCCATATTGCAGGAAATGATGATAAGCGGTGTCATCATAAACCTGGGCCTTATCGGATTCAATCTTCTTCCCATACCGCCGCTCGACGGGTCGCATGTCTTCAAGTACCTGCTGCCACCCGCATGGTCATTGCGGTATCAGCAAATCGGCTCGTACGGAATGCTTCTGCTTATTCTGGTGCTCGTAGTTGGTCGGCCATTGTTGAATATCTGGATGGCACCGGTGTACGGTGTCGCTCAAATCCTTCTTGGGTCTGTAAACGGATTCATGCTGCCATCACCGTGGGTCTTTTAGCCGCTACGGGGGTGGCGGCTGACTCGTCGTGCTTCGTCGTTGACCTTGACCAGTTCAACGGTCCCCTGGATCTTCTGCTGATACTAATTCGTGAAGAGGAAGTCGAGATTGCCGACATTCCCATTGCTCGCATCGCTGAGCAATTTCTCGAACGAGTGCACGGTCTGGGCTTGAGTGCGGCGGCGGAATATCTCGAGATGGCCGCTCGTCTGCTCCGGATCAAGGCTCAAATGCTGCTTCCGCAGCGGGATGCAGGCGACGATTGGCAGGATCCACGAGCCGAGTTGGTAAGACGGCTGCTGGAATATCAACAGATGCGCGAAGTTGCGGACGTTCTCGAAAAGTTGAGCGAGCAACGCCGGAGTCAATTCAGGAGCGGCTGCGTTTCTCCCGAACGCGCTGAGACGGCACCCGCCCTGCAACTTTCCCTTGCGGAGTTGCTCGCGGCTGCCGATCGGGTAATTCGAATGGTGCGGCATCCGGGCGTGCATGATGTCATTCCGCGAGCGCTGGACGTAGATGGCGCGATGCTGACGATTCGAAACCTCATGGCGCGCTCCCCGTTACTCCGCTGGGTTGATCTGATTTCCTGGAACGCGGAATCATGGGAGGTTCTCTCCGCGCTGCTGGCACTGCTCGAGCTTGCCCGCCGGGGAGAGCTCCGGTTAAGGCAAACCAGGTCCTTTGGCCCATTGGAGATTTTGCGTGACGCCGCTAGCGAAGCTGCTTGAGGCCGCGCTCATAGCGAGTGGCCGGCCTGCCCTGCCTGACGAGCTCATTGCACTCGATCCGGATGCATCCCCAGCCAGCATCCTCCTTGCACTGGATGAGCTGCGAAGGCAGTACGAAACCGAGGGTCACGGCATCGAGCTGGTTGAGATAGCAGGGGGTTGGCAGATCCTCACTCGCTCCGAATTCACGGAAGCGATTGAGCGCGCGCAGCTGGCCGCCCGGCCGCAACGACTTTCCGGTGCTGCGCTCGAGACGCTGGCGATCATCGCATACCGGCAACCAGTGGGGCGCTCCGAGATCGAGGAAATCAGGGGAGTCGCCGTAGGGGGTATGTTGCGCCAATTGCTCGACCGTGGCTTGATAGACGTCGAGGGCCGCGCCGAAGGAATTGGACGCCCGCTTCTGTACGGGACCACGCCCGTATTTCTGGAATACTTCGCGCTTCGTCATCTTGGTGAGCTCCCGCGCGCGGACGAGCTCTCCATAGCGCTACGAACTCAGCCGGCTCCGCTCGCGTAACCCTTGGAAAAACGCCGGGAAAGTTCGGCTCCAATGCGCATCCAGCGCGCACTTGCGCGCGGAGGCGTCGCGTCGCGCCGGCGAGCCGAAGAGCTCGTCGCAGCCGGACGCGTCACCGTAAACGGCGCAGTCGCACGCACAGGGCAGATAGTCGATCCAGCCGTGGACAAGATCGTCGTCGATGGTGAAGTGGTGGCGCGCGCCAGGGAATCGCAGTGGCTCGTGCTCAACAAGCCAACGGGTGTGCTCACCACCCGGCGTGATCCGGGTGGCAGGGCCACCGTGTTCGATATGCTGCCAGACATTCCAGCGCTGACTTACGTCGGCAGGCTGGATTACCTGACGGAGGGTGTACTGCTCCTCACGACGGACGGCGACGCCGCGCACGCGCTCACGCATCCCAGCCGCGAGGTCGAGCGCACATACGTGGCGTTGGTTCGCGGGGACGGAGAACGCGCCGCGCGAAATGCACTGCGAGGCATTACGCTGGAGGATGGTGATATGGAGGTGCGAGACGCTACCGCCGTTTCACTTGGCAAGGGGCTCTGGGATTTCACTGTGACGCTCGCGGAGGGGCGTAACCGTGCGGTGCGAAGGCTATGTGAAGCACTTGGTCTGGAGGTCCAGCGTCTTGTGCGGACGAAGTTCGGGCCTGTGAGCCTGGGCGATCTGAAACCCGGGAAAACGCGCGAGCTCACCGCGCGCGAGCGTCGTGCGATCGCGGAAATAACCGCACTGGACCGCTGACGATTGTGAGGAGGAAACGAATCGAGCGGTAGGCGTGCTCAAATTTTCTCAGTAATCCGCAATCCGAAGGCAGGGAGTGACCTTCCCTAGGGGAGCAGGATCACCAAGAGCATCCGATCGCAGAATGCGCATCGGCGTCGCGCTTGGTACCGATCTTGAACAATTCGCTGCGAGCGGGGGTAGGTCACGCAGCGGCCTTCGCAGGGACAGATCAGGAGAGTGAAAGTGGCGACACGCTTAGCGCCGACAACCGATACAGTGCTTGTTCAGAGAATCGTCGAGCAGGTGGGACGTCGGGTGGTGGGTCAGGACTATATGGTCGAACGGTTGATGATCGGATTGCTCACGGGTGGGCACGTTCTGCTCGAGGGAGTTCCGGGGCTGGCCAAGACGCTCACGGTCAAAACGCTCGCGGAGACAATCAGCACGACCTTCCAACGCATTCAGTTCACGCCGGATCTCCTTCCCGCTGACGTTCTTGGGACGATGATTTTCGATCAGTCCACGGGAGAGTTTCGGGCGAAAAAAGGGCCAATCTTCGCGAACATAATCCTGGCCGATGAAATCAATCGAGCACCGGCCAAGGTGCAGGCCGCTCTTCTCGAGGCCATGCAGGAGAAGCAGGTCACGATTGGTGGAACGACGTACAAGCTCGACGAGCCTTTTCTCGTGCTGGCCACGCAGAACCCGATCGAGCAGGAAGGCACCTATCAGTTGCCGGAGGCGCAGGTCGATCGGTTCATGTTGAAGCTGCGGGTCGGCTACCCCACGCGCGAGGAAGAGAAGGAGATCATGCGGCGTATGGCGGGAGGTGAGCCGATCGTTGTGTCGCACGCCGCGACGCCGGAACAGATTATGGAAGCTCGCCGGCGAATCGCGGAACTGTACCTCGACGACCGCGTGATGGATTACATCGTGGATATCGTGCATGCCACTCGTCGACCGGCTGAGGCTGGACTTCCGGATCTGGCGCCTCTGATCGAATACGGCGCCAGCCCCCGTGCGACGATTTTTCTCGCGCAGGGCGCGAGAGCGCACGCTTTTCTGCGTGGGCGCAACTTCGTGACTCCCGATGACGTGAAGGCGGTCGCGCCCGACATTCTGCGGCACCGCGTTCTTACCACCTATGAAGCCGAGGCAGAAGAGGTGACGAGCGATCAGATCGTGCAGCGGGTGTTGGGCAAGATCGAAACTCCATGAGCGCCGCGCCACGCGCGCGCGTGCCGGAAAGAAGCGCAGGCGGCGCACGCGGCGCACCCAAAGGCAAGCCCGCGGCCGGCACCAGGCAAATAGTCGGAGTTCCGCCGGAAATCCTGCGACAGGTCAAGCTCCTGGAGCTGCGGACGCGCGGACTTGTAAACTCTCTCTTTACTGGCGAATACCATTCGGTGTTCAAGGGACAGGGGATGGAGTTCGCCGAAGTCAGGGAATATCAGCCGGGCGATGAGGTGCGGTCGATCGACTGGAACGTCACGGCGCGAATGCGCCATCCGTATGTGAAGCGATACATCGAGGAGCGCGAGCTCACGGTCATGCTTGCAGTGGATCTCTCGGGTTCAGCGCGATTTGGAACCATAAACCGGTTCAAGAGCGAGCTGGCAACGGAGTTGAGTGCTGTACTCGCCATGTCGGGTGTTCGGAATAATGACCGTGTCGGCGCGCTGCTCTTCACGGACGCGGTGGAACACGTTGTTCCGCCGGGGAAAGGACGAAGGCATGCATTGCGGCTGATTCGTGACATCCTGGTGTACGAGCCCGCTGGCAGTGGGACAGACATTGGGGGTGCGGTCGACTATCTGGTAAGGATGCTGCGTCACCATTCGATCATCTTCCTGATCTCCGATTTCCTGGGAACAGATTTCGAGCGGCCCATAAAGCTCCTGGCGCAAAGGCATGATGTGGTGGCTGTGACGATGGAAGATCCGCGCGAGCTTTCCCTCCCCGACGTCGGACTGGCGCGTTTCACCGATCCCGAGACGGGGCTCACACTCAATGCGGACACGAGTGACCCGGATGTTCGCGCGAAATTCGAGGAAACCGTGCGGGAGGAGGGGGAATCGCGAAAGCGAATCTTCCGGAGGCTTGGCATTGACGAAATCGTCGTACGCACCGATCAAGGGTATATCGATGCGTTGCTTCGTTTCTTCCGATTGCGGGAACAGCGCGGGCGGCGCAGATGATACGTGTGCTGCTGCTCGTAGTATTGCTGCAGGCAATCGCTGCCGCGGCAAATGTTGCCGATGCTCAGGTCCGCGTTGGAATCACGGTTCGTCCGGAAACCGTGACGGTTGGGGATCCCTTCATGGTGACTGTGCGAGTGAGTGCACCTCGCGGCTCGGTAATCGCCTTTCCAGCAGGGCCCGACAGCGGATCGAGCGTTGAAGCTGTGGATCCGCGCGCTGTCCTGCCCAATCGTGATTCTCTCACGGTGGATGAATCAGCGCAGTACAGACTTGTTGCATGGGATACTGGCAGCCTTCACAGTGCTCTGGCCGATGTT
The DNA here is from genome assembly GCA_014379205.1 of Gemmatimonadaceae bacterium. Lineage (GTDB taxonomy): Bacteria > Gemmatimonadota > Gemmatimonadetes > Gemmatimonadales > Gemmatimonadaceae > JACMME01. The sequence continues at coordinate 16,412 of JACMME010000254.1, forward strand.
CAGGTTACGGGACGTGCGCGCCAGCGGGTTTCGCTGGCCAATGCACGTGTGTATGTGCGCAGTGTTCTACCACGAGACACGACTCTGCACATTCCGAAGCCGGCGCGAGAGATATTCGCTTCGCTGCGTCCCTGGTGGTACCGGTTGCTGGCGGGCCTGCTGGCGCTGGCTCTGGCTGGATTGCTCTTGTGGGCATGGTGGCGCCGCCGCAAGAGGAAACGGTCCGGCGCCGTGGAGGAGGCTGATGCCTTTGTGCACGCGGAACGCGAGTTCGCGCGAGTCGAGGCTATGGGGTTACTCGAGGCCGGGGAGCGTGGACGGTTCGTGGCGCTAATGGTGGATGTAATGCGGGACTACCTCGCCTTGCGAGTGGATGCGGCGCATCCGGCGCTTACGAGCAGTGAGATCATCCGTGCGCTGGAGAACAGCTCGGATGTACCGTCTCAGCGTCTCGGCTCGATTTTATGGGAAGCGGATCTCATCAAGTTCGCGCGACGCCCGGTGACGGTGGAGCGGGCGCGCGCAATGGCGCGTGATAGCCGCGGTGTGGTGCGGGAAGTAGAAGACGCCGTGCGCGCGAGAAGCGCGCCGGATCGGGCCGCGGCATGAAGGCGCTGTCGGAAATGTCGTTCGCGGCGCCGTGGGTGCTGACGTTGCTAGTCCTGCTTCCACTGTGGTGGCTCTGGCGGCGGCGCCGCAGGCCGTCGGCCATAGTGTTTTCGCGTGCTGACGTCCTGGCAAAGGGTCCGCGAGCCGGACGAGCCATCAGCCTGACGCTTTTCGTCCTGCGGAATATGCTGCTCGCCGCGCTGGTGATTGCGCTTGCACGTCCACGTGCGGGCGCGCGCGCGGAAAATGTGACGAGTGAAGGCATCGACATCGTTGTGGTTTTCGACATATCGAGCTCGATGCTAGCGCAGGACTTCCAGCCTCTGAATCGGCTGGAAGTGGCGCGGGACAAGGTTCGTGAATTCATTCGCGGACGAAATTCAGATCGCATCGGGGTGGTAGCCTTTTCTGGAGAAGCCCTGACGCAGGTGCCTTTGACCACGGATTATCCAGTGGTGCTCGCCGCTGTAGCGAACCTGCAACCCGGGCAACTGGAAGATGGAACCGCCATTGGAACGGCGATTGCCACCGCTGCAAACCGGCTGCGCGGAGCGCCAGGCCGCTCGCGCGTCATGGTCCTTCTCACAGACGGTGTCAATAACCGCGGGTCGATCGACCCGCTCACAGCGGCGCAGGCGGCAGCGGCGTTCGGCATAAAGATTTACACCATTGGCGTCGGGAGCGAGGGCATGGCGCCTGTACCCGTCGGTCGCGGTCTCTTCGGCCTTCGATATGAAAATCGCCCCGTCGAAATCGATGATGAGCTCCTCACCGAAGTCGCGCGAAAGACCGGCGGACGATACTACCGTGCGCGTGACGCTGCTGCACTCGAGCGGATCACATCGGAGATAGACCGTCTCGAGAGATCTCCTGTTCGCGTGCAGCAGTTCATCAACTATACCGAGATCTTTCGCTGGCCTCTTGGCGCCGCTCTCCTGGCGCTCGCCCTGGAAATGCTGCTCTTCGCTTGGCGGGGACCGCTCCCGTGATGGAAAATCTCGAGTATCCCTGGGCTATCGTGCTCGCTCCCGCGCTGGCGGCGCTGGTCGTCGCGTTGATGCTGCTGAGCGCGAGACGCCGAGCGCGGCGGCTGGCGCGCGTCGGCGACGCCGAGGTCGTGGGGCGCCTCGTTCCGCCTTCCGCCAAAAGAAAGCCGGCACTCCGCGCCGCTGTGCTCGGAACGGCCGCGGCCTTGGCCGGCATCGCGTTCGCGGGTCCGCGGTGGGGAATTGAGCGCACGATAGTTCGGAGTAGCGGAGCAGACATAGTACTCGCGCTGGACGCGTCACTTTCCATGCTTGCCACCGACGAACGACCGTCGCGCCTGGCACGCATGAAGCAGGAGGCACGCCGTTTGATCGCCGCGAGTACAGGCGACCGTTTCGGACTCATCGCTTTCGCTGGCCGCAGCTATATCCTGACGCCGATCACCGCGGACAGGAGCGCACTTTCCCTGTTTCTCGAGAATCTGGATCCGAGCGTCGTCGGGCAGGCGGGAAGCTCCCTCGCTCGGACTATTCGGCAAGGGACAGAGCTTCTGATGCTGAGCAAGAGCGGCAGTGATCGCGCTCTCATCATAATGGCTGACGGCGAAGTGTTCGAGGAACAGGAGGAAGTCATCGCAGCTGCGCGCAAGGCGGGCGAAGCCGGCATCGCGGTGGTCATGGTTGGTTTTGGAACGCTGGCCGGCTCGACAATTCCGATACTGTCGGAGGAGGGAACTGTACCAAAGCGCGACGAGAATGGAGCGGTCGTGGTCACACGTTACAACGAGCAGCTTATGCGCGCGGTGGCGGAGGCGGCAAAAGGTTCGTTCATTCCCGCTCCAGCCACCGACAAGGCGACCCGCGCACGGCGGGCTCTGGCGAATCTCAGGCGCACGGAAAGATCCACAGATACTGGTCCAAACCGACGTCCGCGATTCCAGCTCTTCGTCATCCCGGCACTTCTGCTTGCAATGCTGGACACCCTGTTGGCCGAGCGGCGCGGCCGCCGGCGCAAGGCACCGGCCGCTGCGACGGCGGCTGCGGCGGCAATGCTGCTGATGCTGCTTTCCAGCACAGCGGCGGCGGCGATCCCCGGTGAAGGCGACCGGCTGTTCCGCAAGAAAAAGTACCGCGAGGCCGCGCTGGCGTATCAGACAGCCATCAAGCAGGGAGATACGTCCGCGGTCACGTCGTACAACTTTGGCACTGCGCTTCTCGCCGCCGGTGACCGGGATGCTGCCATTGCACCGCTCGAGCGCGCGGGAACTTCGCGGGATCTGGAGATTCGGTTCCGTGCCCTCTTCAACCTCGGGCTCGTCTACCTGGAGAAGGGGCGGGCAACGGACGCAGAAGCTGCCGAGCAGGCATATACCGCCGCGGTGGAAAGTTACAAGCGCGCGCTCCGGATACGGCCATCCTCCTTTGATGCCAAATGGAATTACGAGCTCGCCAACCGGCGGAAAAAGGAGCAGAGCAGCGGTGGTGGAGGAGGGGGCGGAGGTAATGAACAGGAGCCACAACCCGCGACGCCTTCCGCTGCCCAGGCGCCGACCGAAAGGCCGGCTGGCGCGCTGGACCCTCGGCAGGCGGACCAGATTCTGAACAGCGCGGCGCGCGAGGAGCGTGAAGTGCAGGGAAAAAAGCAGAAGCAAAACCAGCCAAGTCGTCCGCCAGGGGGTAAGGACTGGTAATGTTCGGAACGATCGCGGTGCTCGCACAGTTGGCCATCTCCGTCTCCGCCAGCGACACCGTCGCGCTGGATGGGGTAGCGGAGATAACCGTGCGTGTAACCACACCGGCTGGCATCGCATCGGCGTTGGTGCCCCCACCGTTTCGGCCGTTCATGCTTGTGCGTCACAGGCTGTCGCACCGTGTGGAGATTGATCTTCACGGACAGCGGCGCATGCTTGCCGAGCATCGGTATTCGCTTGCTCCATCGCGCGAAGGCACGGTCGTGCTTTCTCCATTCGTCGCTACCGCTGCGGGCGAGTCGGTGCGATCGGCGCCTGTTCGCATTGTCGTTCGGGATCTCCCGCACGGACGCGGAGGTCGTCCCGCCATAGTCGCGCGTACGCGCATCGACGCAGATGCGCTGGTAAACTTTCGAGCGTACGTGACGCCAGAGACGGTTTTTGTAGGACAACAGGCGCGATATCAACTCGGTGTCTTTCTGGACGAGTCAGTGCGCGATCGGATCCGGCGGATGGAGGCGCTTGCGCCCGACATGCGCCGCGTGATGGCCTACGACCCGGCGCAGCCACTGGAAGTCTTGCAGGTCACGGCAACGGGTGGCCGTCGCTACGAAGCACACGTGTACCAGCGAGCCGTAGTTCCTCTCGCACCCGGCAGAATCGCGATACCGCCTGCGCGCCTGCTGTACTCGCTCCCGCTTACGTTCAGCTTTTTCAGCCGCGAGGAGAATTACGAGCTGAAAAGCGACAGCGCGATTATCATCGCGATCGATCCTCCGGCGGAGGGACGCCCCAGGGGCTATTCCGGGTCGGTAGGGCAGATTCGCGCTTCCGTGAGGCTCGACACAACGGCTGGACGCGTAGGGGATCCTCTTGCTCTTACAGTGCGCCTGAGTGGAGAAGGAAACGTCAAACTGTGGCCGCGGCCGGAGTTGAACATTCCGGGTGCATCGGTAGTGCCTGCCGGCGACCGCGTAACTCTTGGCGCGGACAGAATTCAGATCCGTGGCGCCAAGGATTTCGAGTGGGTGCTTACACCGGAGCGTGACGGTGAACTGATTGTTCCGTCAATCGAGTATCCGTATTTCGATCCGGCTTCGCGCGAGTATAGTATCGCTCAGACCGTGCCGGAGACCCTGTCCATTGCGCGCGGTGCGCTGGCGACATTGGACAGCGCGCGAAGCGACACCGCGTCTCGTCTCGAGATTCGTTCAGCATATCGGGGTGAGCTACCTGCGCCGCTGTACTCGCATGAGAATTTCTGGCTGCTTCTCGCGTTCGCGCCCGCGCCCGCACTGGCGGTACTGATCGCTCGGCGACCATGGGTACGACGGCGCAAGCGAACTCCCGCCGCGGAGCTTAGGCGCATGGCGGCGCAGCGAGATGACGCGATGCCGGCCGCCGAGATTCGCCGAGTGTTCATCGCCGCGAGTGCTGCGCGCATCAACGTCAATGTTGCTGAGCTTGCCGAGCGTTCGGCTCTGCCCCGAATGGCGAGACGCGCCGGCGTGTCCGCGACTACGGCGGCGGAAATAGCTGCAATGCTTGAAATGATGGATCGCGCGGCGTTTGGTCCTGGTGGCCGGGCGCCGTCGGGTCTCGCTCGGCGAGCGCACGACCTGTATCGCGCGATTGACCGGGAAACTCGCCCGCTCGGAAGAGCGGGGAGCGCGGCCCTTTTTGTAGTGCTTATTCTTCTGGTTGCTGGTCCCCTTGTCGCTGCGGCACGACTCGACACGGCTGAAGAAGATTTCATGCATGGAGTCCGCGCGTATCGTCAGGGGCATTACACGGTTGCGACGCGAGCCTTCACGACTGTGGCCGAAAGTGCCCCCAAAGCACCGGACGCGTGGGCGAACCTTGGTACCGCGGCCTGGGCCGGCGGCGATAGCGCTCTGGCGGCGCTTGGCTGGCATCGCGCGCTTCTCCTGGAACCACTGGCACTGGATCTCCGCGATCGTATACCACTCAATGGCATAACCCCCCGCGAGCTGGCTGTGCTGGTACCGCCAATGCCTCCGCGCGCGCTGATTCTTTCCGCCGCGCTGGTGTGGATCGTCTGCGGGTTATGGTGCGCCGTCCGCGTTGCGCGCCGCGCACGAGCGACGCTGCAAGTTCTCGGCGGCACCGCCTTCGCGCTTGTTCTCGCCGGTGCTGGGTGGGCGCTGGATGCCAGGCTTCAGGGTCGCGATATAGGAGTTGTCCAACGGCGAGCGTCCGTGCACGTTCTCCCCGCCCTCAGTGCCGATACCGCGTTTTTCCTGCGTACCGCGGAAACTGCGCGAATTGTTGAACGGCGTGGCGGATGGGTGCGCGTAATGTCGGCGCGGGATGAGGATGGGTGGATACCATCGGCGGCACTTATCCCACTCGAGCGCGATTGACGCTCCTGCTCCACAGCCGGTAGCTTTCCGAATGCACCAGATCGCCATTCTCGCGAGCGCGGTCGTCGACCAGATCGCCGCGGGCGAAGTGGTCGAGCGGCCTGCTTCCGTTGTGAAAGAACTTGTCGAGAACGCCCTCGATGCGGATGCGCGGTTCATCGAGATTGTCATCGAGGATGGGGGGCGCTCCCGCATTAGAGTGGCTGACGATGGCTTCGGTATGCGCCGTGAGGACGCTCTGCTCGCCATGCGGCGTCACGCGACTTCCAAGATCAGGGATGCTTCGGATCTTGTAGGCGTGAGCAGCTTCGGATTTCGCGGGGAGGCGCTGCCGGCGATTGCATCCGTTTCGGAAATGGAGATCGAAACATCGGCCAACGGTGGCGGAGGAACCCTGGTGCGGGCTGAGGGCGGGGAGATCATTGAAGTGAGGGACGCAGCCCGCCGTACGGGTACAACCGTGACGGTTTCGCGGCTGTTCTACAATTCGCCATCGCGGCAGCGCTTTCTTCGTTCGGCGCGTTCGGAGTGGCGGGCGATCGCCGATCTTATTGCGAGTACCGCGATACTTCGGCGATCCGTGCGCGTCCTGGTTTCGCACGAGGGGCGCGAGGTGATGAACCTTCCAGCCGCACCTTCCGTCCGAGCGCGGGTGGCCGCGCTTTGGGGAGCGCAGTTCGCCGACCGACTCGTGGACGTGGACGACGTTCGCGGGGAGGTTCATGTCACTGGGCTGGTAGAGCGTCCGAGTGACGTGGGCACCGCCGCCCGCCGCATTCACGTGGTCGTGAACGGACGGGCTATCCGTGACGGTGGCATGGTGCGCGCGGCTGAAGCTGCGTACCGCTCCACAATTCCGGCCGGAACCCGTCCGTCGGTCCTTCTGGACATCACCGTCCCCGCCGACGCGGTTGACGTCAACGTTCATCCGGCGAAAGTCGAGGTTCGTTTTCGGGATCGTTGGCTGGTGGAACGCGCCGTGGAATCCGCCGTGCGCCGCGCGCTGGGATCTCCACGCAGCGCCGCTTCCATAGGGGTGCCGGCTTTCTGGGCGGTTCCAAAAATTGCCTTTTCGCCCGTTGACGTGGAAGTCCTGCAAGGTCCGGAGGACGCGTCGCCACTGCTGGGTGGCAGCGTCACCGCGGTTGACATCGTGATGCCGGAGCGCAATCGCGAAGAGGCCATCCCGGTGCCTCCGCTACGGCAATTGCGGCACACTTACATCATGTTCGAGCGTGAGGATGGCGTTGTTTTCATAGACCAGCATTCGGCACACGAACGCGTGCTGTACGAGCGATTCATGCATGCTTTGGAGCATGGCGACGCGGCATCTCAAAGGCTGCTTTTCCCGCTGACGCTTCACGTGGGTCCTCAGGAGGGGGACGCTTTTGAGGAACATCGGGAAATGTTTGAGCGGCTGGGTTATGAGATCGAGGGATTCGGGGGACATACGCTGCTAGTGCAAAGCGTGCCGGCGCCGCATCCCCGCTTCGATGCAGAGCGCTGCCTGCGTGAATCACTTGATGCACTCACAGGGAGCCGGCTGCCCGGCACGGCCTCCCGCCATGAGAAGCTGGCGGCTACAGTCGCGTGCAAGGCGGCCATAAAGGCCGGAGATTCAATGTCGGACGGTGAGATGCGGTCTCTTTTTAGCGCGCTCGCCAGAACCGTTTTGCCGGCCCACGATGTTCACGGGCGGTCGACTGTGGTTCACCTACCGTGGGACGAGATTGAGCGACGGTTCGGACGGCGATAGGCTTCGCGTAATCTGCGGCCCCACGGCGGCCGGAAAATCCGCTATCGCCATGATGCTTGCCGAGCGGTTCGACGCGACAATCGTGAGCGCCGATTCACGCCAGGTGTATCGCCGCTTCGACATTGGCACCGCGAAGCCATCCATCGGAGAGCGTACTCGCGTGAGGCACCGTGGTATCGATCTCGTTGAGCCTGATGACCGTTACTCCGCAGGGCTTTGGGCGGAGATGGCGCGTGCCGCTCTGGCGGAAGCACAGCTGACGCGGCGAACTCCGGTGATTGTGGGAGGGACCGGGTTCTACATACGGGCTCTCACGATTCCCTTGTCCCAGACAGAGCAGCTTGACCCCGGCCGCCGGAGTGCGCTTAATCGGTTGCTCGGTGGTTGGACGACCAGTGAGCTACGTCGCTGGTGTGACCAACTGGATCCCCGGGTAGCGCACCTCGGACGCACTCAACTGCTCCGCGCACTCGAAACTGCGCTTCTGGCTGGTGTCCGAATTTCCACCGTGCGCGAACTGGCGCCGCGCCAGGAAGGGATCTCCGCCAGATATCTTGTGATTGACCCGGCGGATGGATTGGCGGAAAGAATCGCGCGGCGAATCCGGCAGATGCTGGACTCGGGGTGGCTGGACGAGGTGCGCGAGCTGGACGCCGGACTCAGCGAGGATGCGGCAGCCTGGAACGCGACCGGCTACGCGGTAATGAGGGAGCACACCCGGTCCCGTCTTTCGCGGGAAGAGGCGATTGATCGCGTCATCATTCAGACGCGACAATACGCAAAGCGGCAGCGCACCTGGTTCCGGCACCAGCTTTCGGGAGACGTCGTTACGACACTCGATCCGCGCAGGCAGGACGCCGCTGCTGAAGCGGTTGCATGGTGGGAGAGGGCTGCTTGAGGATCGGTATCACCTGCTATCCCACTTATGGTGGCTCGGGAGCGATGGCTACCGAGCTTGGCCTCGCGCTGGCCGCACGTGGGCACGAAGTGCATTTCATTGCCTATCAGCAGCCATTCCGCCTTCCTGATTTCGTCCCGCGTGTTTTCTTCCACGAGGTAGACGTTGGCAGGTATCCGCTGTTCGAGTACCCGCCGTATGATCTGGCTTTGGCGGTGCGCATGCATGACGTTGTGAGACAGCACCATCTCGATCTTCTCCATGTGCATTACGCGATTCCGCACGCGACATCCGCATGGATCGCTCGGGAGATGCTCGCGAAAGTCGGCCAGGATGTGCAGGTAATCACCACTCTGCACGGAACCGATATTACGATTGTCGGCCAGGATCCTTCGTTTCACTCGATAACGAAGTTTTCTATAGAGAAGTCGGATGGTCTCACCGCCGTGTCGGACTATCTCAGGCGCGAGACGTACACCGCCTTTGGCTGTTCGAGCTGCGACGTCGAAGTGATTCACAATTTCATCGATCCCGTGGTCTACGACAGGTCGCGCTACTCCCATACCTTGCGCGATCAGATCGGAAGTTCAAGGCGTGTGCTCATGCACATCTCGAACTTTCGTCCCGTCAAGCGAGTTCGTGACATCATTCAGATATTTGCGACAGTCAATCAGGAGATTCCGAGCGCACTCGTAATGGTCGGCGACGGACCTGATCGAGGCCTTGCGGAAAAGGAGGCGCGCTCCCTTGGCGTGGAAGGATCAACATTCTTTCTCGGCAAGATCGATGCGGTCGCGCCGCTGCTCGCCAGCGCCGATCTATTCCTGCTTCCCAGTCAGAGCGAATCGTTCGGATTGAGCGCACTCGAAGCCCTGGCGTGCGGTGTACCTGTTGTAGCCTCGAAGGCTGGCGGCTTGCCGGAGGTAGTTGTCGATGGCGTGACCGGCGCACTGCGTGAGGTGGGTGACGTTCCAGCCATGGCTCAGGCGGCGAGCGAGATGCTGCGCGATCGTGATCGTTGGAAGTCCATCAGTGATGCGGCGGCCGCGGATGCGCGCTTGCGCTTCGCACAGGACGACATCGTTGCAAAATATGAGGAATACTACCAGCGTGCGCTTGGCTAGCGCGTACATTGCGCTTGTTCGCCTGCCGAATGTGCTCATGGTGGCCGCCGGCGTAATGCTTGGTGCATGGTGGGCCCGCGGTAGCATCTCCGCAGCTGTGTTCGCGGCAATGGTTGCGGCCATGGCCCTTACGGCTGCGGCCAACTCGTGGAATGACGCGGCTGATATCGAGATCGATCGCGTCGCACATCCCGAACGGCCGCTCCCGTCCGGTCTGCTCAGCAAAGCTACCGCCCTCGGTTTGGCGCGATTCGCAGCCTTGTTGGCTGTGGTGGCTGCATTGCTTGCGGCACCCTCTCTTGCCTTGCTCACGGTGATACTTCTCGTGCCGATGCGTTTTTACAGCCCGCACATTAAGCGTCTGGGATTGCCCGGCAATCTCACAGTGGCGTTGCTGGCATCGCTTCCATTCCTGTATGGCGCCTGGGCAACGGGACGCCCGCGCTCCGGGTTGCTGCTCGTAGCTATCGCCGCGCCGCTTCACCTCGCTCGAGAGATAGCGAAAGATCTCGACGATGCCGCTGGAGATGCGGGAGTTCGAAGGACGTTGCCGATGCGAATCGGTGTGCCTGGGGCGCGATTGATTCTGGTGCTGGCGTTGCTGATCTTTGCCGCCGCCATATTGCCGGTTGGCTTGCAGAAGCCGGCCTTTTGGGCGGCGCTCGTGCCCGTTTTCTTCTTCTGCGCGATCGCTGTTCGGCTTACGGTGCTTGGTCGCAAGGGAAGTCCGCGCCTTTTGAAAGCCGCTATGCTGTGCGCAATGTTGGCTTTCGTGGTAGCACGAAGGTGAAGCGAACGCGCTGCACTGCCCGGTCCTCGGATTGACGATCTTTCAGGCGTTTGTCCTCGGAGTTCTGCAGGGACTTGCAGAATTTCTCCCGATCAGCAGCTCCGCCCATCTCTCCCTGGCGCCCTGGATTTTCGGTTGGCCAGCTCCCGGGCTCGCGTTCGACGTGTCGCTGCATGTGGGAACACTCGCCGCGGTGCTGTGGTTCTTTCAGGAGGAGTGGACGCGCCTTGTGCGTGGTGGCTGGGAGATAATTCGTTCAGGAAAGGTTCGAGGCGAAGCCCAACGGCGCGCCGTGTTCCTGGTCATTGCGACGATCCCGGGAGGAATTGCCGGTCTTCTGCTCAACGAGTACGCCGAGACGATTTTTCGTGCACCTGCATTGACTGGTAGTGCTCTGATCATCATGGGTGTCATCCTGTGGGCAGTCGACAGGCTCGCACCTAGTACGCGCCCCATAGAGACGATGAGATGGCAGGATGCACTGGTTTTCGGACTGGCGCAGGTCGTGGCGCTCGTACCGGGTGTTTCACGTTCGGGCTCTACAATCGCCGCAGGACGTGCGCTGGGATTCAGCCGTGAAAGCGCCGCTGTTTTCAGCTTTCTGATGAGCATGCCTATCACAGCGGCAGCCGCTGCGGTAAAGGTTCCGGAAGCAATCCGTGAAACGGGCGTTGGTGCGCCTTTGCTCGTTGGTATTGTCGCATCCGCGGTCAGCGGATGGCTGGCGATCAGTGTTCTGCTCAAATATGTCAGCCGGCATAGCTTCGGTGTTTTCGCCTGGTATCGCTTGGCGCTTGGCGTAATCGTCCTCTGGCTGGTGGCGCAGCGTGGCTAGTGATTTGTCATACGAGGGCCACTCAGCTGACGACTTGCGGGCAATCCTCCGAGTTCCGCGCCTCGAGCTTCGCGATGTCGTTGCCTCGACGCTCGACCTGGCTCACGAGCTGGCTCGGTCAGGCGCTCCCGCCGGAACGCTCGTGCTCGCCGACGCACAGACGGAGGGCCGCGGACGCGGAGGTCGTGCGTGGACATCGGAAGCAGGATCGGGGATCTGGCTCACTCTGCTCGAGCGTTGCAATAGAGGTAGCGCCGATCTGGTCTCAATCAGGCTGGGCCTGCTGGTCGCTCAGGCCATTGATATATATGCCGGAGGAACCGTGTTGCTTAAGTGGCCGAACGACCTGTACGTGGAGGGAGGAAAGCTTGCTGGCATTCTCGTCGAGTCGCGATGGCGGGGCGACCAGATAGAGTGGATGGCAATCGGAATGGGTATCAACCTGCGTGCACCGGCCGGCGTTCCCGGAGCGCGTGGATTGCGACCAGGCACAAGCCGAATTGACGTGCTTCGAGCCATCGTTCCCGCAATGCGCGCGGCCGCTGCAGCTGCAGGACCGCTGTCGGAGGAAGAAATGCGCAATCTCGAGACGCGCGATATGGCTCGCGGCAGAAGGTGCAGCCAGCCAGCGAGCGGCCGCGTTTGCGGGATTTCGGCCGATGGAACACTGGCCATTCATTCCGCTGCCGGCGTCGTACTCGCGCACGCCGGCTCACTCGTGCTGGAGGATGAGGCGTGATCATCGCGCTAGATGTGGGGAACACCGAGACTACGATCGGACTCTTTGAGGGCGCCGAGCTTGAATCGCATTGGCGCATCACTACAGAATCGACTCGAACTCCGGATGAGTGGGGGCTACTGCTTCACGCGCTGATGCAAGCGGCCGGAGTCCAGAGCGGAAGAGTGAGCGGCGCCGCGATAGCATCGGTGGTGCCGCCCGTCACGGGACCGCTCGCCGAAGCGTGCGCGCAATGGCTGCACGCCGCACCACTCGTGATCGATGGTTCGTCTCGGCTGCCGATCACGTTGGAAGTGGACGAGCCGATGACCGTGGGTGCAGATCGAATAGTCAACACTCTGGCTGCAAGCAGACTGTACCGCACCGACATGATTGTGGTGGACCTAGGCACCGCCACTACGTACGACTGCATCACGGCAGCTGGTGTTTTTCTCGGTGGCGTTATTGCACCCGGCTTGCGCTCTTTGGCGGAGACGCTCTTCCGTAGAACCTCAAAGCTTCCGGCCATCGAGCTGATACCGCCCACTAGAGTGATAGGCAAACGCACCGAAGAGTGCATTCGGGCAGGCGTAGTCTTTGGAGCAGCGGAAAGCACTGACGGGCTTGTGCGCCGCATAAAAAAAGAATGGCCGTCGGACTCAGTTCCGAAAGTGATCGCGACGGGAGGCCTGGCACCCCTCCTGGCGCCACTGTGTAACGAAATAGATCAGGTAGACCTGTATCTCACACTGCAGGGCTTGCGTTTGGCGCACGATATTCTCACCGCTGAGGGAACCGCTTAGCAGCCCGCTCAATGAGCGGCTTGGGAGCGAACTGTACGTTGATCCGCCCAAGAAAATCTCCACTCCGCGCCCTGCTGGCAATGCGCCATTACACTTGCAGAAGCTACTTGACGTCTGACAGTGTAACATGCGTTAGAAGATGGATTTAGCTCACCAGGGATAATTTCTCTTCACGCCCTTGACCATCGTACCAACCGGGTTTACATTACGGGCTTGTTAGCACTCTACAAGATTGAGTGCTAGCGAGCGTGCACAGCTTCCGTTCAACCCCCATTTCAGGAGAGGCGCAACTCATGGCCACCAAGAGTGCCGTAAAGGTTACCCCGCTTGCCGACCGCGTCGTTGTGAAGGCGCTGGAAGAATCCGAGCAGATGCGCGGGGGCCTTTACATCCCCGACACAGCGAAAGAAAAACCTCAGCAGGGCGAGGTTATCGCCGCCGGTCCGGGACGGTTCGAAAAGGACAAGCGTGTCCCCATGGACGTCAAGGTCGGTGACAAGATCCTCTACGGCAAATACAGCGGGACCGAGGTTACCCTCGACGGCGAGCAGTACCTGATACTCCGCGAATCGGACATCCTCGCGGTAATGGGCTGATCCTGGCCACTGATTTCCGGTACGAACCACTCCCTGCGGGGTGGATTCGCCTGATCCCTTTTACTCACTGACAGGAAAGAAAATATGGCTGCCAAGGAACTGCATTTCAACGTTGACGCTCGCGCGGCTCTCAAGCGCGGCGTGGACAAGCTTGCGGACGCCGTCAAGGTGACGCTCGGACCCAAGGGCCGAAATGTCGTCATCGACAAGAAGTTCGGCGCTCCCACCATTACGAAAGACGGCGTGACCGTAGCGAAGGAGATAGAGCTCTCTGATCCGCTCGAGAACATGGGCGCGCAGATGGTCAAGGAAGTCGCAACCAAGACCTCCGACATCGCTGGCGATGGCACGACAACCGCCACAGTACTCGCCCAGGCGATCTTCCGCGAAGGGCTCAAGAACGTCACCGCCGGCGTAAACCCCATGGCGCTCAAACGCGGCATCGACAAGGCTGTTGCAGCCGTGGTGGAAGATCTCAAGAGAATCAGCGTCCCCACCGCGGGCAAGAAGGAAATCGCGCAGGTAGGCGCCATCTCCGCCAACAACGACCAGGAGATCGGCGATCTGATCTCCGAGGCGATGGAGAAGGTAGGGAAGGACGGCGTCATCACGGTGGAAGAGGCGAAGGGCCTCGAGACGACGCTCGAGACGGTGGACGGCATGCAGTTCGATCGCGGCTACCTGTCCCCCTACTTCGTGACCGACCCCGAGAAGATGGAGGCCGTGCTCGAGGACGCTCTCATTCTCATCCACGACAAGAAAGTCTCGTCGATGAAGGATCTGCTGCCGATTCTCGAGAAGGTTGCGCAGCTCGGCAAGCCGATGCTCATCATCGCCGAGGATATCGAGGGCGAGGCGCTGGCGACTCTGGTCGTCAACAAGCTGCGCGGCACCCTGCGCATCTGCGCTGTAAAGGCACCTGGCTTTGGCGATCGCCGCAAGGCAATGCTGCAGGACATCGCAGTCCTGACGAACGGACAGGTCATCTCCGAGGAAGTCGGCTTCAAGCTCGAGAACGCTGTCATCAACGATCTCGGCAAGGCCAAGCGTATCGTCATCGACAAGGACAATACGACCCTCATCGACGGCGGCGGCGAAGACAACAAGATCCAGGGCCGCGTCAAGGAGATTCGTGTCGCTATCGATAACAGCACCTCCGACTACGACAAGGAGAAGCTGCAGGAACGTCTGGCGAAGCTCGCGGGCGGTGTGGCCGTGATCAATGTTGGTGCCGCTACCGAAGCCGAGATGAAGGAAAAGAAGGCCCGCGTCGAGGATGCGCTCCACGCTACTCGCGCTGCGGTTGAGGAAGGCATCGTTCCTGGTGGCGGGGTCGCGTTCATTCGTGCTCAGCGTGCTCTCAAGGACCTCAAGTTCGAGGATCGTGATGAGCATATCGGTATCGAGATCGTGCGTCGCGCGATCGAAGAGCCGATGCGCATGATCGT
>JACMME010000255.1 GCA_014379205.1 Gemmatimonadaceae bacterium
CGACGTCAGTCAGTGATATAGCCGACTGGGACACGGAGAAATCCACGTCCGCGGTCTGACCTTCTGAAACTGTCGCGGATTTCGTGGTTGGTGCGTAGCCGATTAGCCGGACTCGGACTTCTACCTGACCGGCTGTGACGCCCGGGATCCGGTACACACCCGCGCTGTTAGTCAGCGCGCCGGAACGCGTGCCCACGATCGAAACCTGGGCGTTCGCGAGTGGTTGCTTCGTGCTGCCGTCGATTACGGTGCCTTGCACCGAACCTCCAGCCTCCTGCGCGGCGAGAGGGGGGGCCTGAGCACTCAGGACCGCACCTAGCGCAGCGGCGACAATAAAGCGTGATCGAATGGACACGTTCATTCTGCCCTCCGAGAACAGGGGTGAACACGAAGCGGCGGGCTGCCGCGGGGAACCATCAAACGTCCACGGTACGCAATCGCGGTTGTCGGGTGCCGGTTGTCAGTAATCGTGACCGCTTGAGGCTCGGTGATCATGCGCGAGGGATCGCGCGGCATTCACTGGGTCGTGAATGCTGCATTAATGCAAGTCGCTACGGTAGCGTTTTGCTTCTTATATGTCAACATTGGATGCGCCAAGCGCAAGTGGCTAGCCGAAATCGGTCCTCAGCCGGCCTAACAGCATCGCGAGCCTGGCCTGTTGAAGCGCGACTCGAGGCACTGCGCCGCGAACTCCGCTCGGGCAATCGGAATGGCGCTCGGATCGATTGCGGCGAGACGCTCTACATATGCTTCGTAGTTTGGCACCCCCAGAATGGCGCGGACCGTTTTTTCGCTACTCCAAAGTGATTGCACAATACGCCCGAGCCATACGGTAAGAATGCCACTGTTCGTGCGCGCAGGCACGGGGCTCACGTTGGGAAACATGCGTGTGATCCTCCTGGAATGCTGCTCACGCTTGAACAGCTTTCGTTTCGAACGGTGTCTCGCTCGAGCGAACCACTTTCCTGCCAGCTGCGACTGCCAGCCATTCCCGAGCCGAATCCGCGAGGATTACGAGCACGGCGGCCATGAAGAAGCCAGCCACCGCCGCGTCCACTCGATCGTTGAAGATCATGGTGCTGGCATCTCCCATACTCTTCACTCCCGAAGGGAGACCACCCGATTCCATGGCACCCTCCAGGAACCTTGCGTGGGCGAGAAACCCAAGCTTGGGATCCGGTGAAAAAATCTTCTGCCATCCAGCGGTAAGTGTGACCACCACGAGCCAGGACAGGGGTAGCAGTGTGACGAATGAATAGCGGGCCTTGCCCATCTTGATGATGACGGTTGTGCCAACGCACAGCGCGACCGCGGCGAGTAGTTGATTCGAGATTCCGAACAACGGCCAAAGCGAGTTGATACCGCCGAGAGGGTCAGTTACGCCCTGATACAAAAAGTGACCCCACATCGCCACGAAAATGGCGCTAGACATTACTACTGCCGGATACCAGGACACTCTGCCGAATGGCTCCCATAAATGCCGTCCAAGATCCTGAAGCATGAAGCGTCCCACGCGCGTACCCGCGTCGAGCGTCGTGAGAATAAAGAGCGCTTCGAACATGATCGCGAAGTGATACCACAGAGCCATGGCTCCCCCTCCTCCCAACACGCTGGAGAAAAGGTACGCCATACCGACCGCAAGGCTGGGCGCGCCGCCCGTGCGGGATAGCAGAGATTCCTCGCCGACTCGCTGCGCAAGCAGTTGCAGTTCCGCGGGCGTTACAGTGAAACCCCAACCGGCGATAGCCTGCGCAGCAGTTGTCGCCGTCGGTCCCAGGAGGGCAGCGGGCGCATTTATGGCGAAGTACACGCCTGGCGTCAGCACGCACGCTGCTATCAATGCCATCACCGCTACAAGGGACTCCATCAGCATGGCGCCGTAGCCCACAGCGCGAGCATCCGTTTCGCGCTCCAGCAGTTTTGGCGTCGTTCCCGAAGCCACAAGCGCGTGGAATCCGGAGATTGAGCCGCACGCGATGGTGATGAATGCGAAGGGAAAGACCTTTCCGGCAAAGACAGGACCGCTTCCGTCGGTGAACTGCGTAAGGGCTGGCATCTGCAATGGGGGAAGGACTACCACAATTCCAACCGCAAGAGCGACCACAACGCCGATCTTGACGAATGCAGACAGGTAATCGCGAGGCGCAAGCAGGAGCCAGACGGGCAGCACGGACGCGGCGAAGCCATACAGCATCACCAGGATAGCGAGCGTCGTACCGCCGAGTGTGAACAGTGGCGCCAGCGTCGGATCTTCCGCGACCCAGCGGCCAGCGTACAGCGAAAATACGAGCAGGATTATTCCAACCATGCTTGCTTCGAGCACTCTCCCTGGCCTGATCCAGCGCAGGTACACGCCCATGAGCATAGCGATCGGTATCGTCAACCCAATGGTTACCGTGCCCCAGGGACTTGCCCGGAGTGCATTTACCACCACAAGGGCGAGCACGGAGATGAGTACGATCATGATACCCAGAACCGCGACCAGGGCTGTGAACCCGGCGACGGGACCGATCTCGTCCTTCGCCATTTGTCCAAGCGAGCGACCATTTCGGCGCGTTGAAGAAGCCAGGATTACGAAATCCTGCACGGCGCCACCGATGACTACGCCGACTATGATCCAGAGCGCGCCAGGGAGATATCCAAATTGAGCGGCCAGGGTGGGGCCCACGAGTGGGCCTGGACCCGCGATAGCGGCGAAATGATGCCCGAAGACGATCCACCGGTTGGTGGGGACAAAATCACGTCCGTCATTGAGCCGCACCGCCGGCGTTGGCCGCTCCGCGTCCAGAGCGAAAACCTTCGCCGCTATAAACTTGCTATAAAAGCGATATGCCACCGCGTAAGTGCAGAGCGCTGCCGTCAGGAGCCACGCTGCGTTTACGGCTTCTCCGCGCGAAAGCGCCAACCAGGCAAACGATCCGGCGCCAATGATGGAAATGGCCGACCATACGAGGGCTGATAGCAGTCTTGGCATCGGGCGGAAATAGTAGCGTGAGGTGTAGGGAAGGGGGAAGGATTGCGAACTGCGAACTACGAACTGCGAACTGCGAAGCGCGACCTGCGTAGATAATGCGAATTTGCACCAATCAAATTCCAAGCCTGGAGCAGGATACACTTCGCAGTTCGTAGTCGCAGTTCGCAGTTCGCACTCTCGGCATTAGCTTTGCCGCATCAGGATGCGCGGTACCAGGCCCTCTCCTGCTCTCAGTTACCAACGACCTCGCCACAGAGATGAAATCGGTTATTGTGCTTGCCGCTGTTTACGCCCTCGCGGGATGCGGTGGGGCGTCGCGAAACCAGCAATCATCTGCGCCGCCAGCTCGGCCGCTTGCGGCGTTAGCGGGGCAACGCGTGGTCGTGCTCCCAGTGCACTATTTGCGGGGAGGCGACAGCCTGGGCTGGGGTGCGCGAACTGGTGCAACTCGCGAATATCTGGGAGGGCTTGACGATGAGATCGCGTTCGCGCTGAAGGAACGCGGGTTTCAAAAGGCGTGGGCGTTTCCCGAGGACGTGACGCGAACTGCGCGACGCAACAGCGCCTACGTGTCGGATCCGAATTCGCTTGCCGCCGAAGGGCTACGTGGTCTCCTCCGTACCGAAAAGGACAGAAGGGTGCTGGATCCCCTGGCCACGCAAATCCGATCGCTCGTTGGACTGCTCGATGCGCGGTTCGCGCTCTTTCCAGTTGAAGTCCGGTTCGAAAAAACGCCGAATGGAAGTGGGGTCGCCGTGCTGCGTGTGGTTCTCATCGACGCGCGGGCTTCGGAAGTAACCTGGCAAGCAGACGTCATGAGCGATCCATCTCCGACGTTTTCCCGCGCGCTTTTGGCGAGCCTCGCAAGCCACCTTGCCGACCTTATCGCCGCGCAGTGAGTTTCTCGTCGGCGATCCGCTCACCGATAACGATCAGGTGCGACCGGAACTTCAATGCGCATTGAAGTCGGGGACTGCCGCTGGCTCGGCCGTAAGTTTACTCGTCGCGCTCTTCTTATAATTGCTCCACTCCCTCGTACGACGGTTTCGTTAGCGGTCTCGATGCTAACCAGGTTTCGGACTCAGCCAATCTTCTAATGAAAACACGTGTTACGCTTATTCCGGGCGACGGCATAGGGCCGAGCATCGCGGATGCGACGGTTCGAATTCTAGCGGCCGCTGACGCCCCGATTGAGTGGGATCGTCAGGTAGCAGGCATGGCGGGTGTTTCGCGGTGGCACGACCCAATGCCGGACTGCACTATCGATTCGATCAAGCAGACCCGCCTGGCGCTCAAGGGTCCTCTCGAGACGCCCGTTGGTGAAGGATATCGTTCCGTCAACGTGGCGCTCCGCAAAACCTTCGACTTGTACTCCAACGTGCGCCCAACGCGCACGATCACACCCGGACGGTACGAAAACATTGACATAGTTCTCATCCGGGAAAATACGGAAGGACTCTACATCGGAATCGAGCACTACGTAAAAATCGCGGACGATCCCAAGGCTGCGGCGGAATCGCTGGCTGTGATCACCCGCTTCGGCTCCGAGCGCATCATGCGCTACGCGTTCGAGTACGCCGTCTCGCACGGACGGCGCAAGGTGACGCTCGCGCACAAGGCGAACATCCTCAAATACTCCCAGGGCCTCTTTCTCGAGAGCGGGAAGCACATCGCGCAGGAGTACGCGGGGCGCATTGAGTTCGAGGAGAGAATAGTTGACGCGATGGCCATGCATCTTGTGATCAAGCCGGAGCAGTTCGACGTGATTGTCACGACAAACATGTTTGGCGACATCCTCTCCGATCTCATCGCAGGCCTGGTCGGCGGTCTCGGCCTCGCACCTGGGGGCAACATAGGTACCACAGCGGCCATCTTCGAAGCGGTGCACGGCACCGCGCCGGATATCGCCGGGAAGGGCGTCGCCAACCCAGGCGCGCTGATACTCGCCGCATGCATGATGCTGGAGCACATGGGCGACCGGGAGCGTGGAGCGCGCATTCGCACAGCGCTGGAAGAAACGATCAGGGAACGCAAGACGGTAACTCGCGACCTCGGCGGTTCCGCGACTACGGATCAGTTCACCGACGCGATCATCTCAAGGTTAGCTTGACGACAGTTCTCCACGTTTCCGATCTGCACTTCGGCAAGCCAGCGGTTCCCGAGCAGATTGAACGGATCGAGGAGTTCATTCAGAAAGGGCACTTCGATGTCGTCGCGATTTCAGGCGATCTTTCGCAGCGGGCATTGTCAGGCGAGATGCAGCGGGGTCGCTCCTTTATTCGAGACGCAGAACGGGTTAGCCGGACTATCGTGGTACCAGGAAATCACGACGTCCGCTGGTGGATGGCGCCGCTAGGAATCGGGGATAAGGAGGCCATGTACAAGACGTACCGCGCCTTCATCAATCCGGAGCTGGAGACGGTTCTGCGCGTTCCCGGGGTCACATTTGTCGGTCTCAACACCGCGCACGGTGTAGCTCTCCACACTCTGACGTGGAACTACCGGGATGTCAGCATCATCGGCGATCTGCGCAAGAGCCAGATAGCGTACGCGCGACGAATGTTCGAGGAGTCACCGGAGGGTGACGCGCGCGTGATCGTGATGCATCATAATCCCATGAAGGGAGAGCTTTCCAAGAGACACGGAGTGGTGGATACCAGACGTGTTCTTGGCGCCTTCGCTGACCTTGGCGTTGACCTGGTGCTCTGCGGTCACGATCACCAGGAGGCGATCCACTATGTCGAGCACACTCGCCGTGGAACTGTGATTTCGACCGCAGGTACCGTTTCGAATCGTTCCCGAGGCGGACGTCCATCGAGTCTCAACATCATCAAGATCAGGGAAAGGACCATCGATGTCATCACCTCCGTCTGGTCCACGAAGGAAACGACATTTGTGCGCGGTCCGACGAAAGCTTACAAGCGTGGCTAGCGGTTCACCATGTCCGTGGATTCACGCCATATCTTCACCCAGTGAGTAAGTCTCACGTGCCGGTTGACGGCGCTCAGCTCTCGCTCTCCTTCGATGCTCCTCCCCTTTCCCCTGGAGATCTGCTAGCGCTTCTAAGATCAATGGGGCTGCGGGGTGTTACGCACTGCCGGGTCACCAACAATCGCGCAGTGATGGTGAGCTATGGAAATGGCGTCTTGCGCATCCATCGCGCTTACTTGTCCGCGCCCCACGAAGTGTTGAAATCGATTGTGCGTTTTCTCGGCGCTCGCTCGCGCGCTGAGGCTCGTCAGGCACGCAGCACGCTGCTTGCCTTCTCGCTGCCAACCGTGGATCGCGCGCCAAAGCGCCGTCCGGCCCGGGCGCGGCCCGGTGATTCTGATCTCACGAGCCGGCTCGGAGACTGGCACCAAGCGTACAATGCGAGCTTCTTTGACGGCGCACTTGGCGACATCGAGATTCGGATATCGCACAAGATGCGACGACGGCTCGGGCAGTACACGGCCGCCTCACCAGCCGGCGAGCCGGCAGAGATTTCGATAAGCCGCTCCCATATCCGCAGACATTGCTGGACCGATGTGCTGCAGACCTTGCTACACGAAATGGTGCACCAGTGGCAGGCCGAACGGGGATACGGGCTCGGTCACGGGCGAAGCTTTCGCGACAAGGCTCGCGAGGTTGGGATTGCTGCATGCGCCTGCAGGGAGGTGCGGCGTTCGTCAAAAGGTTCCACACGGCCGGACAGAGAGCTCGTCACACAGGCCGCGAGGAAATCCAAATAACCCTCCGGCGTCGAGTTCCATCCACCACGAGTGCGGTGCCTGGTTCCCGCTGTTCGGTGCGCGGTTGCACAGCGCGGCGCTCGGTTCCCGGTTGTCACAAACGTGGTCCTCGGTACTCGGATGCCCGCATGAATACGCTTGGTCGCTCTTCGCAGTTCGCAGTTCGCAGTTCGCACTGTAGCTTTATAGTATGAACAACGACTTCTACAACATTGATTCCGCGCTGTCCGAA
>JACMME010000256.1 GCA_014379205.1 Gemmatimonadaceae bacterium
CCTTCGGCGAGCGTCTTGAATCCGTCCATCGCGATTGCGGAGAAGTGCACAAAGACATCCTCGCCGCCGTCTTGCTCAATGAAGCCGTACCCCTTGGCATCATTGAACCATTTCACTTTCCCTCTGGCCATACGAGCTGCCTCCTGCGGGGTGAACCGGATCCTGCACGGGTGGTGCTGGGCAAGCCCACCGGCTTGCGCGCCCTATATAGGAGCGGAAGGATATTTTGTCAAGAGAACGCCATACGGCACAACAGGATACCTCCTCCGACGGCGAGTCCGATCCGCAGGTTGTCGTCGAGCGGACCGGTCGGCCACTCCGCGAGCGCGGCCGCAATTCCGGCGACGATGCTTGGCACCAGCGCGAGGTGCGCAACTACTAATGCACCCGCCGCAGTAATGATCGCGCAGGCGATGCTTCCCTCGATCGTCTTGGCCGAGCGACCAATGTGATGCCGTCCAAGCGTACGGCCGACGATGGCAGCGATGGCATCACCGACGGCAACGGCCCACATCGCAGCAACGGCTGTGGGCTGGTCGAAGACCAGAACGGAGAGGAAAAACGAGAGCAGCAGCCACGTTGCGCCGGACCATCCGCGGTGCTCATGTTGCCGAAGTAGCAGACTCGTACGTCGGTGGAACAGCGCGCTGAACGTGGCGGAGCTGGCACGCGCAATTTCAACGACGATCGCGACAATGCATGCGAGCGCCAACCCGAGAAGCACGCTCGTGCGTGGTGCTCCGAGTGCATACGCGAGCGGGACGACCGCCCAAACAATGTGAAGAGCCTTCCGGGTCAGCTCCCACCGAAGTGCGAGCGGCGCCCCGGCTGCGGTCACCGTCCCTGTTCGCGCCTCAACGCGGCCTGGAAATCCACCTCGCTGTTCTGGGTCAACCGCCACCGATTGAAACCGGTCTGGTCGATGAAGATCAACTGAAGCTGGAGGCGTTGGTAATCCCAGATCTGCGCCTGTCCACGTTGGTTCATCTGGCTGCCGTTCGGCTCCAGGATCTGATCCGGCTCTCCGAGTGAGACGAATACCATCCCGCGATCCGTGAGCCAGCCCGGTCCGCCTTCCTCACGAAATTCCAGGTTCGCGCGCTGGATTCGTGCGAAATAGATCTGAAGCCCTTCATGCTGCGGCGTCGTCGGAACAGGATCGGTTTCCGTGAGGAACGTCGCCCATGCTTCGCTGCGCATGTCGGAAGCGGCATCACGCAGCGCCTTGATCCGTGAAGGCGATGCGTAGTAGCGAAGATAGCTCAGCATGTCCTCGAACGATGCGATCGGCAGCTCATCTCCAAAGCTGACGAACAGCGGTGTCCGCGTCGTATCCGGAACGTCGGCACGGGAGAGAATCAACTCGATAGCGCCAATGCCGAGCTTCGAAACCGGCACCTGAACCACACCGCTGGCAATACGACCGCTCCGCGACAAGTCAACTGGCTGTGACCAGAGAATTGCGCCCTTGTCACCGCGGATCGCCGCCTGGAGCGGCTCACCAGGCGCCAGTTCATACGCTTCGACGTATGCAGTGAGCATCGTATCCCGACCAAACACCGCGGTAGACCGGGGACTCGCGACCAGACGTGGAAGTGAATCCACACTGATGCGCGGCGTCGCCTCATGCACCGGAAGCGATGATGACAGGCCCCGGGCCAAGATCGTCGGAACTGTGATCTCCGCTTCGTATGTTCCTGCCTTCGCTCCCGATTCATCCCTCACGGCCAGCGAAAGTGTGTATTTCCCGGGTGTCAGGCCGAAGTACTCCTGAAAGATCACACTCTCCTCGCCGCGAGTAGTCTCCTTGAAGCTCCGGACGCGGACGACTTCCCTGGCATCGAAGTGATGCGCGATGGACGCACCCTGTCGAAGATTCGCTGTCACGGTGTAGCCCGCCCGAAACCGGTCGCCTTCACGGGTGAAGGTCAGTGTCCGCGCCGTCAGCGATAGTGTCAGCAGCGATAGTGTCGTATCCGGATGCGACGTGGCGAAAAAACCCAGGGTGCCGACATACGCCACAGGCCCGGCGACGGCGATGAGCCCGGCCCGCTCGTAGAGCGCGGCTCCGGTCCCGCTCGCCAAGCCGGCGGAGCGGCGCCCGGCGGGAGCCGTCTGATTGCCACCGCGGTTTCCGCTGGCACACGATGCCGTGACCAGAAGAAGAGGAAGAGTCAGCGCGAGCGCTCGACTGAGCGAAGCTCTACGAGCGTTTGAAGGCGAGAACATGGACATGGCGGGAACTCCAGGTCGGAC
>JACMME010000257.1 GCA_014379205.1 Gemmatimonadaceae bacterium
CGTCACCTGTGCCTATCGCCCCACAGTGCACGACCTTGCCCGCGAACGCAGCGAACACCGGACGAACGCGATCAAGGACGCGCACGTCTCCGCCGTACATGACCGTGAGCTTCCCTTCTCGTGCGCCTGTTACTCCACCACTCACGGGAGCATCGAGAAATTCGACACCTTGTTCCGCAAGCCTGGCAGCTATCCGACGAGAAGTTGCTGGATCGCCAGAGGTGCAGTCCACCAATACCGACCCACTTTTCAGGCCTCTGAGCAGCCCCTGTTCGCCGCCAAGCAGCGACTCGACATCCGCGGAGGTCGAAAGGCAGGTAATGACGACGTCGGCATCGCGCGCGCAGTCCTGCGGTGATTGTGCCACACGCACCGCGCCAGCCGCTTCGAGCTCCGCCGTCTTGGAGCGCGTTCGGTTCCAGACTGCGAGGGGAAAGCTGCTGGCGAGACGACGCGCCATCGGGAGGCCGATAGCTCCGAGTCCTAGAAAAGCAACCGAAAGCAAATGAAGCTGGGGAGTGGGAAGTGGGGGATAGGGAGTGTGCGACGAATCAGAATGTCCTCCGGGACGGGAAGTTCACCGTCTCCCTGAGGCGCGTCAACCGTTATTGACTTTCTGATTTTGGGCGCGATAGTCCGCGAGATGCTCACAACTACGCAGCTTCAGATCGCCGGCATGAATGGCGTGCACGCAGTCCGCGCGATCGAGACCGCGCTCGTTATGGTGCAGGGGATAACGCTCATGGAAGTGCGCGTGGGCAACGCGACAATCGAACATGACGGCCGCGCTACAAGTGAGGCTCTGCGCACAGCCATTGAGATAGCCGGATTCGAAGTAACCGACTGCCGTGAAGAGAAGCGAGGGCTACGGGTGATTTCGGATCCCGCAACTCCGGATGGCTGATAGCAGATGGCGGTGGCAGATCGGCCCAATCTTGAAGCTCTGCAATCACCCGATTCCCACTATCAGCTATCTGCCATCAGTCATCTCAGTTCCCAACCTCATAGGCTAAACCAATACGACGCCTTGATCAAAAAGGTGTTGTTCGGATGTAGCTCAAACAGATCTCCGTAGTCGCGATTCGCCTTGAAGTGCGAGGCGCCAGACCGGAAATCATCACGTCCTTGCGACCAGACAAAGAAGAGCGTGGATCCCGGACGATACTCCCACCGCACGACCGTATTCGACTGGAACTGTTTGAAGTTGAAACCGCCGGGATCGCTGCCAGGCGAGAACGGCTTGTAGCGCGCATCGTACGCTTCCGCTCGCGGGTCATCGAGCTCACGCCAGTTGGAATAATCGCCGGTGGAGATGAATGGCTGAGCATAAACCTGCAGCGAGAGGTTGGGCGTCGCGGTGAAGTTGATACGAGAGCTGATGCCGATGGTCGTCTGGCGCAGCCTCGCGAATGTGTAGTGGGTGGTGTCAGCCCCAGTGTCGCCAAAGTTACCGCGCCATTGATTGTCGTTCACGGATTTGTTGAAGTTGATGCCGAGCGACGCGGAGAAGCGGCTTGACGCACGGAAATCGAAGCTGGGGTCGGCGAAAATTCCGTGCGAGTGCCCATCGTCTCCTGACCAGTAGCCTCCAAACAGATACGGAATAACCTTCTTGCGCCGGTCACCTTCAATACCAGCCCACACCTCAGAATCAGCCGATTTGCGTACAGCTGGTCCGCCGCGCGCTTCCCGGTCGCTGTAGGTAGGAACGAAGTTGCCGGCGTTGAAGCCGAAGTGACCCCACATCTGGTTCTTGAACTCCACGTGACTGTTGTTGTTGAACCCGAAGTTTGTGGGGAGTCCGCCAGCGGTCCAGTGAGACCAGTGGTTCAGGTTTAGGAAGGCGCGCCGGTAGAACATTGCCGGCTTGGTAAGGTTAAAGGAGAACCAGTTCCTGAACATCTGCTCGTCGTCGCGCGACAGGAAGCCTACATCATTCAGGTCGAACCCCGGCGAATAGCGCTGGTACACTGTCTGGAAGCGTGTGATGCCGCCGCCGAACTTGCTCACCGTCACGCGCTCTCCATGACCCGTGAGTGTAGTCTTGGTGGGATCATATTCCACGTCATCATCGGGGCGCTGAAAGCTGTGCGTGCAGCCGAAGTCGGAGCACCGCTGCAAAAGCGCGATTGCTTCCTCGCTTCCGGCTACGCGACTCGCTGAGGCCATCGCTGCAAGTTCGTAGTTGCCTTCCCAGAAGCGGTGCCGCAAATCGACCCCGCCCGTGTACGCGCTTCGCCGGAGGAAATCACGGCTATCATCGTCCAGATCGCGCGAGACTGCCGTAACCATTGCGCCAAATCCGGTGCGGCCGTGGTTCAGATCCTGTTCGGCGCGAGTCACGAAATAGTTCGTGCGCGGTTCCAGCGTCCTGTCCAGTGGACCATTCTCGCGTTGAGTTACCGCGTCGAGCACCCCGATCGAAAGCCCATTGCCAAGCCGGCCGGTCAGCTTCGCTGCCCCTAGAATGGTGGATGCTGTTTGGCTGCCGGCGTCTCCATACAAGTTGCTGAGCTGTGGGTTGCGCCCTATGCGCCGCGAATACAGCAGTCCTGTACAGCCGTTGTCGATATCGCCGCAATTCACCCTGAAGTCGAAAATACCGGTGCCTTCCAGGAAGAAGGGACGCCGTTCCTCAAAGAATGTCTCGAAAGCCGAGAGATTCAGCACAGCTGGATCCGACTCGACCTGGCCGAAGTCAGGATTCACGGTCGCGTCAAGCGTCAGGTTCGATGACAGACCGTATTTGATGTCGGCTCCGCCGGTGACAGTCTGCGGATGCTTGAAGCCGTCGTCGCGCGCCTCGGTCGCATTCTTTGCCACGACATATGGATTCACCTCCAGACGCCGCGGGGATGGAATTGCGCGAATTCCGCCTACCTCACCCGCCTGGGAGACATACCCCTGCCGAGTTCTGTGGTACAGCGGCCAGCTTATGCGCGCACTGGTCCGCGCCACATCGCGAACGATCATCAATCCAAAGGTGTGCTCCGGCTTATTGGCAAAGCGCAGTTGGCTGAATGGAATGCGAAACTCCGCAACCCACCCCACCGAATCGATCACGGTGGCCACGTCCCACACAGCGTCCCACGACGGATCCTCAACGCCATCATTATAGACATAGAAATCGCGCTTGACTCCGGCTGGATTCACCGCGAACTGATAAGCCGTGCGTTTGTCGTGGTAAGAGTCGATGACGAGCTTGAGCTGCTCGGATGGGACGCGCACGTCGCGGCGCGCAAGCAGTGAGACGATGCTATCCGGCGCCGGGTCGAACATCCGCACGAGGATATACAGATACTTGTCGTCGTAAGCGATGCGTGCTTCGGTCTTGAAGCGCGTCTCCGCCCCTTCGTTCGGCTCGTACTCCAGAAAGTCGCTGATCACCTGTGCCTGACGCCAAATGACGTCGTTCGTATTTCCATCGAGTACAGGGGCCTGCTCCGCACGCGTAGCGGTTGCGGCGGTGGGGACGACGCGCTCCCGCCGAACCGTGTCAGCCACAGCGAGTGTTTGCGTGAACGCGGGCGCAGGAACCATCAAGGCAAGGAGCGACAGAGCGACAAGATGGGAACGCATGAAGGAGTCTCGACGTAGGTTTTTTGGTCCGCCGTGAGAACAGCTAACGGAGGGCGGCGCTTGTATTCGTGCGGGTAAGACAGCGCCATCCGGAAAAAGGTTGGCAGCCTTGCAAAAGCCTTACGTGCGACGCACACGCCTGGTTACAACACCGGGTTATGCAAAGCGCCGACTTTTCTGAGGGTAACTGCTGATTCAGCTTGTAAGCGCGTGCTTTCCCACATAGCTTGACGCGCCTCGCCAGCAGCTTCTCAGCGCAAACTCCGTTGTCGTTCCGTTGGGAACCGTCTGCGCCAAACCCCGTTTAACTCCGCAATGACGGCCAGAGAGACAGGAGGGTTGTGATGATCCCCTCGCAAAAAAGCGCCGAGCGCCCCGTGGCTTTACTCCTGGCGCCCGACATCCTCGACCTGCTCGACAGCTCACCCGGTGATATCGCCGCCGAAACCGAGGAGCTGCACCCCGCGAACCTCGCCGACGTTGCGCAGGCGCTGCCATCCGAGCGCGTAGTCGAGTTTCTGCGCGCTCTACCTACCGCGCGCGCAGCCGATGTCCTCGAGTATTTGGACGACGAGATTCGCACCGAGGTTCTCGAGGCTCTGAGCACCACGCAGGCGGCCGCGCTCGTTTCAGAGATGACGCCGGACGACCGCGCCGACGCATTGGAGGAGCTCGAGGATGAGCGCGCCGACGAAATTCTCAGTGAAATCTCGACTGAGGCGCGTGGTGAGACTGAGCGTCTGCTCGCCTACCCCGCGGACTCAGCCGGCGGCTTGATGACGACGGAGTTCGTGTCCGTACCCGAGGACATTACCGTTGAGGCAGCGCTCATCAGCGTCCGCAACGTCGCGCGCGCCGGCCGCCGTGAGGCTATGCACACGGTATACGCCACCGACGCGCGAGGTGAAGTGCGCGGAGTGTTTTCGCTACGCGAGCTGCTCGCTGCTCCGCAGGGAGCCCGCATTGCCGACATCTCCTGGGCCGACGTCGTAAGCGTCCCGCCCACAGCCGATCGTGAGGAAGTGGCGCGCCTCACGTCCAAGTACGATCTGGTCGCCATTCCTGTTGTCGATGAGGGCCGCGTCCTGGGCGTCGTCACAGTGGACGACGTTATTGACGCGATGGTGGAGGAGCAGACAGAGGACGCTCAGAGACAGGGCGCGGTCGCTCCGTTGGAGCAGCCATATTTCCAGGCAGGCTTCTGGAACATTGCGCGAAAACGCGGCGGGTGGCTCGTGCTGCTCTTTGTTGCCGAGATGCTCACGGGAACCGCGATGCGTTACTACGAATCGACAATCGCGGGGGCTCTATCTCTAATGTTCTTCGTGCCGCTGATCATCAGCTCGGGGGGAAACTCCGGCTCGCAATCGTCCACGCTCATTACCAGGGCGCTCGCCGTAGGCGACGTCGAGCTTCGCGATGGCTGGCGTGTGCTTTCGCGCGAGCTTGGCCAGGGACTGGCGCTCGGCACTTTCCTGGGGGCGATCGGTTTCGTGCGTGCGGTGATGTGGGGAAACTCGTCGGACCTCGCCGCTGTTGTCGCGATTACACTGCTCGCAGTTGTGCTGACGGGCACCCTCGTCGGAGCCGCTCTTCCGCTGGCGTTTACCCGCTTTGGACTCGATCCGGCAATCGCGTCTTCGCCGTTCGTGGCGTCATTCGTGGATATTGCGGGCATCCTGATCTACTTCTCGGTCGCGACGCGAATCCTGGTGGTTGGATAGCGATTAGCGCGAGTTTACTACCCGCACTAGCTCACGTTCTTCGCGGACCTGAGGTTTTTTGCCGCGGTCAGCCAGGACAGCACCAGCGGGTGCGGTGCACTGGGACTCGTCGTGCACTCGGGAAGGAAGAGCGTCGCGATGAAAAATGGATGTTCGGAGTACTCGATCGCACAGGCAGTTCCGTGATCGGTAACGCCGCTGACCCTGAAGCCACCTCGATGGATCATCGACAGGTAGCGCGGGTTTAGACCGAACTCGCAACGATAGCGCTCCGCGACCTCCGTGCGCTTGTAAAGGGTCGCTACGCGCGAATTCGGGTCCAGACGCACGAGAGAAGTTCGCTCAATCATTGCAACGGGAAGCTGCGCGATGAGTGGCTCCGCCGCAGCTGCGTTCGTCTCCGCATGATCGGCGTCGATCAATCCGAGAACGCTTCGAGCGAACTCGATCAACGCGTGTTGGAATCCCGCGCATGTGCCAAGGAATGGAAGTCCACTTTCCCTCGCAAACCGGATTGCACGCAGTGCACCATCAAAATTCTCATACGGGCTGCACGGGCCAAACCAGAGCGCGTCAAAGGGAAGTAGCTGCTCGGCGACCATATGCGTGAGCTGTCCAGTTGACAAGAATTCCGTCTCGACATCCAGCGAGAGCGCATCGCCGGCATGCCGCAATGCCCGTTCGATAGTCTCATGTGCCTGAATCGCGGGACGCTTGTCCCCGATGATTGCCGCCAGCACTTATCCTCCTCCCGAACTTCGACCGGTTCCCCTTCTACGTTCCAATCACGTGTTCCAGCGCGCGCAACGACCGTTCCGTGGGCAATGGCGTCCAAAGCAAGCTACACACCCAGCACGGCAAACTTCAACAGCTACTCGCGTTAGCTCAAGCACGCTTTAGGCTGGTCGGGGTCCAGCGCTTGCATGAAACACCGATACCCCTTCCATGAAACGTTGCTCACCTGAATGCCGAACGTGGACGCATCGACTCAACCGCGAAAACAAACACAGCACAGCCGGCCTTCAGTCTCGCTGCAAAAGGCGCTGCTTGGAGTCATAGCGACTGCCCTGCTTGCGGGCATCATCCCCGCGGGTCTGCTGCTGGACAGACGACTGGTGGCGGAGTTGGAAGGCAGAGCTCGCAGGGATCTCCAACTGGCGCCGCGTCTCCTGAAGGACCGTGATCTGGCGCTTGCCGAAGGCATGAAGATGCATGCCAAGGAGATCGCGCGCACACCAGGCGTCGCGGAAGCTATGCGCGAGGGAAACCGCGCCTTGACTATCGCGCGTGCCGAGGCTGCGCGCGCCGGTTTTGGGGACACGATCGTCGTGGTCGATTCGAGCGGCACGGCCTGGGCCGGTCCCACTCCAGACCCAAGATTGCTCGGCGCTACGCGAGCCGACACACAGTCGGTTGGCGTAGTTTCTGATAGCGATGGGCTTTACACCGTGGCACTGGCGCCACTGGAGCACGGCGGAACATGGATAGGCGCCGCGGGAGTTGCCATAGCGCTGAGCGATGCATCAGCCGGATTGCTCGCTGGGCTGGCGAGGTCAGACATAGTCATCCTGGGAGCCCTCGGTCAGCCAACGGCCGCGACGACTCGAGACAGCGCCACGATGCTGATAGCTCGTGCTGCTGCCGCATGGCCACGTGACAGTGCGGTTCACGAAATTCGAGTTGCCGGTACGCGCTACCTGGCAACTATCGCACCTCTCGGTGACATGGGACGTATCGTCTTCGTGCGAGATCTGAGCCGTGACCTCGGCGTCATGCCGAAGCTTCGCCTTCTTGCCGCGCTGAGCGGAGGCGCCGCGCTCCTGTTGGGGCTTGTGCTCGGAACGGTGCTGGCACTCGCCCTGGCTCGGCCGGTGCGCTCGCTGGCAGACGCCTCGGACCGCGTTGCAAGAGGCGATTTCAGTGCGCCTCTCGCGCCATCATCCATTACCGAAGTCAACCGTGTCGCACACGCATTCGAGGAGATGCGACACGCTCTGCGCTCGCGGCTTGGAGATCTCGAGACCGCCAATAGCGAGTTGGCGGCGCGGCAATCACGGCTGGTGGAGTTGCAGGCCGAGCTGATACACCGGGAGCGCATAGCCGCAAGTGGCAGGCTGGTTGCCGAGTTGGCCCACGAGATTCGAAATCCGGTGGCGAACCTGCGCAATTGCCTGGAGCTTATAGACCGCAGGCTGGAGCACGATCCTGAGGGCCGCGAATTCGCCTCCATGGCCATCGACGAGCTTCTGCGCATGCACGAACTCGCCGAACGAATGCTGGATCTAAACAGGCCGAGCGGTGTGAAGCCAGGACAGTGCGAGGCCGGCGAGGTCGCACGGGAAGTCGTCGCACTTGCCAACGCGGGCGCCTCGCCGGAAGGACTGGTAATGACCGTGGAAGCCGATGGAGCCGCGGACGCGGCGATCGCGGCGGACGCGCTCAAGCAGATTCTGCACAACATTGTGCAGAACGCACGTGAGGCGATGCCACAGGGAGGGTCCATTCGCATCCGGCTGAGTCAGGAGAACTCCCGAATCATCATCCGTGTTACTGATGATGGGCCCGGCATATCACCGGACATCATTCACCGGCTGTTCGATCCCTTCTTCACCACGAAGGGAGATGCGGGCGGAATCGGGCTGGGTCTTTTTGTCGCCGAGGGAATGGTCCGAGCCAACGGAGGCAGGCTGACTGTTTCCAACCGGGACGACGGCCCTGGATCGCTTTTCACTATTGACCTTCCGGCGGCGGAGAGTGACCCGCTCAAGAACGCGCTGCACCAGACCACTCTGAAACTGAGCCCGGAGTCGAGACGAGTTTGAGACAGACAGAGATCCCACGCATTCTGGTGGTGGATGACGATCGGGCGTTCAGGCTTTCAACAGCCGCGCTGCTTCGTCAGGACGGCTATGAGGCAATCCCCGTCGCCAGCGGACAGGAAGCAGTCGAGGCGCTCAGCAAGGGATCGTTTGACCTGATGCTGCTCGATCTGCGCATGCCTGGAGCAACCGATGGACTGACAGTGATCGAAGCGCTTCGCCGGTGGGGTGAGGGTATACCCATTCTCATGATCAGCGGCTACGGCACGATCGACGCGGCTGTGCGCGCGCTGCACCTGGGCGCTGATGACTTCCTGACGAAGCCAGTCGAGCCGGTTGTGCTGAGCGCGCGCGTCGCCGAGCTGCTGGAGCGCCGACCCACTGGAATGGCCGAGGATATCAGCGTCGGGGGAATGATCGGCCGGTCGGAGCCTATGCGCATCGTCACCGACGCGATACTTAGAGTGGCGCCTACGGAGGCCACCGTTCTTGTTACTGGAGAAACCGGTACAGGCAAGGAGCTGGCATCGCGGGCCGTGCACGATCGTTCACTTCGAAGGAACGGACCATTCGTGGCCGTAAACTGCGCGGCACTCGCGGAAGGTCTGCTGGAGTCCGAGCTGTTCGGGCATGTGCGCGGCTCATTCACCGGCGCGCTGTCCGACAAGCGTGGTCTATTCGAGGAAGCGAGCGGGGGTACGCTTTTTCTCGATGAGATCGGCGACGTAAGTCTTTCTTTGCAGCAGCGGCTGCTGCGAGCCATCCAGGAGCATGAGGTGCGGCGCGTGGGAGCGGTGAGGCCTACGAAAGTGGATGTCCGGGTGGTCGCGGCCACCAGCCGTGATTTGCGGCAGGAGGTCGCCGCTGGTCGTTTTCGGGAAGATCTCTTTTACCGCTTGAACGTCTTTACAATTCCGCTTCCACCTCTGCGCGAGAGGCGCGGCGACATCCCGATTTTGATTGAGGCCGCTCTTGGCAAGATCAGGAGCGAGCGACCCGGCCAGCAACGCCTGACATACTCGCCGCTCGCCATGCGGATGCTGCGTGCGCACGACTGGCCCGGCAACGTGCGCGAGCTGTTCGCGGTCATCAACGGAGCCGCGATTCGCACGGATGGTGATCGCATCGAAGCGCAGCATCTGCCGCCGGAGGTTCGCGCGGCCATCGGAATCGACATGGACGATGCGAACATGCGTTACAGGGCAGACGCATCTACTGATGACGAGCGTGCCCTCATAGTGGCCGCGTTGAATGACGCAAACGGCAACCGTAGCCGGGCCGCCGAGCAGCTAGGCATGGGACGCACAACTCTGTGGCGAAAGATGCGAAGCTACGGGCTCGAAAAGCCGGAGTAGCTGTAGTCTTCACAAGGCGTGTTCCAGCGAAACGTTCCATCCGATTGGTCAACCGTTTCGTGAACGACGCCGAGGCTGCACGCG
Organism: Gemmatimonadaceae bacterium; assembly: GCA_014379205.1. Classification (GTDB taxonomy): domain Bacteria; phylum Gemmatimonadota; class Gemmatimonadetes; order Gemmatimonadales; family Gemmatimonadaceae; genus JACMME01. The sequence continues at coordinate 9,562 of JACMME010000257.1, forward strand.
ACCGAAAGCACGTTTCGTATCGCCAATTCATGCAGCCTGTTACGCCCAGTTCCCTTGACTCCGAGCAACGGGACTTTGCCTTGCCAAAACAGTGATTGCCGCCATGGACATTCCTGACGGATCACGGCTCACTCGGAGGATTCAATCGCATGAAGTATCGCTTGATTTGCGTGGCGCTAGGCGCGCTGGTTGTCGCGTCTTGTTCGGACACGGAAGAGGTTACCAGGCCGACCCCGGCCCTGCTCGAAAACGGACTCAGCGCGTCAATGGGGCACGTTTACGCCATGACGAACGCCGCTGCCGGTAACGCGGTTCTGGTGTACAGCCGCGCCTCCAATGGAATGCTGACCTTCGTGAGCGCGCTACCGACGGGTGGCCTGGGGAGTGGTCAGTTCGAGGACTCCTCCAATGGATTGCTCCTGGCGAGCCGGCAGAAGGACTCATCGCCCACAAACTTCACTGGTGCCGATCAGTTTCTCATCGCGACCAACGCGGCGAGCAACAGTATTTCCGTATTCAGACTGCGCGATAACGATGGCCCGCTGCTGGTGGATGTAGTGGCGTCAAACGGCGAACACCCGGTCAGCGTTACCGTGAGCGGAGGAATTCTGTACGTGCTGAACAACGGCGACGCCGCCTTCGCTCCCCCTCCCAACTGCGCGGCTGGACCAGGAGTACCAAACATCACGGGATTCAAACTGAGCAGGAGGGGCGAGCTCACGCCTATTCCGAATTCGACGCGAGCGTTGAGCGGCGACCGTAACTCGGGCTGCGCTCAAGTTTCCTTTACGCCTCGCGGCGACCAGCTGGTTGTTACGGAGCGGACGGCGAGCGGTCCCGGACGCATCGACACGTACCGCCTGCTGCGGGATGGAACACTAAGCGCTCCCGTAGTAAACACGCCAACCGGCATCGGACCGTTCGGTTTCAACTTCACCATGCGCGGCGAACTGCTCACGACCGAAAATTTTGGCGGCCTGACCGCACCTGGCCAGGGACACGCCGCTCCGTATTTCATTCGGCGAAACGGCACGCTCGAAGCAGCGGGCCCGACAGTTGGGAACGGTGGTACCGACACCTGTTGGCTGGTTCTTTCGTCGGGCGACAAATACGCGTACGTGACCAATTTCTTTTCCAGCAGCATTTCCAGCTATATCGTCGAATCTGATGGCAGCTTCACCCTGCTCGAAGCCCTTGCGGACGAGACAATCGGAGTTGGAGCGGCCGATGAAGCTACCAGTCAGAACGGACAGTACCTGTACGCACGCAA
>JACMME010000258.1 GCA_014379205.1 Gemmatimonadaceae bacterium
GGCATGTGGGTGCCTAAGGCCGTCGAGCATGTCAGTCACGCGTCGATTATTGGGGGGTTACGCGGCGGCGGCTTGGGAGGGTATAACGGGGTGTTGGGGATGGGGGATTGGGAGTGCACAGTGGGGAGTAGGGGATGGGGGATCGGGAGTAGGATTGCGAATTATCAGCAACCTGCGCACTGCCGGCAGTAATCAAAAACTTTGCAGTTTGAAATCCGCAATCCCCAGTTGCAATCCCACTCCCTATCCCCTACTCCCCAAATACACATTCCCTATCCCCCATCCCCTACTCCCCGCTTTCCCAGCATTCCTTCTTCCAGCGCGCTCCACGGCAAGAGGGCGCACTTGATGCGCATGGGATACCGGGCAACTGCTGACAGAGCTCTGAGATCACCCAGAAGCTCGTCGTCGGCCGCAGCACGATCGCCGGAGAGCATAGCCCCGAATCGCGCGGCGATGGTTCGCGCGTGGCCGAAGGTGCGGCCAGCTATCGCCTGGGTCATCATCGAAGCCGAAGCTGATGAGATTGAGCAACCCTGCCCTCGCCAGACGGCAGCGCGCACGATCTCACCGTCGAAAGCCAGGCTTAGCTGGATCAGGTCACCGCACAGCGGGTTGTTCCGTTCGACAGTGATACTCGCGTCGGGGAGCGGCGCCCTGTTTCGCGGTCTTCGGTAGTGATCCAGGATCATCTCCTGGTACAGAGTCGCCAGAGATGTGCCTGGCGAGTCAGACTCCGGCATAACCGAACAGACCACGGGCACGGTGAAGCGCGCCGAGCAACGCCTCGATGTCTGCCTCGTCGTTGTAAATGTAGAACGACGCGCGTGCGGTAGCCGCGACGCCCAGGCGGCGCATCAGCGGCTGGGCGCAGTGATGTCCCGCCCGGATACATACTCCGTCGCCATCCAGTATGGTTGCGAGATCGTGCGGGTGGATGTCGCTGAGGGTAAAGCTGATGACTCCGCTGCGGTCCTCGGGAGGTGGACCGTAGATATGAATTCCATCAACGTCGCCAAGCGCGGTCGTTGCCAATTTCACAAGCGCAAGCTCGTGAGCCCGAACCGCATCCATGCCGAGACCGTCGAGATAGTCCGCGGCCGCGGCGAGCCCGACCGCATCTCCGACGTTGGGTGTGCCGGCCTCGAACTTGTGCGGCAGCACATTCCACGTTGTCCGGTAATCGAGCACGAACTCGATCATGTCGCCACCTGTCTGATACGGTGGCATTGTCTCCAGTGTACCTCGGCGGCCTATGAGGGCGCCGATGCCCATGGGGCCGCACATTTTATGTCCACTGAAGGCATAAAAGTCGACATCCAGACTGTCGAAGGCAACGGGAATGTGCGGAGCTCCCTGCGCGCCGTCGCAGACAATCAGGGCATCGCTGCGCTCGCGAACTATCGCCGCGATTTCACGCACCGGGTTGATCGTTCCGAGTGCATTGCTGACGTGATTGAATGCCACAACACGCGTATGTCTGCCGAGCATGGCGCGAAGCTCGTCGAGATCTATTCGCCCGTCCGGCGTCAGCTCGCAGATCCGAAAGCGTGCGTCTTGCTCGAACGCGATCTGCTGCCACGGGACAAAGTTGGCGTGGTGCTCCATGCCCGTGACGATCACCTCATCGCCCGATCGGATATTGGCTCTTCCCCAGGCTGATGCAACGAGGTTGATGGCTTCCGTCGTGCCTCGCGTAAAGATCAGACAGTCAGCATCAGCGACGCCGCAGAACCGGGCAACGCGCTCGCGAGCCGCGTGATACCGTTCGGTCGCTCGCACGCTCAGTTCGTATGCGCCCCTGTGAGGGTTGGCGTTGTCCTCGCTGTAGTACGCGCTGATTGCGTCGAGCACCGCGCGCGGCTTTTGGGAAGTCGCGGCGGAGTCCAGGTACCGAAGCCCGGGATGGGCAAGGAGGATCGGAAAGTCCGAGCGGGGCGCGAGGGAACTCACAGCTTGCGTCCTCCAACCAGAATCGCGCCGTTTACGACACGCACCTGAAATACCGGCAATGACGTTTCGGCTGGAAAGCGCAGGGGCTTGCCGCTACGCAGGCTGAAACGCGCCCCATGCCAGGCACATTCGATAGTGGCGTCGGGCAGGAGCGTTCCCTGGCAAAGTGAAAAATCCTGATGCGTGCAAATATCGCTTACAGCCATTATCTCTCCATCGACGTTGGCCAGACAGATGCGCTCGCCATCCGATTTCGCGACGCCTACCAACTGTCCTGCTGGAACATCCGCCAACCGCGCCACTGGCTCGAAGTCCTCCTCCCTGGAAGTTGCGCTCGTACGCTTCAACCGGCGGAAGACGTCCCGGGAGCCAGTAGCGCAGAATGCAATGCGTGCCACGCAAGGCTTGCGCACTTGACACGAATCGGGAATCTGGAAACACCCCGGAACGCCGCCAACCTCCCAAGCGAGTTCACCTTGTCGTCCCCGAGCTTACCCGTCACCAGGTCGTGAAAATTCTCGAATAGCGCTTCGGCATCGTCGCGCGCTACTCCCTTCACCGCTGCCGTCATCATCGACGCGGATGCCTTCGATATTGCGCAGCCTTTGCCCATCCAGCTGACGTCGGCAATGGTGTCTCCATCCATTCGAAGCCAGACGGTGAGCTCATCCCCGCACAGCGGATTACGTCCTTCCACGCTCCGGTCAGCATCCGCCATCACGCGAAAATTGCGCGGTGACCGATTGTGATCGAGGATCAAGCTCTGGTATAGCTCGGCGACGTCGGGCATGGTGACAGCGGGAATCGGGACTCGGGAATCAGGAATCAGAGACGGCAAGTGGTCGCGATCCCGATTCCAAATTCCCGATTCCCGACTCCCGATTCCCGACCTCCTGCTCCGCATTAGTAAATCGGATAAGTGTCATTTCCTCCAATCCCAGCCGCACTGGCTCGAGCTCGATCTGCTCCAGCACCTCGGCGGCAAATGCATATGTGAGAAGCTGCCTCGCAACGCGCGCGTCGATGCCGCGACTCTTCATGTAAAAGAGCGCCAGCTCGTCAATGCGCCCCACAGTTGCACCATGCGTGCACTTGACGTCGTCCGCAAAGATCTCGAGCTGAGGCTTGGTGTCTATGCGAGCCTTGTCGGACAGAAGAAGATTGTTGTTTGACTGCTTGCCATCGGTCTTCTGCGCGACGGGGTGGACGTACACCTTGCCGTTGAACACGCCGTGCGATGCGCCATCCAGAATGCCCTTGTAAACCTCGCGGCTGAAACAGTTGGGCTGCGCGTGCTCGATTCGGGTCTGGTGGTCCACGTGCTGTTCGCCGTCCACCATGTAAAGACCGTTGAGGGTCGAGCCGGCACCCGGCCCGTCGAGCACGGTGTAGATATTGATGCGGGAGAGCGCGGCACCAGTGGCGAATGAAAAGGAGATGTAGTGGCTGTCTCTGGCCTGATGAACCTGTGCGGTCCCAATGTGAAACGCACGGCTGCTCTCTCGCTGGATTCTGTAATGCCTCACCGTCGCTGAATCGTCTATCGCGACTTCGGTTACGGCGTTTGTGAAATACGTGGCACTGCCCAGCGCGACATAACTCTCGAGAATGGTGATGTCGGAATGATGTTGGGCGAGGATCAGATTTCGCGGATGTGACACTCCCTTTGCCGCCAGCGCATCCGAGACGAACAGCAGGTGAATCGGCTTGGCGACCGAACAGTTCGCTTCGATTTGCACCACCGCACCGTCGTACATGAATGCGGTGTTAAGTGCGGTAAAGCTGTGCTCGTCATACGCGGCGAGCTTTGTGAGGTGGCGGCGAAGTACATCGGGACTGTCGCGCCAGGCACGAGCCAGCTCCATAACGCGGACACCTGCCGGGAGCGCGTCCAGGGTGGACAGATCGGGTGCGAAGTGCCCATTCACGAAGACGAGCGTCGGCCATTCCGGATGGCCGAAAGTAAACGGCGCGAGGTCAGTCTCCTTCACCTCTCCGCCCGGCGCGAGCATCAAGCGGAACTCGCGCTCGGCGACCGCGGCAGCGCTGGTAAAGTGCCAATCCTCGTTCCGCATCGTGGGGAAGCCCAGGGTCGTGAACCGGTCGAATGCCGTTCTCCGCACGTCTGCCACCCAATCGGGGCTCCCGCCGCCATTGGCGGAGAACGCCGTGAAATCTTCGCGATACGCCTCGATCACGCCGGTGCTCTCTCAGTCATCCATTCGTATCCCCTGGCCTCGAGCTCGAGGGCCAACTCCTTGCCACCCGACCGAACTATGCGCCCGCCGGCGAGCACGTGAACCCGATCCGGAACGATGTAGTTCAGGAGCCGCTGGTAATGCGTGACAACCACTGTAGAGTTATCGGAGCGGCGCAACTTGTTGACACCGTCCGCGACGATGCGCAGCGCGTCAATGTCGAGTCCCGAATCCGTCTCGTCGAGGATAGCCAGCCGCGGATTGAGCACAGCCATTTGCAGAATCTCGTTTCTCTTCTTCTCGCCCCCCGAGAAGCCCATGTTGACCGAGCGGCTCAGCATGTCTTCGTCCATGTGAACGAGCTGAAGCTTCTCCGCCATGACTTCCAGGAACTCCAGCGGATCGGCCTCGTCCAGACCCCTCGACTTCCGAATCTCGTTGTAGGCGGTGCGCAGGAAATACGAATTCGAGACGCCGGGTATTTCCACGGGATACTGAAATGCCAGAAAGACTCCAGCCTGCGCGCGCTCCTCAGGCTGCATTTCGAGAAGATTGTTCCCGTCGTAAAGGACCTCGCCCTCGGTAACTTCGTATGCCGGATGGCCGGCGATCACCTGCGCGAGCGTGCTCTTTCCCGATCCGTTTGGTCCCATTACCGCGTGGACTTCGCCCTCACCAACCGAAAAATTGATGCCCCTCAGAATCGCTTTGCCGTTCGCTTGTGCGTGGAGGTTTTTTACTTGTAACATTTACTTTTGATTACTCGTTATTAACGGGAATCGGGAATCGGGAATTGCTAGTCGGGAATCGGGAATCGGGAATCGGGCGGTAGCCGGTTGGTTCGACTGTACAA
>JACMME010000259.1 GCA_014379205.1 Gemmatimonadaceae bacterium
CGTTACTGCCGCGACCGGAAGACGCACCATCGCTCCGAGTGCGATCATGGCCCATCCCAACGCCCAGAGCACGGTGATGATCGTGACGCGGTAGTCGAAGTTCCACTGCCAGCCGAGACAGCGCATGATCACGAGCTCGAGCACAATGAGCCAGAGTCCGCGTGAGATGAGATAACGAGAGAGCTCGCTCGTGGAGCGCCGGCGTAACGAGAGAAAAGCCCCGGTCCCGGTAAGCAGAAAGAAGACCGGCGCGCAGAAGTGCGTGATCCAGCGCGTAAAGAAGAGCGGTACCGTCGTCGTCGCCAGGTCCGTCGGGCTTTCGAGAAGATTACCGAAGAAGTCCCGCGTATGATCCAGCGCCATGAGGACCATGATGACGCCGCGAAGGACGTCAATCGACTCAAAGCGGTTGCGCGGCGTAGCGACGGGGGAGGTCAAGGCAGACGGTCTCTGTCGTCGAGTTTCTGCTGCTGGTGGCAGAATAATAAACGACGTTCTGGCACTGACGGTTGGCAATCGCAACCCCTCACCGCTTCGTGACAATCGTAACCCTCACCGCTTCGGACCGCATGACGATTCGACCATCTGCGGCGGGAATATTAAACGGCTATTGCATCCCGAGAGAACAGTCCTGTGCAGTGATAGGAAACGCTTGTGCCACACGAGTCCAGGAATCAGCTCCACTGGATCAATTTGACCGCGTGGCTCAGCGAAGTGGGGCTTTCGTTTTGTTGTTCCCTGCCCCACTCTCGCGAATCAGGTGCTAGTTCCCTCGAGCTGAAGGAAGCCGCGATGCCCGGATAGCTCTGCAGGTTCTGATGAAACGGGTCGCTCTCCACCGCTTCGCGGCTCCTCATGCGTCAGAACTGCCGTCAGCGCCTGACGAAAGTGAGCAATGATCTTCGCATCGAGATCCGAGCTCAACCAGATGACATCCTCTCCCGCGTTGCGCCGAAAACACTCCAACAAATTCCGGTCGCCTTGAACCACGAACAGACCGGCGCAGAGTGGTGTGGGTGCAATTTCGTCCGCGAGGCGAGCCAATTCCTTGAGCGCCACACCATCCATGGCAACAAAGAAGTCCGCTTCATTCGGCCGCGATTCCGGCAGCGCGAGGCTGTTTAGTGTCGCAACGGCCGCCGCGTTCGGTCTCGTAACATTAAGTCTCGCGTCGCGCGGCATAACGGCCTCAATTGCGCGCAGCAAGCGGCCAGTGTCGCATACGCCATCGATATCAATCCAGCTCTGATGAGCGATGAAGCCACCGCGCAAGCGCTCCGCCACCCCACGAAACTGACTTAGCAAGTTCATGACTATTTTCCTCAACTCTCGTGCGTCTGTTTCTCAGCTTCTCAACGGCCTGGGAATGATGAATGAAAAGGCAGATGTCGGACCACATGACGTGCTGCTCCAAGCAACCGCAAATCAGCGTATGGCAACGAGTTGTACAATTGATTCGCATAGCTCGCCTTGCAATTGTCCTCGCTTCGGTAATTCGGCTGTAGTCAAATGGAGACGACCGAGTCTCCCCGGGGGCACCGAAGCAAGCATCGACTGGAAGAGACGAATACGCGGCGTCGGTTACGCAAGGCTCAGGCAAATGACTGCAGCCAGCATCGTCGCCGAGTCTATTATCACGGCCGCGAATTTAGCCGAGAAATTTTCTACCGCCAGGTTTGGAAAGCTTCTCCTGGAAAGCTTCGCCAATTGCTAACCGTGGCACGCCTCGCGATCTTGCAAGCGGCGCCAGATGCTTGCTTGCCGCGCCCTTGACGTGCCAAAAGCAACATGAGCAGCGGAAGTTGATGCTAACCTGCGCACAAACTCCTGTTGATCCGGCACCGCGCATTTCCCCCTGGTATCACAAGCAGAAAGTTGCGCCCGAATAGCAACATATAGCCACGCTAAAAGTGTCCCAACCAAAGACCCTCGGCGCCCTCAGGCGCTCACGCTACTCCGCACCCGCGCTCGCGCAGCGTTCCGTCAAGGACGAACTTCGCTCAAACCTCCTCGCGAGGCTCGCTTCCAGCGAACCGTTGTTCGAGGGCGTCATCGGCTACGAGGAAACCGTAATTCCGCAGCTCGTTAACGGTCTCCTGGCACGCCACAACTTTATTTTGCTGGGTCTCCGAGGCCAGGCCAAATCGCGCATCCTTCGGGCGCTGGCGACTCTGCTGGACGATGAGATCCCTATCGTCGCCGGCAGCGAGATCAACGACAATCCCTTTGCACCAATTTCCAAGTATGCGCGAACACTAATAGACGCAGCGGGCGAGGACGCGCCCATCGCGTGGCTGGATCGCGACAGCCGCTACGTGGAGAAGCTGGCTACTCCGGACGTTACGATCGCCGACATAATCGGTGACGTCGACCCGATAAAGGCAGCTCGTGGTGGGCACATTCTAGCTGACGAGCTGACGATTCACTACGGAATGTTGCCGCGCGCCAATCGCGGCATTTTCGCCCTCAATGAGCTCCCGGACCTGGCAGGCAAGATTCAGGTTGGACTGTTCAATATCATGCAGGAGGGCGACGTCCAGATCAAAGGTTATCCGATCCGGCTCCCGCTCGACGTACTGCTTTGCTTCACCGCCAATCCGGAAGACTATACGGCACGCGGAAAGATCATCACGCCACTAAAGGACCGCATCGGCAGCGAGATTCTGACCCACTACCCTGAGACTGTCGAGCTTGGCATGGATATCACGCGCCAGGAAGCCTGGACGGAGCGCGACGGTTTGCCTGTCCGCATTCCCGACTTCGTCGCCGAAGTTATCGAGCGCGTGGCTTTCGAGGCTCGCACGGACAAGCGAATAGACAAACGTTCGGGGGTTTCACAACGGATGCCGATTTCCGTTATCGAAGTAGCCATCTCCAACGCCGAGCAGCGCGCGCTTCGCGTTAGCGAATTGGAAATCGTCCCGCGCATAACCGACATCTACGCCGCCTTACCAGCGATAACGGGCAAGATGGAGCTGGAGTATGAAGGCGAGATCGTCGGTGGCCATACGATCGCACATGAGCTAATCCGCCGCGCGGCCGATGCAACATTCGGCGCCCGTGCGGAAGGCATAAATACCGATGATGTTGTGATGTGGTTCGACGTGGGAAACGCGCTGCAGATGGAGGAAGAGGTGAGCGCCGGGGCGATGTTGGCAGGGTTCGAAGGCGTGCCGACGTTGCTGGACATCGTATCGAACACTGGCCTCGCTCCCGACAGCGATGTGGCGATGCGCGCGGCCGCTTGCGAGCTGGTGCTCGAGGCCCTGGTGGCTCGGAAGAAGATCTCCCGTTCGGCGACGGGCCGGTATGGCAGAGCAGCGCCTCCTGAACGGCGGCGCCCGAACCAGGACCTGTTCGGCGGCGGTTTAATGGCGTGAAGCCGCCAGAAAGGAAACGCGGCATCGCTGTGCGCCGCGCCACCGAGGCGGACCTCGCAATAGTCACCGAGCTCCGCCTCGCTCTTCTCCGGGATCATGCGGCTGACGTGATATACGGACGTGTGCGCCCGAACGTGAACTCGAGCGCCCGGCGACTGTATCTGTCTCAGCTCGGCTCGCGTGATGAAGTGACATTTCTCGCTCAACGCGGCCACCAAACACTCGGCATTCTCCGATGCGTGCACAGCAGAGGCTACCCGCTTCTGCTGCCGGCGGAATACGGATATGTGTCGTCCGTTTACGTCATACCGGAAGCGCGCCGGTCAGGCGTCCTCAAAATGCTCCTCAGGCGAGCGGAAAACTGGTGCCGCGATCGAGGGCTGACGGAGATGCGCCTGCACAGCGGATCGGACAATGCGCTCTCCAATGCGACGTGGGACGCGCTCGGGTTCGCGATTGTGGAACACTTGCGAATGCGGCCGTTAAAGTCGGAATAGTAGGCGAGTGAAGTGCGATTGCGGATTGCGGATTGCGGATTTGGGAGCACTTGACATGCGATCGCCTGCGGCGAGGCGGTTCGTCCGCAATCCGCAATCCGTTTCATAACGCCCTTATCTCCGGATACCGCGCCAGTGCCCATACGCCATACGCCAGCGTGATCGTTGCGCCAACGCCGATAGTCGCTGGAGCGCCAATCTCTCGCGCGAGAGCACCGGAAAGAAATGGCCCGATAACCGGGCCGACACCCACGAACACCCACGCGTAGGCCGCCATCACCCGACCTCGAAGCGCGTCGGGAGCGAGCGTTTGAAGAAGGCCGTTCGCGACTGCGTTTGTGACAATCATCGAAAAGCCCACTACGACCAGCAGGGCTACCGAGAGGCCAAACACTCGCGAGAATGAAAAGAGAATGAGGCCTACGGAGAAAACGTGAGCGGCGTAGGTAAACATCCTCCCCCGGCGCACCTGCCTCGACATCGCCGCCAGTGCAAGAGCAGCCGCCAGGGCTCCTATTCCCACTGAGCATAGCAGCCAGCCGTACGCCGCGGCATCTCCCTTGAGGGTGTCTCGCGCTATCACTGGCAGAAGGGCGAGATATGGAGCGCCGAATATGCCGTAAACGGCAATCATGCGGATTATTATCCATACTTCTCGATGTCCGCGAATAAAGCGGAGCCCCTCACGAAGTTGGACCATCGGCGAGTGCTCACCACCAGTGGCGAGTCGCTGGGGGAGTCGGACCATCGCCACGCCGACGAGGACGGCAAGGTAGCTTGCCGCGTTCACCGCAAAGCACGCCTCGACTCCAGCTGTGGCTATGAGAATGCCAGCCGCCGTCGGTCCAATGATGCGAGCGAGGTTGAAGCCGCCCGAGTTGAGAGCGATCGCGTCCAGGAGATCATCGCGGCCGACCAGCTCGATTATCAGCGTTTGGCGCGCCGGAATTTCGACAGCGTTGATTGCTCCCCCAATCAGCGCGAGGGCGATCAGCCATCCGATCGTAACGTTCCCGGATGATGCAAACCACCAGAGAAGTAGCGCTTGAACAAGCAGCAACGACTGGGCGCTCGTCACCAGCTTCAGCTTGTCGTACCGGTCCACCACCACGCCAGCAAAGAGCGAGATCACCGCGACCGGGAGCGAGCTCGATGCGTACACCAGCGTTACCCAGAAGGGATCGCCGGTCAGCTCCAGCGCCAGCCACGCCTGGGCGGTCGACTGCATCCAGGAGCCGACAAGTGAAGTCGTCTGGCCAAGCCAGAAGATTCGAAAGTTCCTGTGCCGAAGCAACACCTGGAACGGATTCATGGAACGAGCGGTAGCCATGGTGGACCAAGTTACGCGCAACGGTATAGTTTTCAGAGAGGGAAATGAGCTGCGATCGCAGCCAGACTTTCGGCCACACTCATGCGCTCACACACTTACTCGAAATTCAGCCCGGAGCTTGCCGACGCAGTGGATCTGCAGTCGTTACTCGACGGGCTCGCTGACTTCCTGCTCCAGTCCGGATTTGCCGACGGGCGGATGAACCATCCCTACTGGGGCGAATTCGGAGACGACGCGGATCGCTCCATGGATTCACTGCGGCAGGCCATACTCGATGCGCTCATAGAAAGCGGGCAGTTCTCACCCGAGATGCTGGAGGCTCTTCGTGGTGAGGGTGACGAGCAGGCCGAGGCCAAGCTGGCGAAGCTTCTGGATGACCTGATCCAGAGGCTCGTTGCGGAAGGCTTTCTGAATCTCGAAGCCCCGCCGCAGGTGCCCGACAATTTCCAGAGTGTTACCGGTCCAGGAGGACTTGCACGCGCCGCGACGCGCGACGTGCAGTTCAAGCTCACCGAGAAGGGCATCGACTTTCTTGGCTTCAAGACTCTCCGGCACCTGCTCGGCTCGCTGGGCAAATCCAGCTTCGGAAGCCATGACACGCCGTATCTCGCCACCGGCATCGAAGCGGACGGCTGGAGCAAGCCTTACGAGTTCGGCGATACCATGAATTTGGATGTCAACGCGACACTTCTTGCCGCACTAACGCGCACCGGCGACATCCAGGTTCCGATAGATCTCGACTACGGAGATCTCATGGTGCGTCAGGCGGAATATCGGTCATCGTGTGCCACGGTGCTAATGCTTGACTGTTCGCATTCCATGATCCTGTACGGGGAGGATCGCTTCACACCCGCAAAAAAAGTCGCACTCGCATTGACTCATCTGATTCGCACCCAGTTTCCCGGCGACAGCATCCGTCTGGTGCTTTTTCATGACTCCGCCGAAGAAATTCCACTCGCCGCCCTCGCGCACGCGCAGGTTGGCCCGTACCACACGAACACGGCCGAAGGACTGAAGCTGGCTCGCCGCATACTCATGGCCCAGAAGAAGGACATGCGCCAGATAGTGATGATCACCGACGGCAAGCCGAGCGCCCTGACCATGCCGAATGGTCAGATCTACAAGAACTCCATGGGGCTTGATGTCACAGTAATCGCGCAAACTCTGCGTGAAGTCGCCGATTGCCGGCGCAGCGGCATAGTGATCAACACTTTCATGCTGGCGCGGGATCGTGCGCTGGTGGAGTTCGTCAAGCGGGTGTCCTCCATCGCGCGCGGAAAAGCGTACTTCACCAACACCATGACATTGGGTCAGTTCATTCTGATGGATTTTCTCAAGGGCAAGACGCGCAAGGTGAGCTGAGAAAAAGAGCGGCTAATGGGTGTCAGGTGATTGGTTTGCCGACCCTTGAGGGGCGAGCTCCACCGTCGAGCACCTTGACGACGATGGCGCCGCCGCCTACGGTGCTTCGGAACCTCGCAGCCGGAGAGTACGTTTTTTCCAGACGCTCCCAGATTTCAGGTTGCATCGCTGAAAGGCGCGCTGGAAAAGTGTAGACTACCCAGGTTTTTCGGTGGGTTCTTTCCAGCGCCTCCAGCTCGGCAAGACTTTCCACCGGCGTCCAGCCTGTCGCGATGTAGCGCTGGTAGGCAAAATGGCTCATGTCGACCGTGACAACCGCGTCGCCATCGCCGCGTGCTCGCTCGACGTATCGCCAGGCTCCAAGATGGTCCTGCTTTGGGCGCCAGGCACGTGGCGTGGTGGCCGCGCTTCCCGCAATGAGCGCGATCATTGCGGCGGTCGCCACAAGCGAGGCTCGTCGAGGCAAAGCAAGGCTGGCGAGCGCGAACAGACCCCTGATCGCAATGAGTACGGCGAAGCCTGCTGAGAAAAAGAAAAGACGAGGCCAGAGATTGTGAGCAGTGGCCAGCATTCCAATCGCGGTGATCGCGCCTGGGAGCAGCAGCATAGCAGGTACAGCCGCACTTCGTCGCCAAAAACTCACGATTCCGGTGCCTGCGATGATGGCAGCGCAAAGAACGAATAACATTCCACCAGGAAGACCTCCGCTCAGCCCCCGCACCGTCTCCGCAATGAACCAGATAGGGTTTTTCCACTCGGTTGTAACACCAGCCATCTTGGAGGGCGCGGTGATTGTCGCCAGGAACTGCGGGATCGCCAGAGCGTAAAGCTGCAGCGACAGAGTAGTGGCCAGCACGAACGCGGCGAGCGGCATCCATGCGGCCATGCCCAACGGGCGACTTCGCGCGCGGATTATCAGCCATACCCAGATGACAAAGTGCGCAGCCACCACGAATACCGCCGCGACCTGCGTGTAGACGGCAAGCGCAGAAACCAGCGCGTAGGGAAGTACGGTTGTAAACCCATGGGGTTCCCGGCGGCGAAGCAGGCGTAAGAAAAGCCCGCTCGAGACGAGGGTCCAGAGCAGCATGGCGGAGTAGCCGCGAGCATTCTGGGAGAACCAGACGTGATGATATGAAACGGAAAGCAGAGCCGAAGCGAGCAACGCCTCGCGGCGGGAGGTGACCTGCGAGCCAAACCAGTACACGGCCCAGAGACTCGCGATGCCAAACGCGGCTGCCGGAAGCCGCAACGCCCATGCGCTTTCGCCGAAGATCCAGATGCTCAACCGGGCCAGAAGAGAATACAGCATATGCTGGTTCTGGCTATCGTACGTTGTCAGTATTTCCCCGGCCGAGAGTCGCCCGTACCTCACCAGCGCCAGAATCTCATCGTGCCAAAGTCCTTCGCCAAGTGCGTAGAGCCGAAGCACGGCGCCCAAGGTGAGGATAGCGGCGAGAATTGCCCACTCCCTCGCCGATGTAGTCACGCCGTCGATGCTGGATGCGGCATTCAGCAGTGGATCGCTCGCTCGGGATGCCGCTTGCAAGCGTCCAGCGAAAAACAGTATCGCTGCATGTAACGCCAAAAGGACCTTGAAGATCCACGCGCCTTTTACAGCATCCGCAAGGAGGTCCGTCCGTCCACCAGTGAGGGAAGCCGCCAGCGCGTGGGGGGGGAGGAAGATGGCTACCGCCATCAGCGCCACCGCCAGAAATAAGCGAGCCCTTGTGTGCTGCCCAGTAAACAGGAGCCCAGGCATTGGATTAGTAGTTTGAGCTCTCATAGCGCTTCATCGAGCGCAAGGCGGGTGCCTGTTGGCAGCCCAGTCGATTGCATCGGTTAACTTATTGCTGTGCGGCCACATGGGAACAAGTATTCCGCTTTGGAATGTCAGATCATTGACCACCCTTGAACGCGGGTGGTGTGGCGCGTTGCCAACAGAGAATGTATGTAGCATGTGGGATGCGCAGAACAGATTCGCCCGAAATCGAAGCAATTTCGCGGGACGATTCGTGCGTATCACCAACCTATGCCCCCCTCGAACATCATTGGAGTTACTCTTGTCGCCGCGCTTTTCGGAACCGGATGCATCGCCCGAGACGGAAGCTCTGCCCAGCCGGTGATCACCCTCGAACCTGCTATCCGGTTTCAAACCATGGTCGGTTGGGAGGCGACGGCGCAGGCGGGGCAGGAAGAGCCGGGATCTTCGCGCTATCTGGATACCGTGCTGGCGCTCGCCGTAAATGAGATCGGTATCAATCGCCTGAGGTTGGAAGTGCGAAGCGGCGCGGAAAACTCCATCGACTATTGGAGCGCCATGCGAACGGGCCGTATCGATTACAAGACATGGCGTTGCGCACGCTATCCCACCGTCAACGATGACGCGGATCCGCAACATATAACTGAAGCGGGATTTCACTGGACAGACCTGGATTCCAAAGTGGAACAGGTAGTACTCCCCGTAAAGCGGCGCATGGAGGCAAACGGCGAGAAACTGTATCTGAATCTGAACTACGTTTCGTTCATGAAGAGAGGGCTGTGCGCGGGTCACGCGTATGGTCACAACGATCCGGAGGAATACGCGGAGTTCGTGCTGGCAGCCGTCACACATCTGCGGACGAAGTACGGCTTGGTTCCCGATGCACTAGAGGTTGCCCTGGAGCCCGAGAACAACATTCACTGGCAGGATGGTGCCGTCCTCGGGCGAGCGATTGTTGCCGCCACGCGACGTTTGCGCGCGGCTGGTTTCAATCTCGATATCATCGCGCCGTCCACAACGAAAATGAGCAACGCGGTGAAGTATCTCGAGGATCTCGCGCGAGTACCAGGCGCCCTCGAGCTCGTCACCGAGCTCTCATACCACAGATATAGCGGAGTGTCGGAGAAGAATCTCCGCGCGATCGCGACGGAAGCAGGGAAACACGGGCTTCGGACGGCGATGCTCGAGCACATCGGTAGTGGCCATGAAGACCTGCATGATGATCTGGAAATCGGAATGAATTCGGCGTGGCAACAGTACACCCTGGCATTCCCTGGTTCGCCCACCGAGCCCACGCGTAGCGGCGGGAGCTATATCACGCTCGAGACGAGCGACACCCTTCGCCCAGTAGTTCGTATCGCTGAGCAAACGAAATTCCTGCGGCAGTACTTTCGGTTCGTGCGGCGAAACGCGGTGCGCATTGGCGCGGCAAGCGACGACGATCGTTTTCGTCCCCTCGCATTCATCAACTCCGATAGCGCGTTCGTGGTCGTTGTGAAGGCGAGCGCCGGTGGGACACTGTCCATAAAGGGACTTCCCATCGGGATGTATGGAGTGTCGTTTGCCACCGCCGATAGCTCTGGCGCTGTCGAGCCTGCACGTGTTGCTGGCACGACCTTCTCGGCGAGTATTCCTGCCGCTGGAGTAATTACCATTTACCAAAGATCGGATGTGGTGCAGCGGAGCGAGGGGAAAATGTAGCCTTCCGTGGCGAGAACCTTGCGCTAACCACTGCATTTTCAGCAACGCCATGAGGAGTGCCTGGAAAATCGGGCATCCTCCCCTCTGTTAAAATCAGTCAGGAATCTCAAAAAGCATGCGAATCGGTATCATCGGCGCGGGGGTAATCGGACAGCTCCGCGCGCGCTCCGTCCGGGAGCATCCGTCGACGGAGCTGGCAGCCGTGCTCGATACATCCGTAGATGCCGCGGCCAAGGCCGCTGAAGGCACCGGGGCACACGCCCTCACCAGTCTCGCGGCATTTCTCGATGTTGCGATGGACGCCGTGATAATTTCTTCACCAGTACACGTACACGAAGAGGCTTGCCTCGGCGCCCTCGAGCGCGGAAGACACGTTCTGTGCGAGAAGCCGCTGTCCAACACGGTGGAGTCCTGTCGTCTCATCGTTGATGCCGCAATCAGGGCCGACCGTATTCTGGCTGTGGGATTCAACCTTCGGTATTACCCCTCGATCAAGTTCGTTAAGGACTCTATCGACGAAGGCCTGATCGGTGACCTCGACCACCTTCGCGTGTTTGGTGGTCACGAAGGGCTTCCGAAGTTTCGAGTGGACTGGCAATACAAGGCTCCGGAGTCAGGCGGAGGAGCGATGATGGATGTCGGCATCCACATGACCGACGTCGCTCGGTACCTGCTCGGCGAGATTACACAGGTGTACGGCGTGATGTCAGAATCCGTGTGGAAAGTACCCGGATCAGAGGACAACGCGGTTGCAGTGTTTCGCAATGCGAAGGGTATTCCCGCCACCTACCACGCGACCTGGACTGAATGGAAGGGCTACCAGTTCTATGTCGAAGCGTACGGTAACCTTGGAATGGTGCGTGGGTTCTATGCGCCGATGCAAAACCTTCTCATTACTCAGGACCGCCCAACCGGTCCGCGCAAGAAGAAGCGCCTTCTGTATCCGGAGATCATGCTTCGAGAAAAGCTCAAATCCTGGCATTCCACCGCGCTGCAGTCCTTCAGGGGAGAGTTGCAGGATTTTCTCGCCATGACCGAAGGGAGATTTGACGTGCCGCTCGCAGATGGCTACGCCGGTCTCCGCGCTGTCGAAGTGGCCGCCGCAGTGAGAAAGAGCAGCGAGACGGGGCAGGTAATTCATCTTCCCGTTCTGGGGCGCATGCACCAATGACCGACAACACGGTAGCTAACGTTGACGAGTCACGACTTGTGATGAGCGTGGTGGTGACCATTGTCGACGGGGGAGATGTTCTGCGCCGCTTTCTGGACGCTCTCGTCGGCCAGGTAGATGCTCCCAGCATGGAGATCCTCGTGCCATACGACTCCAGCATCCCAGAGACGGCAGACCTCATCCGCCACTATCCTCAGCTGCACCTCATCGACATGGGCAAGGTCGAGACGATTCGGCCTATCACTACAGCCGCCGGTCAGCACGAGCTATACGACCGCCGTCGAGCGGCAGGATTGGGGGTGGCGCGAGGAAAGTTGTGGGCGATCCTCGAGGACAGGGCGCCACCACGCTCCGACTGGGTCCGTAACATGGTGCGTCTCCACGAGCAGCCATATGGTGCAATCGGGGGCGCGATAGAGTGCGCCCCTGGAGATCTGCTCAACTGGGCGTTCTACGCCTGTGACTTCAGCCGATACGCGCTTCCGTTCGTGAGTGGACCGCGGCAATGGATCAGCGACGTGAACATCTGCTACAAGCGTGCTGTGATCGAGTCAACCCGAGAGATCTGGAAAGAGCGATTCAATGAGGCGAAAGTGCACTGGACGTTGCTTGAGCGCGGCGAAACGCTCTTCCTTTCTTCTGATGTCATCGTTGACTACAAAACTCCGTACTCAAGTCTCGGAGCCGTACTGCCCGAACGATTTCACTGGGGACGGCTGTTCGGGCACGTACGTGCGAAGCACGTGAGCGCGTTGAGACGCCTCCTTTTCGTTCTCTCGGGTCCGCTAATCCCTTTGAGACTTCTGGTTCGGCATGGCCTCGTTCAACGGCAAAAAGGGAATTTCAGACGCTTTGTAAAGGCGTCGCCTCTCATGCTCACCCTGCTCACTGCCTGGACCACTGGCGAGGTCTGGGGCTACATCACCAACCGACCCTGACCGTGGCCCAGCGCAATGAGTACGACGCTATCGTTGTCGGTTCGGGAGCGGCCGGCGGATGGGCGGCCAAGGAGCTCACAGAGCGCGGGCTGCGCACGATATTGCTCGAGGCCGGGCGGTCACTCGACCTCATCAAGGATTTCACGCCGCCGCCGGGAGATTCCCCGTCCAAGATCAATCTTGTAAATCGCGTAAAAGCGGTGCTGAGCGGCCAGCACGTTCAAGCCAGATGCATGTCATTCAGCCCGCTCACACAGCATCTGTTCGTGAGCGACCGGGAGAATCCCTACACCGCCGCACGCGGCAAACGATTCAACTGGTATCGCAGCCGGCAGGTTGGTGGAAGGTTGCACCTGTGGGGGCGCAACGCTCTTCGCATCTCGGACCACGAATTCAAGGCGGCGGAGAGGGATGGTTTCGGCGAAAGTTGGCCAATCTCCTATTCAGACCTCATTCCCTGGTATGAAAGGGTCGAGACATTTCTTGGAGTGCATGGCAGCCCGGCGGGGATTCCGAGCATTCCGGACGGTAAGTATGACCGGCCGCACAGGCTCACGAAGGTGGAGGAGAAGCTACTCCGCGACCTGAAAGCAAAGTGGCCCGGACGGCCAGCCACCACTTGCAGAATCGTCAAGCACAACCCGCAGCGCGTTCCCCTGCCGATTCTCGCGGCGGAAAAGACGGGTCTTCTCACTCTGCGAAGCAATGCTGTCGCAAGCCACATCACTGTCGATCCGAATACCGGACTGGCGAAGGGCCTGATTTTCGTGGACCGGACCACCAGGGAAGAACACGAGGTACTCGCCAAGGTCGTGGTTCTCTGTGCCTCGACGATCGAGTCCATTCGCATCATGCTCAACTCGAAGTCTCCGCAACATCCGGAAGGCATCGGCAACGCGTCAGGTAATCTGGGACACGGCATCACCGACCACCTCCTCGTCTTTCAGGCAGGACCCCTGTCGCCACTGGAGGAGGGTGCGAAGAGCGATCCATATGATTTCGGCGCGCAATCAGGGGTCTACATTCCCAGCTTTCGGAATGTTGGTGAACGCAGAGAAAAGGATTTCATCAGGGGATACTCTCTGCTCGGCTCGCTTGGCAGAATAGAGCCCGGCTGGTTCTTCATGGCGGTCGGTGAGATGCTGCCCAGGTACGAGAACTTCGTCGACATCGACCCCGGCAAGCGCGATGCCTGGGGCATCCCAGTGGCGCGAATCACCTGCGCCCATTCGGACAACGACAAGGCCATGGTGCGAGACATGAGCGCGTCGCTGAAGGAGCTGGCTCATGACTGTGGCCTCGAAGTCGATCACCTGGAACGCGAGAACGTGATCAGCCGAACGGTCTACAAAGTCGTTTCACCGCTTGTCTATACAGAGGAAGGTGCACTGGTACCCGGTTCGGCGGTGCACGAAACGGGCGGGGCACCAATGGGAGCGGACCCAAAAACCTCCGTCCTCAACAAGTTCAATCAGTGCTGGGACGCGAAGAACGTGTTCGTGACCGACTCCGCATCATTCACAAGCGCGCCGTTTCAGAACCCGGGGTTGACTATAATGGCACTGTCCGCGCGAGCCGGGCATTTCATTGCCGACGGACTTCAATCGCGGGACCTGTAGGACGAACAAATTCCGCGCCGATGCTTTCACCAGATTCGCCTCGCCTGGCCTGCATTTCCTTCAGTTCTCGGTACGGTCAGCAAAGGTTCGCTGCATGGCTTGGAGCCAATCCAAACGAGGCTTCCATCCCAGTACGCTCTTGGCACGCTTGTTTGGGTAATACAGCGGTTTGCATCTGGCGTGAAGACTGGGAGAGCGCAGGAGGTCCGGTAACGGAGCTCGGCCGCCCAGGAGGTTGTTAACCCAGGATGCAGAACGAGAAGCCGCGTCGAGAAGATCCCAAGGGACACTCAATATTTTCGGAGTTGGCTGAGTGTGCCGGGCGAGCTCCTCGATGTAATGTCCGCGGGATGGGAGATCATCGTCGACGATGTTGAGAGTCTCCCCGCCCGCCGCATCGCTATCCAGAGCAAGCACAATGGCCTCGGCGCAGTTCTCAACGTAGGTAATGGGAAGCACGGAGTCCTTTGCCAGACATATCCACCTTGTCGCACTGAGCTGCATGCCAAGGTGGTGAAACCAGGTGCGGTCACGACCAAAAACAATTCCCGGTCTTACAAGCGTCCAGCGCCATCCGTTGCTGATAGCGTCTCTTCGGATCAGTTCTTCCTGCTGCCTCTTCGCGCCGATGTACGGACCGCGCTTGTCAAAATCTTCCTCCAGCGGCGAAGTCTCGTCCAGCGGCGCTCCGGCTGCTATTCGCTGGTAGTCGTAAACCGCTAGCGTGCTGAGGCCAACAATGTGCCGCACTTCCGCCTCCCGCATGGCGGAGAGCAAATTTCGGGTGCCCTCGACTGTTACATCTCGTTGCTCCTCGGCGCCACCCGTTAGCGATGCAGCGCAGTGCACGACGGCGTCCATCCCGCCGAGTGCGGAGGTGAGTCCATCGCGCTGCCGGAGGTCGTGCTGAACCACCTCCACGCCACCGCCGCCATCCGTCGGTTCATGTGTCAATGAACGCGTCAGAATGCGAACGGTATGGCCGCGACGCCGAGCCTCGGCGACGACGCACCGACCGATGAATCCGCTACCTCCCGTGACCAAAACTCGCACTTTGCCTCATGAGTATGCGGCTCCCGCGGTGCACACTTGAATCACGCATCAGGTCACGCAATGAACGAACCGAACGTTACATGCCCTCGTTCCAGCTGACGCATCATTTCGAGAAGTGTCGGCACGACCTGGATCATCCACTCCGTGCGGTTCGACATGCGTGTAGAGAACACAAGCGTGTTGCAATGCCGCAACGTGCGGTGTAGCGTCGCTTTGCGGAGAGGCAGTCATCGCGGCTGCTCCCCTGCCTCGGCTGAGCGGAGACTGCGCTACGCGCGGTCTACCTCCATTGATGCGCCTTTTCTGTATTCGTGGCGGGGCCCGTCAATTGCTTCCTTTCCAGGTTAACCTATCAAAACAGCAATTGGAGGCTAGTTGATGGATCAGCAGGGCAAAGTGAAGGTCCTTCTTATCAGCGGCAACGGCCGAAGCGGCAGCACGTTGCTCGGTGTGATCCTGGGGCAGCTCGAAGGTTTTTTCAACGTCGGCGAAATACGGCGTATCTTTGACGGCCACATAAGCGAACGCGACCGGCAGTTGGGTAATGAAGGTATCTGCGCGTGCGGTGAGCCGTTCGGAAAATGTCCGGCATGGGGTGCAGTATTCAAGGAAGCATTCGGCGGAATGAACGGACTGGACTGGGAGAAGCTATCGGCTGCATGCCGAAAATTCTCGATGCACAAGCGCCTGATTCTTCCCACCATGCGACGCACCGCCTTCCCATGGGAAGGAAAGGAATTCGAACAGTTTCTTGCGGAGCTCGACAAGCTCTACGCGGCCATTCCGAAAGCAACGGGGAGTCGCGTGATTGTGGATGCATCCAAATGGCCAATGTACGGTTCGATGCTCGCCCGGCTGCCATCTGTGGAGCTGTACATTCTGCATCTCATACGCGACCCGCGCGCCGTAGCTTACTCATTCACGCGCACCAAGGAATACAAGCCGGGGTTTATTGACATTCCCGTCCAGGGCATCCTTAAAACCACAGCCTACTGGTTGGCGGTCAACCCAGCAGTGGAGCGGTTCTGGGGACGCGGCAACAAAGCGCGATATATGTTCATGCCGTACGAAGACTTTGTGCGTGATCCCCGGACGGCACTGAGTCGCATTCAGGATCTCGTGGGCGAATCCGGTGGCGCACTCCCGATCGCGGACGATGGATCCATAATGACCGGACCGACGCACTCCATCGCGGGGAACGAGGTGCGCGCAAGTCGAGGGGCGCTGCGGCTAAGGCTGGACGACGAGTGGAAGCGCAAGATGCCAAGGGCCAAGCGTATGCTGGTTTCGGCGATCACCTGGCCCCTGCTTAGGCGCTACGGATATTCCAGTCGGGAACCAGCGACCTAGAACGGAGCATTCCCTTTTTCTGTTTGACTCCGCAGTCTCGGCCGCGTTAATAGCTTAGCGCTACCTTGTGCAGGGCCGACGCAAGGCGCGCAGGTGAGGCAGCGCACTGAAACGGGGAACTGGCCGCGGGGTATGGGTACTGAGTAGGGAACCTGTGGAAGCCGGTAGTTCGGCGAGATGTGGCAAGTTCTGTTACGCCGTGCCGTTCGCGCCGTCTATCACCGGAGAGCACCTCCGCCTGTTTCGACTCGGCTGACTGCCCCACCTCGCCGATTCGCCACAACGCCCGAATCGTTGCCAGTTCGTCCTTTCACGCAAATGGTTTTTGTGTCTTCACCAAACACAGGTGTGAGCCCCCGTGGTCGCCCTCTTCGCCGAGAGCGGCGCAACTGGCGGCTTCGTGCCGTTTTCGCGCTCGTTCGCCGTCCCGGTCCCTTTCCGTATTGGCCGTTAGCGGCGATTGCGGCGAGCATCGCTGTTCTTGTCGGCGCGTGGATAGTACTTCGGCCATCGCCTGTTCCAGCCCCCGTAGTCGCATATTCAGAGATCGCGCGCGCATTGTCGGCCCATGAGGTCAGCGAGTTGACCGTTGAGGATGGCGGTGCGCGCCTCGTAGCCACTTTACGCTCGCCACGCTCGATCGAGGGTCACGTAGTAACGCAGATCGTGGCATCGGTCCCGCTCCGTACGGTGCGCCTGGATGATCTCGAGCGCTGGAGCGCGTTTGGCGCTCGCGTCCGGGTGGGTCCTGGCAGCCGTTTCAGCAGCCCGGAGGTAGTCATCCAGCTTGTGAGTCTTCTCGCCGTCTTCGGCGTTGTAGCCTTCTTCTTTCTCGGTCAGGGCCGAGGTCGTCCCGGCGGAGGCAAATTCGCCCCGACGCCGCCGGATCGGCACCTCACCCTGGCCGCTGTGGGCGGCGCACGCGAAGCGCAAGCGGATCTTCGCGACGTTATCGCGTACCTCAAGGACCCTTCGCGGTTCGATGCGATGGGTGCCAAATGCCCGAAGGGTGTGCTGCTTGTCGGACCTCCAGGCACAGGGAAAACTCTTCTCGCCCGCGCCGTGGCTGGCGAGGCCGGCTGTCCCATGATTGTGGCAGCTGGATCGGACTTCAATGAGATGTACGTGGGCGTCGGCGCCCGACGGGTCCGCCAGCTGGCGAAGCAGGCGCGCGAACAGGCGCCCTGCATCGTCTTCATAGACGAGTTCGACTCACTGGGTGGCCGCCGCGGCAGGCCGAATCGCTCCGGAGAAGAGGAGGTAACGCTGAATCAGTTGCTCGTCGAGATGGACGGAATGGAAGGCAGCGAAGGAATTGTCTGGATGGCCGCC
>JACMME010000260.1 GCA_014379205.1 Gemmatimonadaceae bacterium
CGTATGAGGGATACGTGAGCACGGGGCACGTGGAGTTTGCTCGCGTCTGGAAGAGGTTCCGGTATGGCGAAATTCACACCCGTCTTCGGGATGCCATTCCGGCCCTCGTGACGCGTCCGTTTCGCCGGAAGCGCGGCCTCACGGAAATCCGCGAGGGAGAATTCTGGGCCCTTCGCGACGTGAGCTTCGTAGTCAAGCCGGGCGAAGCGCTCGGCGTGATAGGACCGAACGGCGCCGGAAAATCAACGGTGCTCAAGCTGCTCACCCGAATCATGCAGCCCAACGCCGGAGTTTGCCGCCTGCGGGGACGGGTCGGTGCGTTGATCGAGGTGGCCGCGGGATTTCATCCGGATCTCACAGGGCGCGAGAACATCTTCCTGCAGGGTGTGATAATGGGGATGCCGCGTCGCGAGATCGCCCGCAAATTCGACGAGATCGTGGAGTTCGCGGAGCTCGCGCCGTTTATTGACACTCGCGTCAAGCGTTACTCCACGGGCATGGAGGCGCGCCTTGGCTTCGCGATTGCCGCGCATCTGGAGCCCGAGGTGCTGTTGGTGGACGAGGTGCTCTCGGTAGGCGATGCAGCCTTCCAGGCCAAAGCTTTCGAGAAGGTTACAGAGCTCGTTCGGCGTGAGATTCCTGTGGTCATAGTCACGCATCAGCTCGAAGCGCTATCCACACTCTGCAGTCAGGCGCTCTTGCTGGATCGTGGTAGCGTGGTCAAGCAGGGCACCCCGCAGGAATGCATCACCGCCTACCTGCACGGTGAATCGGGCGCCAAGCGACTCTCCCCCGGAAACGGCTCAATACGGATCGACGGAGTGCAGCTCGGCGCGGAAGGCGTGGTGTCAGGCGAAGTGATGCACATCGCTCTCGCGTGCAGCGTCGCAGAAGGCGGCAATACGGAGGCTGAGGCCGTGTACGTGCGTATCCGTCTCGCCCAGACGGGATGGGTAGCGTTTGAGACCGGCACCTTTCCGCTCGGTATCCCGCTGCCGGCGGAGGGGGATTTCCAGGTGACTTTCGAGCTGCAAATGAATCTGCATCCCGGAGTCTACCTTCTGGAAACCTACGCCTGGAACCGGGTGCTGGGACGAGAGTCCTGCGCAGGCCCTACAACATATCTCGACGTTCGAGGCGCCCCGTTCCAGGGTTACGCGCAATGCCATCCCCGAGTCAGAGTGGAGCAGTCGTCCCCCGAGCATTCCCTCCGCTGACCGGCAACCCGAGCGTCTCCTGCACCACCTCATCATTTCAAGGGAGTTTCCTCCTGCGTCCTACGCGCCGGGTGGCATCGGTACCTACGCGGCGCACATCGCGCGGTTGCTGGCTGACGCGGGAGAAACGGTGCACGTCATCGGGGAACGCTGGGCCGGCGCGCCAATGCCGCGCGAGGAGCTCTGCGGCGGCCGGCTTGTGGTGCATCGGGTGACGCTGGACGAACCTGGAGCGCAAGAGCCGGAGATCGGTCTTCTCCGCGCCGGGACTCTGCCCGCACAACGATTCGCATGGCAGGCGGCCCTGCTCGCCGAGACCCTGGTTGAGCGGGAAGGGATCGACGTAGTGGAGGGTCAGGAGTGGGAGGCACCGTTGTACTATTTTCAGCTCAGACGCGCGCATGGCCTCGGACCGGAACGGAAGCCTCCCTGCGTTGTGCACCTCCACTCGCCGACCGAGTTCATTTACCAGCACAATGGGTGGACTGCGCGAGCCGAATATCTGCCAGCCAGCCGTCTCGAGGAGTTTAGTATCCGCGCCGCGGACGCCTGGCTGTGTCCAAGCCAGTATCTCGCAGGTCAGGTAGCAGAGCGATACGAAATCCCCCTCGAAGCCATTTCCATCATCCCCTATCCGCTGGGTGACTCGGCGCTCATCGCCAGGAACTCCGAAATTTGGCGGAACGGAACGGTCCTGTACGTCGGCCGCCTGGAACCACGAAAGGGCGTGATCGAGTTCGTGGACGCAGCGGTAGAGGTCGCTCTGTTCGACGACACTGTCAACTTCGATTTTGTTGGAGACGACGTCAGTTACCCCGGCACACTGACGGTACGGCGGTACATGGAGGCACGAGTACCGCAATCCCTTCGAAAGAGATTCCGGTTCCATGGGGTACAGCCCCGGTCCCGGCTGTCGGAGCTGCTCGCCTCCGCGCGGATGGCAGTGGTTCCGTCCAGGTGGGAGAACTTTCCCAACACCTGCATAGAGGCAATGTCGTCGGGGCTGCCCGTGCTCGCATCACCTACCGGCGGGATGACGGAAATGCTGGAGGATGGGGTGACGGGCTGGATCGCCGCGTCACAGTCCCCGCCCGATCTCGCGGCGGCGCTACGCCGAGCCCTTGCGACGCCAGCGGATGATTGCGCCGCGATGGGACGCGCCGCCGAGAAATCGATTCGTGGGTTGTGTGGAAACGAGATTACCATCAGGCGGCATCTGGCAATGCGTGGCGAGGCCGCCGTTCGAGGTACCCAGCGCGTCGCTTCAAAACCCCGCGTTACCAAACGTGCTTCCCGCATCGTCCGGCGTGGCCTCGCCATCGTGGTGCAGGGAGAAGCAGAATCACCGTCCACCCGTGCGGTTGACTCGATCCTCCGGCTTTCAACCCGCCCGATCGCGGTGGGGGCGATCGAAGCGCAAGACGGCGCGTCGGTGGAAGTGCTTTCACGAACGATGCGGTCGGTGATCGAAGATCACGCGGTCGTAGGCGTTGCGCTTGTGCCAGCCTCAGTCGCGCTCGAGCCGCACTTCATTGAGACGTGCGACGGAGCGCTCACGCGAAACAACGCTCTGGGAATCCTGTGTGGGTGGTCTGACCGTGGAGCCGGCGGCTTTGCCGAACCGTCGCCGGCATTCCCGTATCAATGGATAGCTGTTGGGATCGGACACGCGGCGGTAGTTCGCGCCGAGGCGTTTCTGGAGTCTGGTGGACTTCGGGAGCAGCTTCCTCTGAGTTACGCGCTCTGGGATCTCTGGAACGCAATCCTCGTGTCGGGATGGCAAGCGCTGGCTTATCCGGAAGTGCTCGCCCACCGCGCCGAAAGTGATACTGAGCGGGACAGCAGCCAGCACGACATGTTCGTGAGTTTGCTCCGGGAGCGCTTTCCGACGGCCTTCGCCAGAGACATGGATACTGTGCGGTTGCTGGAGGCGCTTCCTCAGGCTGGGACCGAGCCGCACGTGAGCGATGTCTTCCGCCAGCCGCTCCGGGTTCAGCTGGGACTCGCGCTCGACGCGGTTCGCCAACCCCGAAAAGCGCTGGGATGGATCAAGAGTCATTCTTCGAAGGCAGGGCGATGAAGATCGGTTTGCTCTCCTTCGAGTATCCTCCCGAGACCGGATTCGGGGGAATCGGCACCTATACATGGTACCAGGCGCGCGCGCTGGCCAAGCTCGGCCACGACGTGCACGTGCTGGCGGGAGCGACGAGCGCCACCCCGCTCACCTTGACCGGGCACGATGGGGTGACGGTGCATCGCTTTCGCAGCTCCGGCGTGTTGATGAACGCCTTCGGGGCGCTCGGGAAGTATCGGCTCTGGTGGACCAAGAACCGGCTGGAGAATGCGCTGTCGATGTACCGCGCACTTCGCCCACTGCTGCGGAAACACCAGTTCGACGTTCTCGAGATGCCGGAATGCGGCGCCGAAGGGGCGCTCGTGAATCACCTGCTGGACGTTCGAACGGTGGTGCGGTTCCACTCGCCTTCGCGCCTCATCATGCCGTTCTACGATGTGCCACC
>JACMME010000261.1 GCA_014379205.1 Gemmatimonadaceae bacterium
GCCTCGCGCGGATCCACGCCGAGCTCGAGGGCGAGATGGTTGCGGCCATCGAACGCAGATTGAGCCGCACGAAATCCCGGGCTCAGCCCGGCGGTGCTCGAGATGGTTGGCTGGAGGCGGGAGCGTAGTTCGGCAATGCCACGTGCATTCAGCAGCGCCAGATGCCGTCCTCGCTCTGCCGGCCCGAGCCGCTGGAGGTTGGTGATCAGTGCCGCCAATTCCGGCATTCGAAAAGTCGGCGTTCGAAATGGTTCCAGGTGGCGCCGCGAGTATTGCAGGTCGCGCTCGACGCGCATCGACCCGAGCAGAATCCAGCCGATGTCAACGCGAGGGGCATGTGCAATGAGGTGGTATTCGATGCTGCGCCTGGCACCGGAATCCGTCGCCACAGCGCCGTCGGATCCCCAGGTGAGTCGAGCCGCCTTGCCCGCCCCGTCGCGAACAGTGAATCCGGCACTCTCGTTGAAGGCGTCGGCCCAGAGATTCACAACCCGGCCACCACGCGGATCGAGATACACCTGAACGACGTTCGCTTTGGAGTCGCGAAAAAACCGCGTCTGGTATCCCTGGTACGCGGCCGTATCGTCAAGGCCTTGTTCGGGAAACGCCAGGACGGGAAGAGTTTGTGCGGCTTGACCAAAAGCTGCTCGCTCAGTGATCGCTGGCAGAAGGAAAAGGGTGGCGAATGCAATTCTCCCCCTGAAAAGCGATGCCATGCATGAAAATATCTGTGCAGATGTCATTGGATGACTCGACGAGTTTTGTCAGAGGTAATCAGCGCAGCGAACGCCCGAAGTACAGTGGAGCATGCCGCGTTTCGAAATGGAAGTATGGCAGTTCGGCCGAAAATATGATGCTGCCGGCCACACGTTGGCGAAAGGCATTGTTGCAGCCAACCAGCAATCATTCCGGCGAAGAGACCTTGAGTGATCAGATCGCAGGTCTTGCGAAGCCTCTTGTAGTTACGAAAGATTCCCGCACGATTTTCTCATCCCGAGTAGCATGGCGACCGGAGCAGAGATTCCCCCCCGTTCCATCAGAGGACCGTCCTCATGAAGCGCGTTACAATTGGCTCCCTTGGCGCAGTAACTTCGATTGTCCTCGCAACACTCGCGGTCGCCACAACCGCCGGGGCACAACGTCGTCCGCGTGAAGAACTCCGGTCGCCTCCGCAGCTGCAGCGTATCGATACCGTCGTGTATTCATCGCTCCGTTACCGGCATATCGGGCCGGAAGGAAATCGTGTCTCGTCGGTCGCCGGCGTCGCCGGAGACCCCGAGACGTACTACGCCGGTGCAGCGTCGGGAGGAATTTTCAAGACAACGGATGGCGGTGTTCAGTGGCAACCCATTTTTGATGGGCAGCCTGTTTCATCCATCGGTTCGCTTGCTGTCGCTCCGTCGGATGCCAACGTCGTATGGGCGGGCACTGGAGAGCCATTTATCCGAAGCAACATCTCCCTCGGTTGGGGAGTCTTCAAGTCGACGGACGCAGGAAAAACGTGGGCGCGCGCCGGACTCGAGAATACCGGACGCATCTCGCGCATCGTCATAGACCCGCGCGACCCCGACCGCGTGTACGTCGCCGCGCTGGGTCACGCGTACGGTCCACAACCGGAGCGCGGAATCTTCCGCACAACCGACGGCGGCAAAAGCTGGGACAAGGTGCTCTTCGTCAATGACTCCACCGGCGCCTCCGATCTCGTAATGGACCCTGAGAATTCCCGCGTCCTTTTCGCGGGCATGTGGCAAGTCGAAATACGAACGTGGGGGCGGACGAGCGGAGGAGCCGGCAGCGGAATCTGGATGTCACGGGACGCCGGAACCACCTGGAAGCGAGTGACGGGGAACGGCCTTCCGGCAGGACACGTTGGAAAGGTTGGCCTCGCGATAAGCAAGGCCAACCCAAGCCGCATCTTCGGGCTCATCGAGACCGGTGAGGGCGTCCCAATAAACGGGCGCGAGACGGATCGCGGACGGCTGTTTCGCTCCGACGACGGCGGCGCCAAGTGGCAGGTCGTGAGCCACGATCGCCAGGTGGCAGGACGCACACACTATTACAATCGCATGGCGGTGATGCCGGACAACGCCAATGAAGCGTACTTTCTTACCGCATCGTGGTCGAAGACGCTCGACGGTGGTACGACGATCCTCGATCCGCCTTTCAGCGAAACTCCGGGCGGCGACCATCACGACATCTGGATCGATCCCGGCGACGCCAGTCGAATGATCGTCAGCCATGACATTGGGCTGTCGATAACCAGAAACCGCGGACGTTCCTGGAATCGCATCCAGCTTCCCATCGCGCAGATGTATCACGTCACGGTGGACAACCGAGTGCCGTACAACGTGTACGGCAATCGCCAGGACGGTCCGTCGGCGATGGGGCCCAGCAATTCCCGGATCAGCGGATTTGAGGGCTTCGAGCCCGGAATCGCACGCGGGAACTGGAGCACGGTAGGAGGTGGTGAGAGCGGCTGGGCGACACCGGACCCAGTCGACTCGAACATCGTCTGGTCCAGCGCGTCCGGCTACGGCAGCGTCGGCGGCATCGTGAGCCGCTACGACATGCGCACCGGAATGTCCGAGAGCGTGGAGGTGTGGCCCCGCGCCACGATCGGCTGGCCCGCCGACAGCCTGCGATACCGGTTCGTCTGGACATTTCCTCTCACCATATCACCGCACGACAACAACAGGGTGTACGTCGGCAGCCAGCACGTTCACGTGACGACGGACAGCGGGCGCACATGGAAGGAGATCAGCCCGGATCTCACGCGCAACGACAAGAGCCGTCAGCGGATTTCCGGCGGCCTTACGCCGGACAACATCGGAGTGGAGTACTCCGGAGTGGTGTTCGCGATCGCGGAGTCTCCGCGCGAGAAGGGGCTTATATGGGCTGGGACAAATGACGGGCTGGTACATGTGTCGCGGGACAACGGCAGCACCTGGACGAACGTCACGGCGAACATTCCCCGGCTGCTCAGCTGGGGGACGATCAGCAACATCGAGCCTTCGCGTTACGATGCCGGCACGGCGTACCTGACGGTGGATGGGCACCAGGTGAACGATCGCGACCCATGGGTCTACAAGACAGCGGACTACGGCAGGAGCTGGCGGCTGATCACAGGAGGACTCGCGAAGACTCCGCTGTCCTACGCGCATGTCGTGCGCGAGGATCCGGTAAAACGCGGCCTGCTGTATCTCGGGACGGAGGGTGGGCTGTATGTGTCCTTCAATGATGGAGGGAACTGGCAGCCGCTGCAAAACAATCTCCCTCGCGCGCCGGTCTACTGGCTGACGATACAGGAACACTTCAACGATCTCGTGGTGGCGACGTATGGCCGCGGCTTCTGGATCCTCGATGATGTCACCCCGCTCCGTGAGCTGGCTGGCGGCACTACCGGGAGAGAGACACACCTTTTCGCGCCGCGTCCGGTGTACCGTTTCAGGGAGGCTGAAGCGCAGTTCGCGCCACTCTCGGACCCCACCTCCGGCCAGAATCCGCCGTATGGGGCGTCCATCAACTTCTGGCTCAGGTCCGTGGGGGAAGAGAGTGCGACAAGGGCCGCAATCGGGAAGCCTGTCGCGGGGAAGGATACCGCCACCCGGGACAGTACGCGTGCAGACAGTGTTACCCTCGCCATCCTGGATTCCGCAGGCGTGGTGGTCCGTACCCTAAAGGCGCCGGCAGCGCCAGGGGTGAACCGGGTATGGTGGAATTTACGTTACGACCAGACCAAGGAAGCTCGGCTTCGCACGAGTCCGCTTTACGCGCCGTGGCTTCCAGTAGGAATGGCGGGACGCGCCGCTCCCGGCGTTGGGCGTCACGCCATCCTGGCGCCTCCCGGCACCTATACCGTGAAGCTGACGGTTGGAAAAGGCGCGACGCGGGAGTTCACGCAGCCACTCGTAGTGCGCAAGGATCCGCACACGTCCGGACGGCAAGCCGACATTCGGGCACAAACGGAGCTTCTGCGCGCAATCCAGAGCGACATCAACGATAATGTCGAGATGATCAATACCGTCGAGACCGCTCGCGGGCAGCTCGCGAGTCTCAAGGCCGCCCTGGGCTCCGACTCTCTCAGGGCCGACGTGCGCGCCGCCGCAGACTCACTCGACAGGAAGCTGGTCTCGGCTGAAGAACGACTCTTCCAGATGCGGGTGACAGGACGCGGTCAGGACCTGCTCCGCTGGCCCATGCGGGTGACCGAGCAGCTCATCTATCTCGCGCAGAGCGTGGAAAGCTCGGATGCGATGCCGACAGAGCCGCATCGCGAAGTACAGCGATTACTGCACGAAGAGTCGCGCGCGGCGCGCCTGCAGGTGGATGAGGTACTTAAAAAGGATGTCGCCGCATTCAACGAGATGCTCCGAACCAGGAATTTGCAGAACATCATTGTAACAGCCGCGCGCTAATGATCCCATCCAGCTTGCCGAAGCAGTTCCTGCACCATCATGGCCTCTTCCTCCTGTCAGGAGCGTGACCGGGCGAGCGGGGCCTTGTTCCGGCGAGGACTTTACCCATCCTTGACATTTCGTTACACCGCTAGAATAATCCACCGCAGCAAATCCTGAGTATGTCAGTTCAGCTGTTCTCACGAAGTAACCTTTCAGACACGTCATTCTCGGGGCACGCCCTGTTCCGCCGCCGAGAGGCATCCCGCCGTGCTTCCTTCCTGAGTTTGCAGTGCTCCACTCCAGCGCAGTATCCCATCCACACCCTTTTGAGGGCTGACCTATGGCAGTAGTACGTTACCTTTGCCCCGCGCTCGTCGGTCTATTTCTGGCTGCGCAACTTGGCGCGCAGGATGCGACCGGCAGCGTCAGGGGTACGGTTGTCGACAGTACCACACAGCAACCTCTATCAAGTGTCACCGTCCGAATAGAGGGGACGCAGCGCGGGACGCTCACGCGGGAGGACGGCGGATTCGCTCTGACGGGCATAGCCCCTGGAGTGCATCGTGTTCGAGCCAGCCGCATTGGGTATAGCGCCAAGGTCCAGGACGTCACGGTAACAGCAGGAGGGACTGCGACGGTGAATCTCGCGCTGGGCGCCCTCGCCGCAAACCTGGGTGAGATCGTGGTCACCGGGTACGGCACACAGCGTCGCCTTGCGATCACCGGATCAGTCGCGACCATCGATCCCGAAGCGGCAAACGTGGGGGTAACTCCCAACGTGAACTCGATGATCCAGGGCCGGGCGGCGGGCGTGAACGTTACCCAGAACAGCGGGGAGCCCGGTGCCAATGCTCAGGTTCGCATCCGCGGCGGTACGTCCATTACCGCCAGCAACGAGCCTCTGTATGTGATCGACGGAATCCCAATCCAGAACAATCAGACCGAGGGCGCCGGCGTTGGAGTAAGCGGTACGCCGCCGTTGGGACGTAGTCCTCTCAACCTTCTCAATCCCGCGGATATCGCATCGATATCCATTCTGAAGGACGCGTCGGCAACGGCCATCTATGGCAGCCGTGGCGCGAATGGCGTTGTCCTGATCGAGACAAAGAAAGGCTCCCACGGCGCGGCTACTCTAGAGTACGAGAGCTACGTGGCCATGTCTACTCAGGCGAATTACCTGGATCTGCTCGATGGAAATGAATTTCGCGCGTTCGTTCGAGAGCAGGTTGCGGCAGGTAACCTGGACACCGCGCGCCTCTCGACACTAGGTACAGCCAACACAGACTGGGAGCGCGAGCTTGCTCAAACCGGTGTGACGCACAACCACAATCTGTCCTTCTCAGGTGGTGGAACTGGAACCCGGTATCGTGCCTCGCTCAATTATCTGGATCAGGAGGGTGTAACACTGAGCAATGGCTTTGAGCGCATTCAGGGTCGCCTCAACGGTTCGCACAACACCTTTAACGACAGGCTGCGCCTCTCGCTCAATCTGACTGCCTCGCATATCAAGAACGACTACCTCGCTTACAACAATACCGGCGGGTTCGAAGGGGGAGTCTTTCAGAACGCCGTCACGTTCAACCCCACCCGGCCAGTTACGGTAACGGACACTGCAACGGGACAGACGGTGTTTTTCGAGGTTGGGGCGGGCTCGCAGTCGGTGCGAAATCCTATTGGTCTTGCCGAGCAGATCCAGGACGAGGCCAGAACGACCCGGACGCTGGGTAACGTCACCGGGGAGTGGGACATATTCCCAAGCCTCACCGGGCAGGTGACCGTCGGTGTAGACCGTTCGGATGGCACGCGCAGCACGTACTTCCCCAGAGCCAGCCCCGTCGGCGCTGGTCTTGGCGGGTTCGCGCGCCAGGACAACCTGGATAACCTGGCCGTAACGCTGCAGACCCTTATGACTTTCCGGCAGCTATTCGCCGGCATCCACGATTTTGACATAGTAGGCGGTTACGAGTTCAACGACTTCAATAACGGCGAGTTCCGCTCCGATGGAAGGAACTTCAGCAGCGATGCATTCAGCTTTAACAATCTCGGCGCCAGCGGTGTGTTGCTACAGCCGTTTTCATTCCGGGAGAAGAGTCGCCTGATCTCCTTCTTCTCCAGAGCGAATTACAGTCTCAGGGATCGTTACTTCCTCACCGCAGTGCTGAGACGCGACGGATCGTCGCGATTCGGAGCGGGGAACAAGTGGGCGCTTTTCCCGGCGCTTTCCGGATCGTGGCGAATCAGTGAAGAGGCGTTCTTTCCGGAGGGATTTCTATCGGACCTGCGGTTGCGCGCAGGATGGGGCCGTCAGGGTAATCAGGCCGTGCCACCGTATTCGTCATTGATCTCGCTCGGCGCTGACGGAGGTGCCCGATACGTCTTCGGCGATGCGCCGGTCACCGGTATTGCGCCGTTGTCAAATCCTAACCCGAACCTCAAGTGGGAGGAGACGGACCAGTACAATCTCGCTCTCGACTACGGCTTTCTGAATAACCGCTTCTCCGGCAGCCTAGAGTACTACATCAAAAATACCTCCGATCTGTTGCTCAGAGTGGATGTGCCGCAGCCGGCGGTCGTATCACGCCGTCTGGAGAACGTCGGGAAGGTACGCAATAAGGGCCTCGAAATGTCCCTGGACGCGCAGGTCATGAGCAGGCCGAATCTGAACTGGCTTGCCGGCCTCGTCTTCTCGGCGGATAGGAATGAAGTCGTAGATCTTGGCGGGCGGCCATTGCTCACTACGGGTTCGGTGAGCGGCGAAGGACAATCCGACCAGAGGTCTCAGGCCCTGATCCCTGGCGAGCCGCTCGGCACGTTTTACGGACCAGAGTTCGTGGGCGTCAATGACGCGGGGAAGCAGCTATTCAACGAATACGAAGTCACCCGAGATCCTGCAGGTTTCGTTACAAGCCGCAGGCTGATCGGACAGACGACGTCGCCAAGCGGTGATGATTTCGTTGTCATAGGCAATGCCAATCCGAGCTTCACCCTCGGTCTCCGCAGCCAGGCAACGTGGAACAAGTTCGACGCCAGCTTCCTCATCCGCGCGGAGCAGGGGAAGGACGTCTTCAACAACACCGCACTGGTCTATGCTACAAGGGGTAATGCCAAGCGGGACAGGAACTTCCTGCGTTCGGCGCTGAATGACCCGGTGGACATAGATGAGCCGGCCATCTACTCATCCCGCTGGATTGAAGATGGTTCGTTTGTGCGACTGCAGAATATCACGGTCGGCTACACGTTTGGCATTCCCCGGTATACGGGACCCGGGAGGAATATCCGGGCCTACGTCTCTGGCGACAACCTTCTCCTGCTCACTGGCTACGACGGCTATGATCCGGAAGTCCATACAGACGCTGGGATCGATGGCCTTGTAT
This sequence comes from Gemmatimonadaceae bacterium, assembly GCA_014379205.1. Lineage (GTDB taxonomy): Bacteria > Gemmatimonadota > Gemmatimonadetes > Gemmatimonadales > Gemmatimonadaceae > JACMME01. Next base: position 7,772 of record JACMME010000261.1, read on the forward strand.
CGAGGGGAATCGACTATCTTACGTATCCTCGCGCTCGCACCTTTACGGCGGGCCTTCGTGTCGGGTTCTAGAGTGGTGCGCCTATGCCACGGAGGGTGCGCCTCAACGAGCGCACCCTCGCGGTCCAAGCGAAGGCTGACATCAGATTATTTCTCGCATGCATTGGCATCTTTTGTGGAGATAAACCATGACTAAATCTATCAGGGCGGTGGGACTGTACGTGCTGCTCGCCTTCCCGGCTCTGGCGGCTCTCCAGGGGTGCACGGATCTTGACGAAACGCCGGTGAGTGCCATCACGCCTGAGAACTTCTACAGGAACGAGGGCGAGGTTCTGAGCGGCCTCGTTGCTGTTTACGCGGAGCTGCGTAATTCTCTCGGTGACTACTACAATGTGACCCAGGTCAGCTCTGACGAGAATATCGTGCCCACGCGCGGCACTGACTGGTACGACAACGGAAAATGGCTCGAGCTTCATCGCCAGACTTGGGGACCGAACAGCGCTTCCGGATTGGCTGATATCAACGGCGCCTGGAACAATCTCTTTACTGGCGTCGCGCGAGCCAACGTGGTCCTCAACGCGCTGGAAGGCGTGAGCGTGGCGAACGAGGCAGTGATGGAAGCGGAGCTTAGGACCCTGAGGGCGATGTTCTACTACCTCCTCATGGATATGTTCGGCGGCGTACCGATCGTTGAAGATCTACAGATCACACCTAGGGCGCGGAACACACGCGCAGAAGTCTTCGCGTTTGTCGAGTCAGAGCTTTTGGCAGCCCGTGAAGTTCTACCGGCGACATGGCCCGCGGCATTTAACGGACGAATCACCAAGGGCGGCGCCGATGCGATTCTGGCGAGCCTGTATTTAAACGCCCAGGTATTTACCGGAGAAGTCACGGCAAGCGGCCTGCAGCCGGGTGCCGCCAAGTGGCAGGAGGCGGTAGCAGTTGCGGATCGTATTCTCAATTCGGGCACTTACAGTCTAGCCACGAATTGGAGATCCAACTTTACGGCGGACAATCATCTGTCGCCGGAGATCATCCTGGTGGTCAAGCACCTGAACCAGGACGGCTTGGGTCTCACCTTCCTGCAGCGTGCATTGCATTACAATCAGGTGGATGGCGAAGATCCCTGGAACGGTTTCGCGACTATCGCGGAGACGTATAACGCTTTCGATAATGCGGACACGCGCAAGGTGATCTTTCTTGCGGGGCTGCAGAACAGTTTGGAAAGCCACGCAACGCCGGTGAAGGACCGCTTGGGCAACCCGCTGTTTTACAATCCGGATCTCGGGGATATCACGCAGGCTACCGAAGGCGCTGGGGTGCGCATAGCCAAGTGGCCGGTTGATCCCGCCCATGCCAACCAGAATCACGGCAATGACTTTGCCTACTTCCGCCTGGCTGAGATCATCCTGATCAAGGCTGAGGCACTCAACGAGCTTGGCCAAACGCCTGCCGCCGTTGCCCTGGTCAATCAGGTGCGCGCTCGCGTGTTCAATCCGGCTAAACCTCTCAATGCAGCTTCGTTCACGCAGGCGACTTTCCGGGATCAAATTCTGGCGGAGCGGCTTTTCGAGCTCGCATCAGAGGCCAAGCGTCGGATGGATCTGATCCGGCATGGCAAGTTCACATTGCCATGGTCGTACAAGTTGCAAACGGAACCATACCGCATCCTGATGCCCATTCCGCAGTCGCAGCTGGCAACCAACCCGTTGCTCACGCAGAATCCGGGATACTAGTCCGGAAGCGCTTCTGACGGTGTTGCAATAGCCTGCCCCCACTTGGGGGCAGGCTATTGCGCAACTAAGCGCGATCCCGAAAGTTCGAAGTGCGACGAGTGCGGTGCCCGGTGTTCGGTGCCCGGTTGGCACAGCGCGGTGTTCGGTGCACGGGCAATTAGATGCGCGGGGCTCGGTTCTCGGGTAAGCAAACGCGCCCATTCCGGTGTATCACCCAAGTCGTTCTTCGCAGTTCGCAGTCTGCTGTTATTCTCGCTGAATCCGGCCCAAATGCATGAATAGAGTATTCGCCCTGGTGCGTTGGTTCACGTTTTCGGGGTTGTGTGTCGTCGCCGGGTGCTCTGGCGCGGATGGATCCGGGGGGGAGGCCGGCACCGGAACGCCCATCGCGGCCGACGGAAAGCTCTTCACGCAGATGCCATCCAGTCGCACCGGTGTGCGGTTCGAGAATCGCCTCACCGATTCCCGTGATCTCAACATCTTCACATATCGCAATTACTACAACGGCGGTGGTGTGGCGATTGGAGATCTTAGCGGCGACGGCCGGCCGGATCTCCTGCTCACCGCAAACCTCGGCGGCAGCCGGCTGTATCTGAACGAAGGCGATTTCCGCTTCCGCGACGTGACCAAAAAGGCGGGCGTAGGTGGAAAGGGGTTCTGGGCTACCGGCGTGACATTCGCCGACGTCAATGGCGACGGTTTGCTGGACATCTACATCTGTTACGCGGGAAACGTCGCAGGTGAGCTTCGCGCAAATGAGCTGTACATCAACAAGGGTGTGGGCAGCGACGGCGTGCCACGATTTGTGGAAAGGGCGGCGGCGTATGGCATTGACGACGAGGGTTATTCGACGCACGCGTCGTTCTTCGATTACGACCGCGATGGATACCTGGACCTCTACCTGGTCAACAACTCTTTTCGATCTGTCAGTAGCTTCGGCCTGCGAAACATCAGGCACGTGCGCAACAAGCTGGGTGGTCACAAGCTGTATCGAAACACGGGCGGCCGTTTCGTCGACGTGAGCGAAAAGGCCGGCATCTTCGGTAGCGAGATTGCCTTCGGACTGGGCGTGGCGGTGGGCGACATAAACCGCGACGGGTGGCCGGATATTTACGTATCCAACGACTTTTTCGAGAGAGACTATCTCTACATCAACAAGAGAGATGGCACATTCGCCGAGCAGCTGGACAAGCAGATGCCGTACGTGAGCTATTCCTCCATGGGGCTGGACATGGCGGACATCAACAATGATGAGTGGCCCGATGTGTTCGTGACCGACATGCTCCCGGAGGATGAATACAGGTACAAGACAACTTCCTCGTTCGAGAGCTGGGACACTTATCAGGCCAAACTGAAGAACGACTATCACCATCAGTTCTCGCGCAACATGCTGCATCTGAACAATGGAAATGGAACGTTCAGCGACATTGGCCAGATGGCTGGCGTTGCGCGAACGGACTGGAGCTGGAGCGCCCTTGTGGCGGACCTGGATCTGGATGGTCACAAGGACGTCCATGTCACCAACGGCATTGCCCGGGACCTCACGTCGCAGGATTACATAGCGTTCCTGGCAAACGATGAGACGATGCTATCGGCGGTCAAGGGAAAGCGCGTCGACTTTCTGCGGCTCGTCGACGCGATGGGTTCAACTGTTCTGCCGGACTATGCGTTTCGTAACAACGGCGACCTGACATTCTCGAACGAGAGCGCCGCCTGGGGTCTCGATGCGCCGAGCTTTTCCAATGGCGCTGCGTATGGTGATCTCAACGGCGATGGTGCACTCGATCTGGTCGTGAACAACATCAACCTGGAAGCGTACGTCTATCGCAACAACGCTCGGGCGCTCACCAGGAATAGCTATCTCCAGGTAAGGCTCGAGGGCGAGGGCCACAACCGATTCGCGGTTGGCGCCAAGGTGACGCTTCGAAGCGGAGGGCAGATTTTCTTTCAGGAGTTGATGCCATCACGCGGATTTCAGTCCAGTGTGGACTACGTGCTCACATTTGGAATCGGCCCGCTGAATGCGATCGACTCCCTGACGGTAGTATGGCCTGACGGTCGCGTAAGCGTTCAGAAGAACGTGGCGGCTAACCAGAAACTGACCGTTCGACAGGCTGGGTCGATCCAGACCACGCCGGAGGAGCCGGCTCCATTCACACCGCTCTTCAGCGACGTGACGAGCCAGGCGGGGCTGAAATTCGTGCACCGGGAAAACGCGTTCGTGGACTTCGATCGCGAACGCTTGATACCGAAGCTGCTTTCGACCGAAGGTCCGTACATGGCCGTCTCGGATGTGAACGGCGATGGATTGATGGACGCATACATTGGCGGCGCCAAGGACCAGGCTGGACAACTCGTGATTCAGCAGCGTGACGGGAGGCTGGAGAGCAGCAACGAATCCATCTTCGGCCAGGACAAGGTATCGGAAGACCTCGGAGCCGTTTTCTTTGACGCCACCGGAGACGGCTCTCCAGATCTCTACGTCGTAAGCGGCGGTAGTGAGTTTTCGGAGAACTCGCCCGCATTGCAGGACCGTTTGTACATCAATGATGGGCGCGGCAACTTCCGCAAGACGAATGACAATCTGCCCTCGGAAACCAACAGCGGATCTCGGGCAGCAACCGCGGACTTCGACGGGGATGGCGACGTCGATCTGTTCGTCGGCGGCCGCGTAATACCTTGGCGCTACGGTGTCGATCCCCCGAGCGTGTTGCTCCGGAACGATGGACGAGGCCGATTCACGGATGTCACCGAGCAGGTTGCGCCTGGTCTGCGGAGCGTCGGCATGGTGACTGACGCGCTCTGGCAGGACGTCAATCGGGACGGGCGAGTGGATCTTGTTGTTGTGGGCGAATGGATGCCGATCACGGTCTTTCGAAACGTTGGTGGTGGCAAACTGGCGAAAATGGAGACGCCAGGGCTCGAGAAAAGCCATGGGTGGTGGAATCGAATCGTGGCAGGCGATTTCACGGGCGACGGTCACACCGATTTCATCGTTGGCAATCTTGGGCTCAACACCCGTTTTCGCGCCACGGAGACGGAGCCAGCGACCATGTACGTGAAGGATTTCTATCCAAACGGCTTCGTTCAGCAGATCGTGTCCAGTTACAACCACGGGGTCAGTTACCCGCTGGTGCTGCGCGACGATCTCATAAAATCCATTCCGGTCCTCAAGAAGCGGTATCTGAATTACGAAGCCTACGCCCACCAGACCGTGGCGGACATTTTCTCGCCAGACGAATTGGCCAACGCGACACTCAAGAAAGCGCACACATTTGCTACATCGCTTGCCAGGAACAACGGCGATGGTTCATTCACGCTCGTTCCGCTGCCGCTCGAGGCGCAGGTCGCTCCTGTATACGGCATTCTGGCATCCGACTACGACGAGGATGGAAAGCTGGATCTGCTTCTGGCCGGAAATTTTGACGGCGTGAAGCCGGAAATCGGCCGGATGAGCGCGGGATACGGGCTGTTCCTCCGGGGAAACGGAAAGGGGGAATTTGCCGCGGTTCCGGCAGCAAAAAGCGGGTTCTTCGTTCCCGGTCAGGCGCGCGACATTCAGCGCATTCGTACGCGACAAGGCGAAATGTTCGTCGTCACACGAAACAACGACCGGCCTCTCATCTTTCGTACGAATACGGTGAAGCCGTCTCTCGCGAAGCGATGACGCGGCTGTCATGAGAGGCTTTTGTCGCCGGATGCGGTGGCGGTGACGTTGGAATTGAACAAGGGAAGTAAGGATGAATAAGTGGGCTTTGCTGGCCGTGCCGGCTGTTACCGCGCTGCAACTGGGCTGTGCGAATGCAGACCGTAAAGCTTCAACCGAAGCTGAGCTCCTGCACTCCGCGGTGCATCAGCTCACACAAGTCATTGTCTACGACATCTTCAGTCCCCCGCAGGCCAGCCGCGCGTACGCGTATGCCAGCATCGCGGCATATGAAACATTTCGGCAGGGGAACCCCGCATATCAGACGCTGGCGGAGCAGGTAAACGGACTCTCGCAGGTACCTGTTCCCGATCCTGGCGTGGAATATTATCTGCCTCTCGCTGGTGTTCATGCTTTCATGACGGTGGGCAAAGCCCTCACGTTCTCGCAGGACCGTATGGACTCGCTGCGCTCGGTCATGCACAATCGGGTTCGGCGCATGGATATCCCGGCGCCAGTATTCGAGCGCTCGGTTGCTTACGGTGACAATGTGGCGCAGCATATCCTCGCCTGGGCTTCCAAGGATTTTTTCATTCAGAGCCGCGGGTATCCCAAGTTCACCGTAACGTCCGCGCCCGGGCAGTGGGTCCCGACCCCTCCCGCATACATGGATGCAGTGGAGCCGAACTGGGCGAGGCTGCGTCCATTTGTGATGGATTCCTCCAGCCAGTTTCGGCCGAAACCGCCCCTCGCCTTCGATACTTCGGCATCGAGCCCGTTCTTCGTGCAGGTAAAGGAGGTCTTCGAAACGCGAAAGCAGCTTACGGACGAGCAGCGGCAGATCGCCGGGTTCTGGGACTGCAACCCGTATGTCATGAACGTGCGCGGCCACGCGATGTTCGCGACGAAGAAGATCACCCCTGGTGGTCACTGGATGAGCATTGTGTCAATCGCCGCTGATAAAGCCGATGCCGACCTGATACAGTCGTCCGAAGCGTACGCGCGGACGGCTATAGCGCTGGCTGACGGGTTCATCAGCAGCTGGGACGAAAAGTACAGGAGCGCGGTGGTTCGGCCCGAGACGGTGATTAATGCCTATCTCGACGAAGCATGGGAGCCGCTATTGCAGACACCGCCGTTCCCGGAATACACCAGCGGTCACAGCGTGATTTCAACCGCGGCAGCCACGGTTTTGACGAGCCTGTTCGGGGCCGACTTCGCGTTTGTTGATAGCTCCGAAGTAAGCTATGGACTCACGGTCCGGTCGTTTCCGTCATTCGAGAAAGCCGCAGCCGAGGCGGCCATAAGCCGCCTGTACGGCGGTATCCACTATCGCATGGCGATCGAGGAAGGAATTGTGCAGGGCCGTAAAGTTGGGGAACTGGTGGTTCGTCGCATACGCACCCGGACGAGAGTTGGAGAGCCGGACCAGCCGGTAGCCGGCGCCGCTTCCTCAGTCAATCCTTCCGGTCACTGACGCGAACGCTTTGTCTTGATGAGGATGACCCCATTGGAGCCACGCGAACCGTACATTGACGTGCTCGCGGCGTCCTTGAGCACCTCGATGGTTTCGATATCGTACGGGTTGATGCCGACCAGACTGCCGTTGGGTCCCGGCTGGATGGCCAATCCGTCGACCACATACAGCGGGGCATTACTGGCGTTCA
>JACMME010000262.1 GCA_014379205.1 Gemmatimonadaceae bacterium
CGCCGGCTCTCCCAACCCCTGAAAGGAGTACGGATTCGATCGCGGCTTGAAGGCGCCCCCACGCAGCACCACTGCACCCGCCCTGGCCACCGATTCGGCAGTCTCGAAGAGCTGATCGCGGTTCTCAACCGCGCACGGACCCGCCATGACGCAGATCTCGCGGCCGCCAATTGTCACTCCGTTGGGGAGATGTACTATTGTGTCTTCCCGATGCCACTCGCGACTCACAAGTTTGTACGGCGATGCGACGTGGATCGCCTGCAGAACTCCCGGCAGCCCTTCAAAATGCGCTGCATCAACGGGCCCGTCGTTGCCGACTATACCTATCGCGACACGTTGCTCACCGGGCATCGGACGCGCTTGTAAGCCGAGCTGCGTTATGCGCATTTTAACCGCATCGATCTGTGCGGGTGTGGCGTCCTGGCTCATCACAATCAGCATTTGGAATACCAGCTCGGCGTGGAGTACATCCGCTGTTTCATGGTGTCCATCAGGCGAGCCCAGCCGCGTCGTCGAGTGCGTGGAATAGCTGCTGAAACGAATCGACGACGAACAACACATCCTGCAGTTGGTCGATGACATACGGCTGCGCCATCACTCCCTCGAGCGAGAAGGGGCGGCGCTCGCAATTCCCGCTCAGCGCGTTGGCGCAGTCGCCGGCCGACGATATCAGGCCGCTGCCGTAAACCCTGGTGTGTCCCGCTTCGTTGATCAGACCGAATTCCACAGTGAACCAGAACAGACGTGCCATCCGCTCTACTGCATCCGGCGTCGTGGCCGAAACGGCGATTTCACCAAACCTCTGCAGAAAACCTGCGAACTCCGGGTTGGCGTGAAGCGGCACGTGCCCAAACACATCGTGGAAAATGTCGGGTTCAGGCAGGTAGTCGAGCTGTGCCCTCGGCCTCACTTTGACCGTTGTCGGAAATCGACGCAGCGCGAGACAGTCGAAGAACTGGCGCGGTGGAAGGAAGCCCGATACGGGTACAGCACACCATCCCGTGCGCCCGGCGAGAAGTCGGTTCACGTCGGACAAATCCGGCACGCGGTCCTGGCGTAATCCCAGCGCACTCGCGCCTTCGAGGAAAAGACGCGAACCGTTACGCTCGAGATCGCTCATTCGCCGCGCGTAAAGCAGTCCCCATACGGCATGGTCTTCTTCGGTATAAGAGTCCCAGTCCTGATCTATGAATGAAGACGAGGGCACGGAGATGTTGAGTGACTCGAGCATGAAAGCCTCCTCAAAGCAAAGAAAAAGGCCCGTGGAGATCACGGGCCTTCGGGGTAAAGAGCAGCTAGTTTGGGCTAGCGCACGTCTTCCCTCTCACGGCCCGGGTTGCGGAGCGTGTAATAGGCGCGCCAGATGTACCACACAGAGCGGCGAGAGGTGTGCATGGAAGCCAGGTTAGGCGCAGTCGAGCGAGTTGTCAAGCGCGCTGGGGAAGCATTGTGGCTGGTACCAAGGTCAATACCTGAATATCCTGCGGAACGCGTCCGCGATCCGGTCCGAAAACTCGTCGTCCTCCATCTCCGGTTCGAAGTGCCCTCTGCAGTACGTCGTCGGCTCGGTGCCCGGCTTGTACCACTCCTTCTGCGATAGCGGGCACCACTCCCCCGCCAATTCACCCGTCTCCGGGTCGATAACGCTGGGGACCATTCCGGCTGGCGCTCTCCACGATCCCTTCGAGACGGTCTCACGCCACCCCTTCGTGTAGAATTCCGCCCATGCCGGCGCCGCCAGGCGTCCGCCCGACGCGTCCCCAGACAGCGCTTTCGGACTGTCGAATCCGAACCAGAACCCAGCTACCACTGTGGGCGTGTAGCCCACAAACCAGACATCAGCTCCGTTGTTTGTCGTTCCCGTCTTTCCCGCAATCGCTCCGCGGGCTCCACCTGAACGGACTGACCTTCCCGTTCCATAATCTACCGCTCCGCGCAGCATCGAGGTGAGCTGGTATGCGTCGCGGGAATCCATCGCGGGAGTCCGCGGCACGATTTCCTGGCTCCACAATACCACGCCGTCATTGTCCTCTATCCGGCGCACAAGCCTCGGGTGCACGCGCTCCCCGCCATTCGCGAACGTCGCGTACGCTGTCACCAACTCGAGTGGCGTCACTTCCAGCGCGCCCAG
>JACMME010000263.1 GCA_014379205.1 Gemmatimonadaceae bacterium
ATGATTCGCTGTACTTTTCCGAACAACAGATTGCGGTACGTGACATGGTGCGCGAGTTCGCGCGCGCCGAAGTCGCTCCCGTGGCCTCGCGCCTTGATGCGGACGCTGAATTCCCATGGGAGAATGTCAAGAAGATGGGGGAGCTCGGGCTGCTTGGCATGCCCTGGCCGGAATCCCTCGGCGGCGCCGGTCTGGATTACATAAGCTACGTCACGGCTATCTATGAGATGGCCAAGGTCGACGCGTCCCACGCAATCACGATATCCGCGCATACGACGCTTGGAACATCTCCCATCATAAATTTTGGTTCTGATGAGCAGCGTGAGAAGTACGTCCCGCTTCTCGCGAGCGGACGTGTTCTCGGCGGGTTTGGTCTCACGGAGCCCGGCGCGGGAAGTGACGCCGGTGGTACCAGCACAACCGCGGTTCGCAAAAACGGACACTACGTGCTGAATGGTTCGAAGATCTTTATCACGCACGCGGGCGTCGGGGAGATCTTCGTCGTGACTGCTGTCACCGATCCTTCAAAGGGCACCAAGGGAATCAGCTCCTTCATTCTGACCAAGGAGACTACCGACCTCGAGCGCGCCTTGCAGCTCGGGATTGGTCACTCCCCCGCGCTCGCCGCCATGTCCGGCTTTCGGTCGGGTAAAAAGGAAGACAAGCTCGGCTGGCGCGCGTCAGACACGCGTTCTCTCTTTTTCGAGGATGTGGAGGTCCCCGCCGAGAACCTTCTTGGCCAGGAAGGGATGGGGTTCGTGAACTTCATGCGAACGCTGGACTCGGGCCGCATCGGCATCGGGGCTCTCTCACTCGGAATTGCTGAAGGCGCTTTCGAGGAGGCGCTCAAGTACGCATCTGTGCGCAAGCAGTTCGGGCGCACCATCGCGAGCTTTCAGGGGGTGCAGTTCCAGCTATCGGACATGGCAACCGAGATCGAGGCCGGTAAGCATCTCGTTTACCACGCGGCATGGCTGGCGCAGCATCGCAAGCCATTCACCAAAGAAGCAGCCATGGCAAAGCTCTTCTGCTCAGAACTCGCCATGCGGGCTACGATAAAGGCAATTCAGGTACACGGCGGTTACGGCTACACGAAGGAGTATCCGGTCGAGCGGATGATGCGCGACGCGAAGATTTGCGAAATTGGCGAGGGAACGAGCGAGATCCAGCGCATAGTCATCGCGAGGCATTTGCTGAGAGAGCTCGCGGATTGAGGTACACTTCGCTGCTACAACGGCTGAGGGTGCCAATCGGTTTTCTGTTCGCGGCTCTGTATCTGTTTTTTGCTCCCAGCTATGCTACGCCACTCACCCTGATTGTCGGCGGCGTCGTTGCCTTGAGCGGGCTGTTGATTCGCGCTTGGGCCGCCGGCCACATCGTAAAGAACGAGGAGCTGGCGGTTACAGGTCCGTATGCGCACAGCCGAAACCCACTCTACTTCGGAAGCTTTCTCATAGCTGGCGGGTTCGCCATGATCGCGCACTGGAGCCTTCTGCTTCTGGTCGTCGCGCTTTTCGGGGCGCTTTACATGCCTGTCATCGAACGCGAGAAGCGCAACGTTCGGAAAAAGTTTCCCGACGCGTACGCCGAGTATGAACGCAACGTACCCTCCTTCGTCCCCCGTCCCGTACCGTGGCGTCGTCCGGCCGTCACCGCTGACGAGGGCTTCAGCATGGACCTGTACATGCGGCATCGCGAGTGGCGGGCCGCTCTGGCGTTCGTAGGAGTAATAGCTTTTCTGGTCACGCGGATGCGTTATAGATGGTAGATCGCGTGCCGCTCGCTCGAACCCAGCAAAATGGCATTGCTCGCACACGGGCGCTCCTGCAGCCGACAGGATGCGAGCTCGTTCCTTTCCTGCATCTCTTCAGTCTCTTCCTTTCGGGGCTGCACGCTCTTGGTTGGCGTACAGGCTCGCAGCAACCGTTGTATCCCGTCACAAAAAATGAAACGAGAAATTCTCATCAATGCGGCTCCGCGCGAAACGCGGGTCGCAATTCTGGAAGACGATCAGCTCGTCGAGCTGATGGTGGATCGCCCCGATGCCCGCCGCATGGTGGGCGACATTTATCTGGGTCGCGTCGAAGCGGTCCTGCCAGGCATTCAGGCCGCGTTCGTCGACATCGGCACCGACAAGAGCGCCTTTCTGCACGCTTCTGATCTGGTTTTTCCGGAAGACGATGAACGCGATGAAGATGCGGCGGGTGACGACGACGACGAGACGGAGGACGACAGTTCGCGTAGCCGTCGCGCCAAAGCACCACCCATACAGGATCTGGTAAAGCGGGGACAGGATCTCCTGGTCCAGATAACCAAGGAGCCGATCTCCACAAAAGGGCCACGAGTCACCGCACAGATCTCGCTCGCTGGACGCTTCCTTGTCTTCATGCCCGACGCATCACGCGTTGGCGTAAGCCGCAAGATCGGAGAGCGCGCTGAGCGACAGCGACTACGCGCTTTGGTGCAGGGCGTGCTCCCCAGGGATTCGGGGGGCGTGATCGTGCGCACGGTTGGGGAGGATGTTACCGAGGAAACATTTCGGCGGGAGCTATCCACTCTTACCACCCAGTGGAAGAAGATCAAGCGCAAGACCCACTTTCAGCGCGCCCCATCGCTCGTGCACCGCGAGACCAATCTGACGCGCGGAATAATCCGCGATCTCTTCAGCACCAAGATCGATTCCCTGACCGTGGACTCTCGCCAGGTCCATGCGGAGATACTGGAATATCTCAAAGGCATCGCACCTGAGCTGGCGGAACGTGTAAAGCTGTACGAAGACAACGTTCCGCTCTTCGATAAGTCGGAGGTCGAAACCGAGATTCGCGACCTCTTCAAGCGGCGCTGCGATCTTCCATCGGGTGGATATATCATCATCGAGCAAACCGAAGCGCTCGTGTCGATTGACGTGAACTCCGGCAGATATACGGGGAAAAAGGATCCTGAGAAGACCATACTGAAGACCAACACCGAGGCAGCGCGCGAGGTCGCGCGCCAGCTTCGTCTGCGTGACATCGGCGGAATCATTGTCTGCGACTTCATCGACATGGAGACGCGCAGCAATCGCGACAGGGTCCTGCAGGAGCTTCGGACGAACCTGAGCCGCGACCGCGCCCGCACGAAAGCTTTTGCTGTCAGCGACCTCGGCCTTATCGAGATGACCAGGCAGCGGGTTCGTCCCAGTCATCTGCATGCCATGACCGAGCCCTGCACGACCTGTCAGGGAACGGGCCGCGTATTCACACCCGACACCGTTGTTCGGCGCGTGGAACGGTCGGTGAGACGAATAGCCGTCGAGGGGAAGAAAGAACGTCTCACGGTCAGGCTCCACCCTGAAGTCGCCTTGTACCTATTGGAGCAGGAGCCGGACTTCATGCGCAAGCTCGAAAAGACGGCGGGTTTCGCGCTCGAGCTGCGCGATGACCCGCTCCTAAAACCGGATGAGTTCAAGCTCGTCGTGAAGGGAGCGGTACGCGATGTGACGGAGCAGTACGCGGTGGCGTGAAGGCGGACGGCCGATAGCGGATTGCGGAGTGCGGTCGCCGATGCCATGCCGGATCGCGGATTCCGGATTGCGGACAACCGGCAGGAAGGCGCCGATGTCAGATGGACCAAATCACGAAACAGCGAACGGAAATTCCTAGAAATCCGCAATCCACAATCCGCAATCAGTTTTCCAGTTGACTTCACCACAGGCGCTTGCTAAGTTGTTCAGTCTATATCATTTACTGAACACTTCCCGCGTTCCAAACATGAGCTACGCAATCATTCGCACTGGCGGCAAGCAGTTTCGTGTCGAGCCAGGCAAGACCGTTCGCATCCCCAGCCTCGTTGGTGAAGCTGGAGAGCAGATTGAGTTCGACGATGTTCTCCTCGGCTCCGATGGCGACAAGATCCAGACCGGATTGCCGACGCTGTCGGGCGCCAAAGTGACCGCCGAAATCGTCAAGCATGGCCGTGGCGAAAAGATCGTTGTTTTCAAGATGAAGCGGCGAAAGAATTACGCCCGCAAGCAGGGGCACCGGCAAGGTTTTACCGAAGTTCGCATAAACGACATCACTCTCGGCTGACAGAGCGCAAATGGCACATAAAAAGGGAGTCGGCTCCAGCCGCAACGGGCGCGATAGCAACCCGAAGTTCCGCGGCGTAAAGAAGTTTGGCGGTGAGAATGTCGTAGCGGGGAACATCATCATCCGCCAGTGCGGCACGAAATACCATCCTGGGCGGAACGTCGGGATGGGTAATGACTTCACCATTTATTCACTCATCGATGGCGTGGTGAAGTTCGAGCACAAGAACCGTCTTCGCTACAAGGTCAGCGTTTATCCTGCCACCGGAGGCGCTGCTTCCGCCGCGTAGATCCACGCCGCGCAACCAAACGCCTCCGCTCCGCGGAGGCGTTCTCGTTAGCGGTAGAAACTTTTGCCGATGCTGGGCGTAAATATCACAGCATTTACTTTCACAGGAGCACGGTCATGGCCCTCTGGAACAAGCTAAAGGAAGAACTGGACAGCGCGGGCAAAATGGCCCAGGGTGCGCTGGACGAAGGAAAGGTCAGACTCGACTCCTTCCGGACCCGGCAGCTCGCCGACAAGGCCGCTGAAGCGCTTGGCTACGCGGTCTACCGTGCGCGCGCCGCTGGTCGCGAGCTCGACACCGAGACTTACAGCCGCCTCAGCAGCACCCTCGGGCTTCACGAGATTGAGGCGACTCGCCTGGAGAGTCAGCTCTCAGACATGCTTTCCACCCGGAAATCAGGACGCGGCGGCGCCGCTGCTTCTGATTCTGCCGGCACATCTGGGGGAACGTCCCCGGCGTCTGGTGGCGACGCTACACCTCCGGTCTGATCAGCGCGCACGATCGCTCAAAAATCTCCTAACGAACAACGGCTCGGCGCGCCCCTCTCGCGCCAGCCGGAGAGACGCAGCGGACTGATTAACGGGAGATTCAGGAAGCTGCCACACCAATAACAGCTGCGAACAGCACCACCAGAAGCG
>JACMME010000264.1 GCA_014379205.1 Gemmatimonadaceae bacterium
CAGCTCCAGTCCAGTCTCCCGCGTACCAGGGAGACGGTCTCCGCGAACGAGCGCTCCAGTTCCGAGCGCACGCTCGATGCGGTCTCTCAGAGTTGCGGCCACTGCGGCCCGTTTTCGAATCGGCATCGTTATCTGAGCGGGAATCGAGCTACCACCTGCAAAATAACTGGCGAAGGGCCCGGCATCGGCAGAGCTGATAGCGCGTTTCAAGCCTGCCACGTGCAGCAGTAGCCGACGCGATACCGATTCTGCTGCATCTCCCTTGGCGAATCCCGGCAATCGGCCGCGCCACGATCCTCCGCGGCCCCCCTCCTGCCAACTGTTGTCCACCTAATGTGGCGAGGGCGTTGTGGACCAGCTGTGTCCGCCTCGCAGGCGAGCGCTAAATGCAAACAGGAGGTAGCACAGATGGGCAATAAAACGATGGTGATATCGAGCACGGAACAACTGCTGGATGGAAAAACCCGGCGGAATTTCCTCAAGCTCATGGGCATGGGCGGCGCAGTGGTATTCCTGCCCAGCATGCTCACGAGCTGCGATGACGACGATCCGACCGGCCCCGAGTACGGGTCGCCCCCCGGCAGTGGACCGGCGCTGGTCATCGACTTCTCGAAAGCGAATGACGTCGGCATTCTTCAGTTCGCCTATGCGCTCGAGCAGCTCGAGGCCGACTTCTACACGAGAGTGGTCGCGAACTTCTCCAGCTTCCCGGCTCTGGACCAGGGCGTGTTGGCCGACGTGAAGAATCACGAAGTGATCCACCGCGAGGCATTCAGAGCCATCCTCGGCACCACGAACGGCTTTACGGTCACGACGACCTACGGCAATCTCAACTTTTCGGATCGCACATCGGTCCTCGCTGCCGCCAAGACATTCGAGGATCTGGGAGTCGCGGCCTACAACGGTGCGGCGCAGTATATAACCGTTGGCGCCAATCTGGGACTCGCTGGAAAAATCGTTTCCGTCGAGGCACGCCATGCGGCTGCAATCCGCGATCTCATTGCCCCCAAGTCGGGCAATCAGGGACCCATGGGCACCAGCTTCGCCCCGCAGTCCTTCGACGACGCTTTCAGCCCGGGCAAAGTCGTCACAGCGGCGCAGCCATACGTAGTCGACAAAATCACGCCTATGAACGCGCCAGCGACGTTCGTACAAGGCCCCAACAACAACGGTTAAGGGAGCAATTCAATCATGACAAGTAACGACACCACGCTCCTGGATTCGATCGATCCCCAAGTCCTGAAAACGCTCGCGGACCGCAAGGAAGAGATCGACAACGGGGCCAGCGTCAACTCAAAGATCACGGCAGCGCTGGCGCTCGGGTCCATTCCCGTCGCGCTTGCCGCGCTGAGCAAGGATGCATACGGCCAGGCACCTGCGGATGTTCTCGACGTCCTGCAGTTCGCCCTGCTGCTGGAGTACCTCGAAGCGGAGTTTTACAACCGCGGCGTCGCGAATGCCACGGTGATGGCGATACCGGCGGCGGATCTCCCTGTTTTCCAGACGATCCAGGCCCACGAAAACGCGCACGTGACTGCGCTTCGGGGGTTCATCACCGCCAAGGGCGCGACTCCAAACGCGAAGCCGAATTTCGATTTTACGGCGAAAGGCGCGGTTGCGAACTTCAATTTCGGCGCTGGCCAGTATGGGACCTTCCAGGTGCTGGCACAGGCTTTCGAGGACACGGGAGTTCGCGCATACAAGGGTCAGGCAGGCAGGCTGATCAATGACAAGGCCGTCCTCACCGCGGCGCTGACGATTCATTCGGTCGAGGCGCGCCACGCCTCGGAAATCCGCCGGATGCGCAATCTGAAGGGGTGGATTACCGGAAACAGCCGTGACGACCTGCCCCCTTTCACGCAGGGGATCTACGACGGCGAAGACAACGCGACCCAGGCCGGCCTGAACATCGCCGCACTCGGCAACGGTAACGGTGGACTGGCCGCTGTGACGGCAGCGTTTGACGAGCCTCTGACCAAGGACCAGGTGACAACCATCGTCACTCCGTTCCTCGCTTAGGGATCAGCTCAAAGGAACAAAGCGAGGGCAGTTCTGTCGAACTGCCCTCGCTTTGTTTATGAGACATACGAGGCCGCAGCGGTAGAGGACGCTAGACAAAGACTTCGTTCCGCTTCTCCTGATGAGCTTGCCCACTGCCCCGGCTCCAAATATGCGGTGCGATAGCGTACAATCCCTGGCTCAGAGAAGCTTTGATGACACGCGCTCGCAGTCCGACGAACAATCCGCTCCGCGTTCTGCTCCTTGAAGACAGTGCGAGCGATGCCGAGCTCATCACACGCGAGCTTCAGCGCTCCACTATGCAGACGACAATCGAGCGCGTCGACTCAGCCCAAGC
>JACMME010000265.1 GCA_014379205.1 Gemmatimonadaceae bacterium
GAGGCCTAGCCGCGAAATCGCCTTAGGGGTTAGGCACTCGTGACCTCCACGAATGCTCCCACTGACTCCAGAAAACGACACAGCGAGGATGCTGCCAGAGAGTCTGCCGCCTTGGGAAGTGGCAGGGTGATACATTCTCGTCGCTTCAATTGCCGCACCGACGCTTTGACCGCTCGATGCTGCTGACCAGTCAACAATGTCAAACGGCGCTCAAGGTCATGGGGGTGGTATCCTGTGAAGGTGGCCCACGCCTTGTTCTCATTCCAGCGCTTGATGTGAATACTGACCATGTGAGGGTTGAGATGCCTAACTCCCTTTCGGCGGATGCTGGGCGGCGCGGGGCATGGGGCCAGCCTCTGCCGGGCGCGCGGCGGTGCCCAGCACTTTTTTCCCGCTGGGGGCGCCGCTTTGGCGCTTGGGCCGTTAGTTCATGGCGTTAGAGGGTGTACCGAAACTCCGAGGGGCCTGTTGTAGCCGGGGTCTGTGACCCCGGTTGCGGGGCGGTTTCCCGCCCGGCACTTCACCGAACCGCCCACGCCAGCGTTACGCGTCGCTTAGGACGGCTTCAAGACCACCTTGATGCAACCGTCCTTCTTGTCGCGGAATGTCTTGTACAGCTCGGGCGCATCCTCGAGCGGCGCGCGGTGCGTGATGATAAACGACGGGTCGATCTCGCCCGCTTCGATCTTGTCCAGCAGTGGCTGCGTGTATTTCTGAACGTGCGTCTGACCGGTCTTGATCGTGAGTCCCTTGTTCATGGCAGCGCCGAACGGGAACTTGTCGATCATGCCGACGTAGACTCCCGGAATCGACACAGTTCCCGCCGTCCGACAGCAGAGAATCGACTCGCGCAGCACATGAGCTCTGTCGGTACCGAGCTTCACCGCCTTCTTCGCCTTGTCGAGCACCGCGTCTATTGAGCCATGCGAATGGGCCTCCGTCCCTACCGCGTCGATGCATCGATCCGGGCCACGACCTTCCGTCACGTCGTCGAGGCGCTCCTTCACGTGCTCGTCGTCGAAATTGATCGTTTCCGCACGACCAGCGCTCGCTGCCATCGCCAGACGCTCGGCTACACGATCGATCGCGATCACGCGGCCGGCTCCAAACATCCACGCGCTCTGGATTGCCATCTGTGCCACAGGGCCGGCTCCCCAGACCGCGACGGTGTCACCCGGCTCGATGCCGGCGTTCTCCGCAGCCATGTAGCCCGTGGGGAAGATGTCGGAAAGAAAGAGGACCTTCTCGTCCGGCAGGTCAGATTCGATCTTCTGCGGACCGACGTCGGCATACGGCACGCGGAGATACTCTGCCTGGCCGCCGGCGAACCCACCGAGCAGGTGCGAGAAGCCGAAGGCGCCCGCTACTTTGTGGCCCATTACCTTGGCGGCCATCTCCCCGTTCGGGTTGGACCGCTCGCACGCTGAAAACAGCTCTTTCTTGCAGAAAAAGCACTGGCCGCAAGCGATGACAAACGGAATCACCACGCGGTCACCTTTCTTGAGCTTCTTCACCGACTTGCCGACTTCCTGGACAATGCCCATCGGCTCGTGACCGAGGATATCGCCGCTCTTCATGGTCGGCTGGTAGCCGTCGAGCAGGTGGAGGTCGGAACCGCAGATTGCCGTAGCGGTAATTTTCACGATCACATCTGTTGGATCCACGATCTCCGGGTCGTCCACCTTGTCGACCCGAACGTCGTCCTTGCCGTGCCATACTAAAGCTTTCATGGTCATTTCCTCTGATAGTAGGGGACCGCATTTGGCGGCCGAGTCGGACGGCTTTTGCACGTTCTGCGCCGTAGGAACGCCTGAGGCGCGGTTAGTCGTGTGTGGGCCGCGGGGCTCGCGGATAATGTCTTTGGCGAGGTAGAAAGTTCTGAATGTCCCGGTGAATATCATGCTCCGCACGAGCGGAACGTCCAAGGAGCAATCGGCGGGAAAAGGGGTGTCGTTCGTTTAGCCGAGTGGTGGTGCGAGCTTCCATCCGGCGGAAATCATCGAGTCGATGGCGGCGAGCGCCTGCTCACGACGCTCTGTTCGGTCGCCGCGCAGCCACGCGAAGGGAAGCCCCGACTCCCGTAAGCGCGTCTCGAGCCGGCCCGTCATCCACCCTCGTATTGCTTCGCCGTCGCGCGTGCCATCCTGGACAAATGGCATATCCTCGCTGTGAGTCAGGAGATACAGCGCAACAGTCCTGGACGCCGCGAGGCGCTCGACATCCGCCGAGCGGTGGCCAAGGTATCGCTCGTGCCAGACCGACGTCGCGAACGAGTCGGTATCGCAGATCAGGACGGGGCCGCCGTCGCTCGCGGCGACCTGCTCTCGCGCATTCTGCCTTTCAGCAATCAGAACGAAGTCATGCGTATCCCAGTCAACTTCGTTGACCGACGGAGCCGCGCGACCTTCGATCGCCGCCTTTGCCCGGGCCATGCACCATTTCTGCACCGCATAGTCGCGACCGTACTCCGGCACGTAACGCGTTTCGGCAAAAGAACCTCCAAGGGAGCGTAGCGCCTGGGCAAGCTCGGGCGCGAGCGTGCTCTTGCCGGTCGATTCGGCGCCGATAAGCACAACGCGCCGAGCGAACCAGCCCCTCACGGGAGGCGCGAGATGATGCCAATGGCTGACGGGATTCGCGCGAATCGCCGTCGCCGAGATATTGGCGAGGTGACGCTCCGGATCCAGACAGACATGCCGCGCTTCGAAGCGGCGCGCCAGCTCGCCGCCGTAAGCCTCCGATGTGAAGACCGCGTCAACGGCATCCGATGTGACTGGCCGCAACGCCTCGCGCATCAGCTGGACATGTGCTGCCCACGCCACCGGGTCGTCGAAGTCGAGGCGGTGCTCGTCTATGGTGCCGACAACCGTGACATTGGAGGCGTCGTCATGGACCTTGCGCATCCACTCCACTCGCAATTCGAGGGGGATGCTCTCGACGGAGGAAGCCATCACGATGACAGTCACCCGCCGACACGTCCGCGCGGCGGTGTTAACGAGCAGGTGATGCCCTGTATGCGGAGGGTAGAATTTGCCGATCACGAGCCCGTGCGCCGCTTTCACGCCGGATGCTCGACCGCTCGCAATGTCAGGTCACGCGACCAGTCACGCAGACCCACGAGACAAAGTAAAAGGAAGCCAGCATACAGGATGGCGGTGAGATACAGGGATCGACTCGCGTACAGCGGGACGGAAATGACGTCGACGGTGATCCACAGCCACCACGATTCGAGCAATTTGTTGGCCTGCCCATATGTGGCTAGCAGACTGAGTACCAGAACGGTGGAGTCCCAGAAGGGGACCGGAGAATCGGTGCTCGAGGTAAGCCAGTGCGTGACAGCACCAACTCCAAAGACTCCGCAGACCGCCAGCGTTGCCCACTCTCTTGCCGTCGTTCGCCGAACTCGCATCAGTGCGCGCTGATCGCGTGGACGCAGCCACCGGTACCAGCCGTAGACGCCGAGGATCGCAAAAACCACCTGCAGCGCGGCGTCGGCATACAGCTTGGCTGCGAAGAACAGGACAAGGAAGAGCGCGTTGTTCAGCAGCCCGATCGGCCAGCTCCATATGTTCTGGCGCGCGACGAGCCAAACGCACACGGCGCCCGAGATGAATCCGAACAGCTCGGCCCAGCTAGTCGGTGCTCCCCAAGAGGTGAACGCCGGCGTTTGCAGCGGCGAGAGGATGTCTTGAAGCGGCATCTCGGGCATTGCAGGGGAAGGTACAGCGGCAAGGGTCTGAATGGAGAATCGGGCCGTGATTCCAGCTCCTGGCTATCCTTGGCCGCGTAATCCAAAAGTGTGTCGCAGCCACACCCCGGCTTCGACTTCCCTGAGACCAGATTCGCCTGCGCGACCCGCCCACCACATCACGTGGCGACGTCACATCACGGACCGACCTCCTCCTTTTACTGCCATTTCCGCTATTGATGTTGGCCGCCGCGGCGCTGCATTCTTGTTCTCTGCAGCCAGCAGCAGCGGAGCTACACCTGCGCCTCCGCGACCGCTCACCGATTCGGCGCTCGTACGCCCGCGGAGCCCATGACTAATACCCTCGAGCAGCTCTCCGTGCAGCTTGTCGGACATTACCGGATCGAGCGTGAACTCGGGGCTGGCGGGATGGCCACGGTCTACCTGGCGCACGACCTAAAGCACGATCGCCCAGTCGCCATCAAAGTGCTCCGCCCAGAGCTCGCCGCGGTCATCGGCGGCCAGCGGTTCCTGGCGGAGATTCGCACTACGGCGCACCTGCAGCACCCGCACATTCTGCAGCTGTACGACTCGGGTGAGGCCGGCTCATTCCTGTTCTATGTTATGCCTTATCTGGATGGCGACTCTCTCCGCGATCGGCTCCGCAGGGAGAAACAACTCGCTATCTCGGAAGCGCTGCGCATTGCCAGCGAGATTGCGTCCGCACTGGAGTACGCGCATCGCCGCGGCGTCATCCACCGCGACATCAAGCCGGAGAACGTCCTATTTCACGATGGACGTGCGATGGTCGCTGATTTCGGCATCGCGCTCGCGGCGAGCAAGGTAGATGGCGGACGCATGACCGCCACTGGGATGTCGCTCGGCACCCCTCACTACATGAGCCCCGAGCAGGCCATGGGTGAGCGCGAGATCACAGCACGATCCGACGTTTATGCCCTCGGCGCCGTTACCTATGAAATGCTCATTGGCGATCCACCGTTCACCGGATCCACGGCGCAGGCCATCGTTGCGAAAGTGCTCACCACCGATCCAAAGCCGCCCCGCGAGGAGCGGAGATCCATCCCGGTTCATGTCGAGGAAGCCGTGCTCACGGCGCTCGAGAAGCTTCCCGCCGACCGCTTCGCCAGCGCCGAGGCATTCGCCCAGGCGCTGGCGGGAGCGGGGGCGGCATCGGATCCACACCGCGCCGTGCGCTCGCTGGGCTCGGGCCAAGCTTCCTCTACACCGTCCAGGCTGCGCCGGCGATGGTTGCTGATAGGGGTGCCGCTAGCTGTGATTGCCGCGGCCGGCACCGGCTGGCTGCTGCACGCAGCGCTGCGCAGGCCGCCGTCGCCGTTGCCGGTACGCATGGCTTTCTCGCTCGGTGTGCCCGGTGTCGACAGGTCACATATCGACATCTCCCCGGATGGCCGCCGGGTGATTCAAGTTGTCTCCGACAGCAACGGCGTGGATCGCATCACGATGCGCGACCTCGGTCAGACGGAGCTCGTCGCCATCGCCGGCAGCGAAGGCGCAATCGACCCCGTCTTCTCGCTCGACGGTGAGTGGATCAGCTTCAACTCCAGCGGCAAGTTGCGGAAGGTGCCGGCACGCGGAGGTCCAGCCGTCGACGTCGCCGACTCCGCCAGCGTAGGCGGCGGCGCGTGGATGCCCGACGGATCGATCATTTACTCCCGGGACGGCCGCGGCTTGTGGAGCGTCCCCAGCGCCGGTGGCAGATCCCGCCAGATCACTCAGCTCGATTCCGCACGGAAGCATTTCAACCACTGGTATCCTCAGGCTCTGCCCAATGGCAAGGCGGTTATCTACACGGCGTACGCCACGCCAATCGGGCGCGCCAGCATCGAAGCAGTCGATCTGGAATCAGGGCGCACCACGGTTCTTGTGGAAGGAGCTGTGTACGGACGCTTCGCGGCGAGCGGCCATCTACTATATGCGCGCGACGGTGCCATCTTTGCCGTCCCGTTCGATCCGGCGAAGCTGACGGTGAGGGGCACTCCTATTCCCGTACAGAACGACGTTGCCTGGATTGCCACCGACGGTCTCGGCGGGTTTGCCGTAGCGTCCAACGGCACGCTCGCGTACCTCAAGTCTTCCGAGTGGAATGTCGACAGACGAGTTGTCTGGACCGACCGTGCGGGACGCGAACAACCAGCACTCCCAGCGCCCGGGGCATTCGCAGAGCCGCGGCTGTCCCCCGATGGAAAATGGATCGTTGTGACCGTGACAGAGCCACGGCGGGAATTGTGGCTTTACGAGATCGGGCGGGGTGTGCTCACGCCTTTGTCGCGAACTGACAACGCCGCGTTCAACGCGGTCTGGGCACCGGACAGCAGGAGCGTCGTGTATGCCCACGAGGACCCCGTGTATGATTTGCACCGCCTTCCGATCGATGGCAGCGCGTCCAACACACCGGTCGTCACGAGTCGCTGGGACAAGTTCGCTTCCGCGATTTCACCCGACGGCAAGACAATTGTCTACGTCGAAAACAACAACAGCGATCGGCTCTTGCTGGGGCGGCTCGATGGCAGCGCCGCGCCGCGCCCGCTGACCGCGAGTGGCACGGCTGAGCGCAGCGCCGATTTCTCACCGAATGGAGAGTGGATCGCCTATGAAGAGCTGGCTCATGGCCAACCTGACATCTATGTAGTCGCGGCGGACGGGGCCGGCGGGCGCCGGCAGGTGTCGGTGACGGGAGGGGAACAGCCGCGCTGGACGAAGGGCGGGCGAGAGATCGTATACAGGCGCGGCAGTGCCGTGATGGCCGTTCCGGTGGATTCGGCTAGTGGCGATGTCGGCAAGCCAGTCGAGCTGTTCCGAAAAGGCCAGCCCGACCGGCTCGGCCAGGGGCGTACTCTCGCTTATGACGTCTCGGCGGACGGTAACCGATTCCTTCTGATCCTGCCGGAAAGTAAGAGCGGTGCCCAACCTACGGTGGTGGTGCTCAACTGGTTCGAGGATCTCAGGGCGCGGACGAGAGCTCCGGCGCGGTGAGTTTCGCCCGCCTTAGCGCGGGGTTGTTGGAACGCGGATTTGCCGACTGTGTTTCAGGGAAGACTCTGGCTGCTTTTTATGCCGCGCACAAAGCGTTGCATCCAGGCTATGTCCTGCGAATCCCTGATTTTGATATGCCGCGGTTGCTGCAGGTCGTGTCCCTCGTCCGGATACCGAATGTACCGGGCAACAGTGCCAAACGTTCTTAGAGCGGCGAAGTAGTTCATGCTGTGGAAAGACAGATCGGTGTCGTCGTTGTCGCCATGGTGTAACAGCGTCGGTGTGCGCACCCGATCAGCATGAGTCAGACTGCTTCGCTCTCGCCACTTTGGGCTCGTCCACGGGTTGCCACCCAGGAACCACCGTGATGTACTGTAGTAGGCGCTCGTGCCGTAATCGGTTGCCCAGTCGCTGACCATCGCGCCGAGACTCGCTGCCTTGAACCTCGTGGTCTGTGTGAGGATGTAGCCTCCCAGAATCGCTCCGTACGACCAGCCGTCGAGGGCGAGACTATCGGGATGCGTGATCTTCCTCGAGATCATGGCATCGACCCCGGTAAGGACGTCACGCAGGTCACCCCCTCCCAGATCGAAGGTGTTGGCTTGCATGAAGCGGTCGTCGTAGTTGCTGCTGCCCCGAACGACTGCCGAGAGTTGCACATACCCGAGCCCGGAGTACATCTGGTTTTTGAGTGAGAATTCGTTCACCCATCCGCATCCAGGACCGCAGGGAATATGCACAATCAGAGGCCGCAGCCTCGCAGCGCTGTCGCTGGGTGGCAGCGTTAGCAGACCTTCGATCTGCATTCCGTCCGTACTGCGCCAGCGCACGACTTGTACAGCACCGAGCGCGATCTCGTCACGTACCCATGGATTGGCATCCGTGATCCGCTGTTGGCGATCTGCGTTGACCCCGGCCATGCCTACATAGATGTCCGGGGGTGTCGCACCATCCTGATAGCGGTAGGCGAAGGTGCGTCGGTCACGCGACCAGGACCCAACTCCAGCGGCTCCCTTCGTTTCGATCAGGGGAGTGATCACTCCGGAAGCCATGTCGATGCGCACCGGAAAGCGGGTGGTTCCGTATCCGCTCCCAGCGAACAGTGACGTGCCGTCGGGCGAGAAAACGGGCTGCACAAACCTTCCCGTATGCCCGGGTGTCAGGTTTTTCGTCTTCCCGGTCGCCACATCGACTTCCCACAAGTCGCCATTTCCGTTCTCCCATCGATCCAGGCGAACCGCTGAGAATACTACGGACTTCCCGTTCGGCGACCACCGCGGATTTCTCTCGGGGGCATTATTGTGCGTCAATTGGCGCACCGCACCGCTCTCGAGATCGACGATGAAAAGTTCCGTTTTCCAACCCGTATTCCGTTGGTTGTCGGGCTGCGCTTCCACAACGGCGCTGCGTCCGTCTGGCGAAAGGTCCGCGCTGTTGATCGACCACTCACGATTTGTAAGCCGGACCAGCGTTTGGGTGCCCAGGTCGTACCGCCACAAATTGGTCCAGTAGTACCGCACCTGTCCGTTTGATCCTTCGTCAACGAATACAACATCAGAATCCGCTCCAGGACCGCTGGGCGTCTCCTCATCGCGGATGATTAGGAAGAAGCTGGCATCGGTTGAGAGTTGCCACTGCCCTCCGCCCGCGCGTCCTAGCTGGCTCCGCTGAACTGCTATGGTGTCTGCAACACCCTGCTGAAAGAGCTCCCGGCTTCTCACACCTGCACTCGTAACGGCTCTAAGAAAGAAAACAGAGCGCGAATCCGGGGCCCAAGTTGGCGAGCCGCCTCCTCCGTTCAGAAATTCCCGCGAGGATACGTCGCCTTCCGTTCGCGCGAGCCAGGTGGTCACGTGCCGAGCATTGTCAGCGAGCGACAGGCGCGTGTGGGTAAAGAGCACCCATCGGCCATCCGGTGAAATGACCGGGCTACCTACTTCCACGAAACGGAACCGGTCCTCCACTGTAACGGCACGTCTCGTCGGTTGAGCGCACAGTCGTGAAGAAAACGCAAGCAGAGTTGCAATCAGCAGCGAAGTCGTACGGAGACCGTTGACATGGGATTGCTGCATTGTTCACTTGGCGACACAGGTCGACCTGAGACATCCCGGGATGCCCGGGGTTAGGATTGCACCATTAACATTAATACCGTTAGTGAATTTTGTGAAGTATTTTCAATACCTCAGAGAGTGCCGCACTTGACCTTTTCAACATGATGCGAGCCACCATAAGGAAGAAGCCGTTCTACATCCGGGAGCTCGCGCAGATGCGCGCCATCATATCACCGGCACGAGACGAAATACTCGACGCGGTGGCTGCCAATGGCCCTTGCACGGTAACCGGACTGGGGGAGTTTCTCGGCCGAAAGCCGGACTCGCTGTATCACCATATCCGGGTCTTGCGAAAAGTAGGACTGCTGCTGGAAACCTTTTCTACCAATTTCCAGGGGCGCGCTACCGCTGTTTATGACGTTCCGGGGCGGCCAATCTTCCTGCGATACGACCTGCGTGATCCACGCAAGGTTCGCGCGGTTACCGCCTACGCTGGGAGCGCCGTACGCATTGCACACCGCCGCTTTGCCCAGGGCTTCAAATCAGGCCACCCCGTGGTAAGCGGAACCGCCCGAAATCTCTGGGCGGCCCGGTGGCGCGGATGGCTCACAATGACAGAGTTGAGAGAATCCAATGTTTTGCTCAACCGCCTTGTCGAGCTGCATCGCACAGGAGGTTCCCGGGGAAGCGGAGAAGCACGTCTGTACGATTTCACATATGTCGTATCACCCGGGCTCACGCGAACCGGGACCAGGCCCGTACGAAAGAGATTCACCTAACTTGGCCGGAGTTGATGTGCAACCCGCAATCCGCCTCCTGCGCGTCACAACCAGCCTTTCTCGCGTGCGATGCGCGCCGCCTCCACTCGGTTCGTCGCCCCGAGCTTTGACATGGCTTCCGAGAGGTAGTTGCGCACCGTCCCTTCAGATAGACTCAACGTCGTGGCGATCGCGGCGCTGGTAGATCCTTCCGCCGCCATACGGAGCACCTGCCGGTCGCGGTCTGTGAGGGGGTCGCGCTCGGTCCAGGCCTCGCGGGCCAGCTCAGGGTCTATAACGCGCGCACCGGCGCGGACGCTCCGGACCGCGTTCGCAAGTTCCGAAGATGGACTGTCCTTTAGGAGATATCCCGCAGCGCCCGCATCGAGTGCGCGCCGCAGATACCCCGGTCG
Organism: Gemmatimonadaceae bacterium; assembly: GCA_014379205.1. GTDB lineage: Bacteria > Gemmatimonadota > Gemmatimonadetes > Gemmatimonadales > Gemmatimonadaceae > JACMME01. Next base: position 9,926 of record JACMME010000265.1, read on the forward strand.
CGCAAAGGTCGTGAGGATTATCACGCGCGTCGCGATCTTTCGGCGCGAGATCTCCGCTGCCACTTCGAGGCCCGTCATCTCCGGCATCTCGATATCGGTGAGGAGAATATCGGGCCTGTGCCGCTCCACCAGCTCGAGCGCCTCGCGGCCGTTGCGCGCCTGCGCATCCACCTGAATGTCACGTTCGATCTCGAGCAGCGCGGCGAGGGCGCCGAGCACCATTGACTGGTCCTCAGCGACTATGACGCTGATCACGCGGATCCTGCTACACGTTTCAACCGGCTGCTCCCACCGCGTCTTGCACGCTCGGTATGGCATCCGGGATCGCGAGCGCGCTGACCTCCGGTGAGGCGTTCGATCCAGCGGCGGGGATGGTGACGCGGACCCGCATTCCACGCGTGCCCCGCGCTCGTGCAAGGCCGACCGTACCCCCCAGCGCCTCCACCCGCTGCCGCATCCCCCGCAGTCCGCTACCATCCGCGACGATGATGCCGGATCCATCGTCTTCCACATCGAGTACGCAATTGCCGTCTTCCGAAGCTATCTGTATGCGGCAGACATCGGCGCCGGAGTGGCGCACCACGTTGGTAACCGCTTCGCGAAGCGCCATCGCCAAAGTTTCCTCCTGAGCGCGCTCGAGCGTCACAGGAACCGCGGAGACCTCGCCGCGGATGCTTGCCGCCGTTAACAACGATCGTGCGCGGGCAAGTTCGTCGTCGAGCGTTGCCCGATAGCCGCGAATCGCCTCGCGCACTTCCTGCAGTGCCTTTCGCGACACCTGCTCCACGTCGCGTATTTCCCTTGCAGCCCGTTGCGGGTCACGATCGGCGAGCTTGCATGCCAGCTCCGCCTTGAGCACGATGAGCGAGAGCGTGTGACCGAGCACGTCGTGCAGGTCGCGTGCAATTCGCTCACGCTCCGCGACGGTGGCGAGATGCTCATTCTCCTTCTGCGCGAGGCGAAGTTTGGCGTTGCTTCGCTCGATCTGAGCGAAATGAAGGTTCACTCCCCCAATAATCGGTGTGATCACCACCGAGCTGATCCAGAAGTACAGCGGCGCGTCCGTCGCCCAGGAGCTGACGGCGGCGATGACTGTGATGCCGAGAATCAGGCGGAAGGCATCTCGTGCTCGAGGGAGTTGCGCCGCAAAGCTGGCCGCGTAGATAAAGAAGACCGAGGAGCCGGTGTTGACGGGCGAGAAGCCAACTGCGAGTGCAACCAGCACCGCGACAACGGGCAGCATCCTGCGACCTCCTACCCAGTAGCCGCGAAAATACGCGATCAGGAACACCACCACGCCCGCGAGCGTGATCGCCCAGAGGCCTGCACTCCCACGTCCCAGCCGCGTGCGTACGACTGGTTCGATCAGGAAGATCGGCAAGTACACGAGCCATGCGTACGGAGTCCACCCCAGGTAGGTATTGGGCGGAAGCAAACGGAACTGGCGCTCAGACTTCCGGTCAGTCACGTTCGTCACGACGTTTCTTGAGTCATGCTCAGCCATACGTCTTTCCCTCGTCGCGACGATACGCGGCTACGGCGAGCAGCAAAAAAACCACCGTAAACCCCGCTAGCGCCGCAACGTGCCCGAGGGCGGAGGAGTAGTCCGCACCTATCGTTCCCAAAGCGAGCCGAGCGAGGTGGTATGGCGGCAACGCTGGCGCCATTGCTCGAATGGCGCTGGGCAAAAACTCGATCGGGAGCCACAGTCCCGAGCACAGCGCCATCGGCAGGTAGATCAGGTTCGTAATGGGAGGCGCTGAGTTGGGCCCGGCGAGATAGCCAATGGCGCACCCCAGAGCGCAAAATGGTGCGGCGCCAAACACGAGCGTCAGCACGAGCGCGATCCAACTCGTCGCGGGAAGGCTCACCTTCCCGATCGTGGCCCCGAGCGTCAGTAGTACGATGGCGATCACGGCGCCGAGAACCATGCTCATCGCCACCTTCGCCCCAAAGTACGCAATCGGAGGCATCGGACTGGCACGCTTGAGGGTGAGCCATCCCTGGCCGCGTTCGGTGGCGACACCGACACCCAGACCGAAGAGCGCCGCTCCGACTACGCCGAAGGTGCCGTAGGTCGCGATCAGGTATGCGGCCATCGTGATTGGCATCCCCGGCGGCTGCCCTCCTCCAAATGCAAGCCCAAAGACAACGTAGAACAGGGCGGGAAACGCCACCACGGGGATGACGTATGCGGGCATTCGCACGACCTTGAGGAACTCCGATTTGATTTCGAATGCCAGGATTCGGGGCAGCCGCCCAGACGCGAAGATTGGAATGCTGCTCATGCAACCGCTTTTGTAACCGCGTATTCCACCGAGGATACGGCAACAGCGTCGGACTCTTCGCGCGTGAGCGCCAGGAATGCGTCTTCCAGTCCGCCACCTGTAACATCCAGCCCGGCGAGCGTTGGGTCGCGCACCAGGAGAGCGCGCACCAGGTCCTCGGCTTTCGTCGTCAGCACTTCGGTCACCGCGCCGTCGCGTCGCAGTGAAGCACCAGCCGCAATCATGCGCACCTCGTCGAGTGACAATGCAGTCACACACCGCACCCGCCGGCGCACAACGCGCGATTTTATCTCCGACGGCGTTCCCTCTGCCACAATCTCGCCGCGCGCGATCACTACGACGCGGTGCGCCAATGCATCTGCTTCGTCGAGGTAGTGCGTGGTGAGCAGCACGGCGCGGCCCTCGTCGGCCAGGCGGCGAATGGCATCCCAGAGTCCGCGCCGCGACTCGACATCGAGTCCAACCGTAGGCTCGTCCAGCATGAGCAGATCGGGGTTGCCGCAGAGCGCGAGGGCGAAGAGTACGCGCTGCCTCTGCCCGCCCGAGAGCGTGCCAAAGAGCCGTTTGTCCAACCCATCCAGACCCGCCGCGGCGATCACGGCGGGGTACGGCATCGGTGTGGGATAGTAGCTCCGGAAAACTTCGATATGCTCGCGCACGCGGAGCGTCTCCGGTACCTTGGAGACCTGCAGCATGGCGCCAATGCGCGCGCGGGTGCTCGTGAGCCGTGGGTCCGCGCCGAACACCGTGGCGGTACCGCTATTCGGCGAAACCAGGCCGAGCAGAATGCGCACTGCAGTAGTCTTCCCTGCCCCGTTGGGCCCGAGAAGCGCGGTGATCTTTCCGCGCTCGATCGCGAGATCGATTGCGCGGAGCGCGCAGACGTCACCATACCGCTTGGTGACGCCGTGCAGCTCGGCCGCCGTGCTGTAATTCATCGCCATCGTGCTGGCCGTGTCTCTCAACGCAGGCGAAGGTCGTCAATCTGGAACGCGAAGGCGCCTGGTGCTGGCCCGCCCGCGAAGACAATCCCCATTACGTCGCTGCCATCGATTCCAAATGCCGACCACGGCAACACCACTTCCGTCCACGCCGTTCCGGCAACGAACGTCTGCACAAGGGGAATCATCCCTTTGCTCTGCGCAAAGACCAACACGCGATACGTCTGGCCATCACCCTTCGTCCAGAACCGCAGCTCGCGTTTCGATGACAGGTTAGCGGGTGCCATCGGCTGGGCACCGGGTGACCACATGGCGCCCGACCAGGCGTACGCCAATACCGGTGAAATAGTGCCGGTGATGGACAGCGCCTTCGCGCTTCCTTGTGCCCCGCCGTCCACGATCTGGACCTTGCCAGTCGACTTGCCACCGGCGTAGCTGTCGACGGATTCCATCAAGGCGGTCCCGAACAGCGCGCTCATCGTACCGCTCTCGAAGTCACTCACGAGTCCACCCTCGAGCCCCTTCGGCGCGCGTCCGACCGCGACTTGTGCGGCGGTCACCGCCTTGGCGAACGTTTCACGATCGATGGGCACGCCACCTTTCCACACTTGAGCGATGTCGCGCGTGGCGGAGATGTCGCGTGTCGGATCGCCGTTCACGAGCACGAGGTCGGCTCGCAGCCCCTTGGCGATGCGTCCCCTGTCCTTGAGGCGAAATGCAGCGGCCGGTGCGCTGGTTGCTGCGGCGAGCGCCTCCAGCGGTGTCAGCCCAGCGAGCACGAGAAGTTCCAGCTCTCCATGCATTGAGGCTCCGTGTGCCGTGCCCGGATTGGCGGCGTCAGTGCCGGCAAGAATCACAACCCGCGCCGCACGTAGCTGGCGCACTGTTGCTTCGGCCGCCGCGTAGCTCCTGGAAGGCGCACCGGGACGCTGCGGAAAGATCTGCTTCAGCGCGGCCCGGGCATTGACCCCCAGGTACGGCGCGAGTCGCGGGTCATCCGGGAGCGTTGCGCCGCCCGCGGTTCCGGTAACGCTCTTGAGAACAGTAAGCGTAGGAATCACGAACGCGCCGCGTGCGGCGATGAGCTTTCCGAGTCCGGGGTCAGGGTCGCGATCAATAAACAAGTGCACCAGCCCGTCGGCACCCGCCTGTATCGCGGCGCGCGCACCGGCGAGCGTGCCAATGTGAACCAGGGCCAACTTCCCGCGGTGGTGCGAAGCCTCGATTACAGCACGCATGGTCGCCGCGTCGACTGTCGGAATAACCCTCCCGTATGCGCTCCCGTCGTCGAAGACGATTTTTATCCAGTCCGAGCCTTCGGCTAGCCGCGCGTCGACAAAAGCCTGCGCGGAATCGGGAGAGGTGATCGTGGGAATCGCCATCCCGAATTGAGTTCCGTGTCCCTTGGGTGCCGTTACGAGTGTTCCCGCTGAGAAGAGGTCCGCGCGCGCTTCCGCCTTTCCCGCCAGCTGCTGGGCCCGCATCGTGCGCGCCATGCCCGCGTCGGTGAACATGTCGAGCTCCGTTGTCACGCCGAAGATCGCTGCTTCCCGCAAAGCGTCCCCGAACGTGTGCGTGTGCGAATCGATGAAACCCGGCAACAGCGTTTTCCCCACCGCATCGAGGACGCGAGCACCGGCTGGCACGGGGAGTCCGCGCCCGATGCTCGCGATCTTGCCATCGCGGACGAGGACATCCTGACGCTCCAGCAAGCGTATGCCATCGAAGACGTTGGCATTACGGATGAGGGTGATGGCCGGGGCCTCTTGCGCCGAAAGCGCGATGGTAAAGGTCAGGGCCGGGCCCAGCATGAGGGCGCGGAGCGTGCGAATGCGTGTGCCACGCGAATTCTGGCAGAATGAAGACATGTTTTTGGTCATGAAAGATCGAGGTCGGGCAATACGTGCATGCATGGTAAGCCGAGTCGGGCCGGTGCGTAATTGCAGATAGTCACCGAGGGCCGCTGACGTTTGTCACCTCGCGTCTGGCGCGTGGATCAGAGAGCGGGATAACCGCAGGCTAATGGCTGATGGCGGATGGCTGATAGCTTATACCTGAAATGGCGGATAAGCCGCATTTGGTCCCAAGCGATCAGCCATCAGCCATCAGCTATCAGCGTAATGAAGAAACACATCCTTCTATATGGTCTGCTCGGCGGCGTTTTAATCGCCGTGCTCAATCTCATCGAGTACCGATTCCTCGTTATCGAGCACTCGGCGGAGATCTATGGAGCGTTGATAGGGCTCTTGTTTGCGCTTCTCGGCATCTGGCTTGGCCTGAAACTGACGCGGCGTACCGATACAATCATTGTCCGTGAGGTCGAAGTCCCCGTGCCCGCCTCGCTACCCTTCGCCAGGAACGACGAAACGCTTCGATCGCTCGGCATCACCCCGCGTGAGCTCGAGATTCTAGAGCAGATCGCGGCTGGGTTGAGCAATAGGGAGATCGGAGAGAAGCTTTTTGTGAGTGAGAATACGGTAAAGACGCACTCGAGCCGCCTGTTCGACAAGCTGGGCGCCAAGCGAAGGACGCAGGCAGTGCAGCTCGCCAAGGAACTGCGGCTCATCCCGTGAGCCTACGAAAGCATGATTTTCGGTGCTGGCTGTGAAATCACTCTAAAGGATGACGCGAAATCAGGTGCACGAGGTGTAGTCTCGGCTCACCTAAACACTGAGGAGAGCTTCCCATGAAAAAGATCATCTGGACTTTTGGTCTGATTTCGGGTGCAGTGCTGTCGGTCATGATGCTGGCGACACTGCCTTTTATGGACCGGATAGGATTCGACGCGGGTCAGATCATTGGCTACACGACAATGGTCCTGTCCTTCCTGATGGTGTTCTTCGGCATTCGGTCATACCGCGACAACGTCGCCGGAGGCACGGTCACCTTCGGCCGGGCGTTCCGAGTCGGCCTTCTGATCACAGTCATTACATGCGTTTGCTACGTAGCCACCTGGCAGATCATCTACTACAGGCTGGCACCGGATTTCGTCGACAAGTACTCCGCCCACACGCTCGAGAAGGCCAGGGCGTCGGGCGCGAGCGAGCACGAGCTCGCGACGGAACGCCGGAAGATGGAGGAGTTCAAGGAGATGTACAGCAATCCCTTCGTCAATGTGGCCATCACGTTCGTAGAGCCCCTTCCGGTTGGGCTGCTGGTAACCCTGATCTCCGCGGCAATCCTGAAACGGAAGCGAAAGGAGGCCGTGGGCGGCGCACTGGCTCGCGCTCCTTCCGCGACAGTGACTTTGTAGGCAACCAGGCGTCGAGTACTCATCTTGCGAGTCGTGCCGGTCTCAGGACGTTCTTGTCGATTCCGCTCAGTCGAATTCCGTCCGGGACGAGTGCGACGTAAGCAGCCTGTACATACTCATGTTTGTCAGCTCAATGCATGATCTGGAGGCGCATTTTCCCTGATTCCAGGCGTTTGGGATCATACTGGAATGGCCGGTCGAACAGCGCCGCTCCGACACGAGCGAAAATCGCATCTGCTTTCGTGATTATCCGCTAGCTCGCGCGTCTTGTAAGGAGCAGAGACCAACTTCAATCCAGATCATGACCAGCGTAATTCAGTATCGCTTCAGGAAGGGCCAGCATACTCGCTGCATCGAGCGCGGTCACCCGGTCAACTGATGGCCAACCTTGACAGATTTCTCACCGCCCTCGTGACCAATCGCGGGGACGCGCTTCAGCTTGTCACCGATCAGGTTGCAACACTTCGGATCGCGGGCCAGGCTCGCCCCCTCTCGCGCCAGACTTTCACGACTCCCCAGCTTCTGACGCTGCTTCGTGAAGTGGCCTCGGCCGAAAGCATGCTCCAGATCGAGTCGGGAAGCGAGACATCGTTCGCATATTCCAGCGCTGACGGTGCCTTCACGGCAGTTAGCCAGCTCACCGCAGGACGCCTTTCGGTTGTGCTGAAGCCTGATGCGGTTTTGGAGGGCAGCAACGGCCACGCCCCAAAGACTCGGGGCACAGAAGCCGCTTCGGCCGGCAGCGACTCCGCGAAAGCGGAGCTGGAGGTTTTGCTCAGGGAGCTCGTCGCGCGAAGCGCTTCCGATCTGCACCTTCGCGTCGGTCAGCCGCCGATCTTCCGCATACATGGGGATATGGAGCGCGACACAGCCCTGCCGCCAATCTCCAACGACAAGCTGCAAGCGATGCTGGTCGGCGTGATGCCGGAACGCAATCGGTCGGAATTCGAGAGCTCCAACGACACCGATTTCGCGTACGAAATTACCGGCCTGGCGCGCTTCCGCTGCAACGCGTTGCGCGACCGCATGGGTGCCGCGGCAGTCTTCCGTGTCATACCGGCGGCGGTCGTTACGGTGGACGATCTCGGCATATTTGAAGAAGTCCGCAAGCTCTGTCTCCTGACCAAGGGCCTGGTCCTTGTGACGGGACCTACCGGTTCGGGCAAATCGACGACGCTTTGCGCACTCGTCGATCTCGTCAACCGGACGCGTAACGACCACGTCATTACGATCGAGGACCCGATCGAATTCGTTCATCCCAACAAGAACTGCCTTATCACACAGCGGCAGGTGGGTGTCCACACGAATTCGTTCAAGAGCGCGCTTCGCGCTGCGCTGCGCGAGGATCCGGACATAATTCTGGTGGGCGAGCTTCGCGACCTGGAAACCGTATCGATCGCAATCGAGACAGCCGAGACGGGCCACCTGGTCTTTGGGACGCTGCACACCACGACCGCGGCTGGCACCATCGACCGCCTCATCGATCAATTCGCCGCAGACAGACAGGCGCAGATTCGCACGATGCTGTCGGACTCGCTCAAGGGCGTCATCTCACAGACGCTGTGCAAGAAGATCGGTGGTGGCCGCGTGGCGGCGCGTGAGGTTCTGCTCACCATCCCCGCGGTATCGAACTTGATCCGCGAAGGCAAGACCTTTCAGATCGCATCTGTCATGCAGACGTCACGCCGGCTGGGAATGGTGACGCTGAACGACGCGCTGATCGACCTCGTGGATGCCCGCCAGGTGGAGTCCAGGGAAGCCTATATGAAGGCGGTCGACAAGATGTCGTTCGCCAACATGCTCAGGCAGCGTGGCCACGACACGTCGTATCTGGATGCGTCGGAAGGTGCCGCGCCACGACCGACGAAAACCGCAGCGAAGGCGTCCTAACGGTAGCCAAACTGCTGGCGGGGATAGGTGGAGGCCACCACATTGGGGCCTCAACCATTCCCCATTGAGCTCATGGCTACCATCCAGCAACCGCCCGTCCCCGCTGAAGCGGATCGCGTCGCTCTCGCTGAAGACTCCGACGTACACCAGCCCTACGTCCCCGACACCACCGAGCTGACCGAGCTGACCGCCGGCGCAATAGCGCTTGGCATCGTCCTCGGCCTCGTCTTCGCGGCTTCCAGCGTCTATCTCGCGCTAAAAGTCGGACTCACCGTAAGTGCGTCGATTCCCATAGCGGTGCTGTCGATCACGATCTTTCGCTACATCTCCAAGGCGTTCGGCGCCAAGCCAGCGACCATACTTCAGAACAACATTGTGCAGACCACAGGATCTGCCGGCGAATCCATCGCGGCAGGAGTGGTCTTCACACTTCCCGCTCTGCTCCTGCTCGGCTACGCGCTTCCGTGGACGTCCGTTGCCGCAATCGCGCTCGTCGGCGGGCTACTCGGCGTTCTGCTCATGATACCGCTCCGCCGAAGCCTGATCGTGAAGGAGCACGCCAATCTGAAGTACCCCGAGGGAACCGCCTGCGCTGAAGTTCTCATCGTCGGAGAGGAACGCGGTGCCCAGGCGCGAACCGTGTTCATGGGGTTTGGTCTCGGGGCTCTATATAATGTCTTGATGCTACTATTGCGGGCCTGGCAGGAGTACCCAGCGAAGCTGTTTCAGCGTACGATCGCCGGCCGAACCGACACCTTTGGCTTCATCAGCGCCGAGCTGAGCCCGGCGCTTACCGGGGTTGGATACATCATCGGCCCGCGAATCGCCGGATTTCTGTTCAGCGGCGGGCTGCTTTCCTACTTTGTGCTCATTCCGGCGATCAAGCTTTTCGGCGGCGGGCTCACCACTCCGGTAGGACAGACGGCTGATCTGATCTCGGGCATGACGCCCGCGCAAGTGCGCGCCAACTACGTTTTCTACATCGGTGCCGGCGCCGTTACCTGCGCGGGAATCATCAGCCTCATTCGTGCGCTCCCGACCATCTGGAGCGCGCTGGTGCACGGCATGGGAGACATTCGCTCAGCGCGAGCGGGAAGCACGACGACTCGGCGCACGCAACGGGATCTGCCCATGATTGTCGTACTGGTGGGTACACTGGTTCTCGCAATCGCGATGGTCGTGCTGCCGCAGATCGGGATCAACGTGGTGGGTGCGGTGCTCGCCGTATTCTTCAGCTTTCTCTTTGTAACCGTCTCCAGCCGCATAACCGGCCAGATCGGCGCATCCGCCAACCCTATTTCGGGGATGACGGTTGCTACCGTGCTGTTTACCGCGCTTCTCTTCCTCGCCGTTGGCTGGACGGGCATCGAACATCGCGTTCTCGCCCTGTCCATCGGCGGTGTGGTGTGCATAGCCGCCGCGGTTGCCGGCGCGACATCCCAGGACCTCAAGACGGGATACCTGGTTGGGGCGACACCCGCAAAACAACAAATCGGGCTGGTCTTCGGCGTCGTTACTTCCGCAGTCCTGATCGGTGGCATCATCCATTTCCTGAACGACGCCAAGACGACCATCGTGGCGCGGGATTATCCCGGAGTTGCTGTCGCCCAGACCGAAGCGGAAACCATCGAGGTGCAGGGACAGCCGTTCCGCGTAGGTCGGCTATTCGAGCAAACCGGAGCCGCGCCTGCCGGCAAATATCTGGTGGATCATGGCGGGGCCATTCGGTACCTGGTCGACCCGGGAATCGGCGGACGTGAGCCAATCAACTACGACGGCCAGCAGGTTGAGAAGCTAGATTCTCCCAAGTCCCAGATCATGGCTCTCGTGGTGGATGGCATTCTGACGCAGAAACTGCCATGGGTACTGGTCCTCATCGGCGCCTTCCTGGCCATAGCGATCGAGATGATCGGGATTCCGTCTTTACCGGTTGCCGTCGGCGTGTATCTCCCTATCTCGACTTCGGCAACCATGTTCATGGGTGGTGTGGTGCGTTGGCTGGTGGAGCGGCGCCTGCCCCCGGAGAGGCGCGGCGGAGCCGAGTCCGATTCCGGACCTGGTGTGCTCTTCTCGTCCGGGCTGATCGCGGGAGGAGCAATACTGGGCGTCGTTTACGCCGCAATCCAGGCGCAAAAGTGGGACGGGCGTTTCAACATGTCGGCGTCCCTCGGCGGCTTCGCTCAGAGCAACATGGTGGCGATAGTCATCTACACTGTAATGTTGCTTGTGCCACTCTACCTGGTTGCAAGGAGAAAGCCCGGTTCGTAATGCGACCGCGGACGGCTTGTACACCGCTGGATCGTGACGCGTCAGGGGAAGCGCATTGCCGCGACCATCGCAATGAACTTCGGATCGGTACGAAGGGGATCCAATACCGGTTCTACCTGCAAGCTGACCATGATCGGCGAGCGGGCAGCGAACGCGCGTTCCAGGGCGGTCATCGCTTCCTTCCGTTCACCGAGGCTGAGATGGACCAGAGCGATAAACTCCGGTGGCACGATTCGCCCGGACTTTTGTCCGGCAAGGCTGCGTACAAATGCAAGCGCGGTGTCGCGTTGGCCGGCGGCCGCGTATAGACTAGCGAGAATCGGAACAACAGCTGGATGGCGACCGCCGGTAAGCGTCCGGGCGCGCTCGATCGCGTCAATCGCTTCCTTGTACCTGCCGAGTCCTTGATAAGGAAAAGCGATACCCAGGCTTGCCGTAACGAACGCCGAGTCCATCGCCAAACCCGCCTGATAAGACGTAACCGAGCGTTGGTAATCACGCCCCCAATACAGAATCCGCCCGAAGCCAGTGTGTGGAATGGGTGACAGAGGGTCCAGCCTTCGCGCCAACTCCATCTGCACGAGTGCCTCCGTGTTTCGTCGTAGCGCCGCGAGCAGGTAGCCATACCATTGATGCGCAGTTGAATAATTGGGATTCAGCTGTATCGCTCGCTCGAACTCCCGCTCGGCCAGTGTCCAGTTCCACTCGTGATTCTGGTAGACGTTTGCAAGTGAAGCATGGGCTTCGGCGAGCGAAGAATCGATGGAAATTGCCCGAAGAGCCGCTACCTTGGCCTTCTGAAACGCCTCGGCGGGCTGCATACCCGGATACTCAGGAGAGCCGAGCAGCACATAACAATCGGCCAGTCCCGCATACGCAAGCGCGTACTCAGGATCGCGTTGAAGTGCCTTGGTGAATAACTCGGCCGCCATCCGCAGCTCAGGTACTGTACGCCTGTTCCAGTGAGAGCGTCCCTCCAGATAGAGGTCGTAGGCATCCAGATCGGCTGTTCCCGGTCGCGTGAGTGCGACGCGCCCCTCGTCTGATAGCTTCAGCTTTAGACTGCCCGCGGTCCACCTTGCCATTCTCTCCTTGATTGTGCCAACGTCACTCATGTCGCTTATCGTGCGCTGAAATGAGGTTGAGGAAATCAGATCATTGTTCGTAACGTTGACCAGCTCAGCGCTGATCCAGAGTCTGTCCGAAGCGCGACGCACGGTTCCACGAAGGACCACTTCAACACCCAGCGCGCTTCCCTGCTTGTCCGCGGTTAGTCCGGCAAGGGCTGCGGGCAACGAGGTTCGCGGCAGAACCCGAAGGCCTTGTACCTGCGTGAGAGCGCTCCTGATCTCGTCCGTCATTCCTTCCGCGAAGTAGCCCGCCTCACCATCCGAATTGTCATTGTCGAAGGGTAAGACTGCGATTGAACGCTCCTCCGCTCCTCGGCGATCCGGTCCCCAGAGCAGTATGGCCAGTACTGCGCTCAGAGCGATGGCAGACGCACCCAGGCCCAGAAATGCACTCCTGCGAAGGCGCGACCGCCGCAACCAGCCGGTTGGCCTTGCTCCAGAAATTCCACTCGTACCGGAGTCGCGTGGCTGCGCCGCGAGCACATCGGCAAACTCCTGCGCGGTGGCGTAGCGGTCCGCTGGAGCTCGGGCCAGCGCCCGCTTGAGTGCGCGTTCGATTCGCTCTGGAACTGTATCGCGCAACGAGCGCACGGAAGGAGGCGGTTCTGTCAGGCGCTTACTCAATACCGCCTGCGGTGTGGCACCGTAGTGGGGTATTTCACCGCCGAGCATTTCGTACAGCACGCATCCCAGGCTGTAGATGTCGCTCCGCGCATCCAGCTTAGTCTCACCGCTCGCCTGTTCCGGGCTCATGTAGGCGGGCGTTCCGATAGCGCTGCCGCTGGTAGTGAGCGCTTCGGCGCCCGCGGCATCGAGGGCCCGGGCAATGCCGAAGTCCGCGATGCACGCGTGCTGACCCGACATCAATACGTTCTCGGGTTTGACGTCGCGATGCACGATGCCGCGAGCATGCGCAAAACTCAGGGCTTCCGCGACCTCCCTGGCGATACTTATCGAGTCGTCGAGAGAAAGCTGTCTCTCTCGCCGGAGCCGCACTCGCAAGGACTCCCCCTCAACGTAAGGCATGACATAGTAGAGCAGACCATCTGCCTCGCCAGAGTCGTGCACAGTGAGAATGTGCGGGTGCTGCAGTGAAGCTGCGGTTCGGATCTCGCGAAGAAAGCGTTCCGTTCCGAGGTTGGTGGTGAGATTGGGATGCAGGATCTTGAGAGCAACGCGCCGGTTGTGCTTGAGGTCGATTGCGAGGTATACCGTGGCCATGCCACCCCGACCGAGCTCACGCTCGATCTGGTATCGATCTCCCAGTGCGCTCTGAATACGCTCGACGATGCCGATCATAGCGTGCTCACAGTACGATACTATCGGACCGGATACCTTTGTATCGCAAGTGATGCGTCGTGCCCAGCCAGCATTTCCAAGGTCACGGAAGCGTACAGCACTGGCCGAATCGCGTTTTTCTTGTCACGTTCGCTGTTACCTGTTCACTACCGCTGCTGGAGTCAAACCTGAGATCCATGCCGACAACCATAGACCGCGCGATTGTCGTTGTCGCCCTCGTTGCGCTGGCTGCAAGCGCGCCGCCGGCCCAGGACCGGTCGACCGCCGATCTCATCGTCACAAATGCACGGATTTACACTGTCGACGACAGCCGGCCCAGTGCTGAGGCGATGGCGATCGCGAATGGTAAAATCCTGTTCGTCGGCTCGAATCGCGGCGCCAATGTTTTCGCCGGCCAGGGCACGAGGTCGATAGACCTCGGCGGTCGCACCGTGATTCCCGGAATGGTGGACGCTCACGCGCACTTGTTGGGACTTGGCGTCGCGCTCCAGACCGTCGATCTGGTCGGTACGAAGTCGTACGCCGACATCATTGCGAAAGTGAGGGCACGCGCCAGGCAGGTGCCGGCTGGAACGTGGATCACGGGCCGAGGCTGGGACCAGAACGACTGGAGCGACACGCGCTTCCCCTCCCACGAAGCACTCTCACGCGCGGTTCCCGATCATCCGGTCTACCTCACGCGCGTGGATGGACACGCAGCGCTCGTGAACGCCAGGGCCATGGATGCGGCCGCTCTCACCGCGGCAACCCAGGATCCCAGCGGCGGCCGCCTCGAGCGGCAGGTTGCGGGTGGTTCGCCGTCGGGAGTGTTGATAGACCATGCCATGGAGCTCGTGGGACGAGTAATCCCGCCGCTTACTCGGGAGCAAGCGCGCGAGGCGGTACTTGCAGCTATCACGGAAGCCAACCGCTGGGGGCTAGTCGGCGTGCACGACGCTGGAGTAGGCCGGTCGACTATTGACGCGTACGAGGAGCTGGCGCGCGAGGGACGCTACAATCTGCGCAACTACGTCATGATAGCGAGCGACGACTCAACGCTCGCGCATTACTTCGGCCGCGGACCGCAGAGCGCACTGTACGATGGCCGGTTGTGGATTCGAAGCATCAAGATAGCGGCCGACGGTGCGCTCGGCTCACGCGGAGCCGCGCTTCTGGCGCCATACAGCGACGAGCCGACCCATTCCGGGTTGATACTCACGTCCAGCAAACGCATAGAGGAGGTGGCTACACGCGCGCTGCGTAGCGGATTTCAGCTCAACGTCCACGCCATCGGCGATCGCGGCAATCGCGCTACGCTCGATGCATTCGAGGCAGCGCTGAAGACTGTACCGACGGCGGACCACCGCTTTCGCGTGGAGCATGCTCAGATCCTGCATCCCGACGATATTCCGCGCTTTGCCGCGCTCGACGTGATACCATCCATGCAAGCCAGCCATCAGACTTCGGACATGTATTGGGCCCGCGAGCGGCTAGGCCCACGACGACTTGCCGGAGCGTACGCGTGGCGCTCCTTGCTCAACACGGGCGTGATCATCCCGAATGGGAGTGATTTTCCGGTCGAGATGGTGAATCCGCTGATCTCGTTTCACGCCGCGGTGACTCGCCAGGACGCGAAGAACTGGCCGGCAGGAGGCTGGCATCCCACGCAGAAGATGACGCGGGAAGAAGCACTCAAGTCGATGACGCTCTGGCCCGCAGTGGCAGCGTTTCAGGAATCGGTGATGGGGTCGCTCGAGGTTGGAAAGTGGGCGGATTTCGTGGTTTTGGACACGGACATCATGCGGGTGCCGGTGACGCGGATCCTGGCTACCAGGGTAGTAGGGACGTGGCTGGCGGGGAAGGCGGTATGGGAAGCGAAGTAGACACTCCTTCCATGGTGGAATAGCCGGTCCTAACGC
>JACMME010000266.1 GCA_014379205.1 Gemmatimonadaceae bacterium
ACTCGGGTTGAAGGGCTGCTTTAGGCTTGGAATTCGAGCATGTATAAGACTTCAACGACTCTGACCCCTTGAACCCCGCGTATTACTTCAAGGACTCTGACCCCTTGAACCGTGGTCTCTGGATCCTGCTCCTTCCCGTCTCGCTTGCGCAACTTACGCTCCCATCTAGCTTTCAAGAAGCAGCAGTGTGTTCTCCTTCCGCGTATAAGGGGCAGCAGTATCATGTCGGACCAGACTTACGACGATGACCGCGCGCGGAATCTCGAGGAACTTCTCCGCGCACTCGCCGCGCGAATCCGGGAACTCGACGCAAATGGAGAACTGCTTCGGCACGCGAGTGAGCTGACAAGGCTCATAGGCGATGTTCGCAGCGAACTTTTCCACTACGAAGTAAGAGCAACGTATGACACGCCCGATGTGGCCGAGAATCGGCGCATCGTGGATGAAGCAACCAAGCCATCAGAGAGCAAATGGGAAAGCAACGAGTGGACGCCGGACCAGGACGACGAGCCAACGTGGTGAAGCGGCAACGCCGCGCTGATTCCATGCGCGGTTTTTATCTCGGCATGGCTGGTGTAGTGGTTGCTGGCGCCGCATTCCTGACTTGGCAGTATTTGAAACCAAAGGAAGGTGTGCGCCTTGCCGCAGCAACGACGCCGGTCAAGGCTGAGGGCTACCTGCTCGGAAGCGCGACAGCTCCCGTCCAGATTCTTGAGTTTGCTGACTTCGAGTGCCCAGCGTGCTCCAACTTCTCAACCATCACGGAGCCCGATGTCCGAAAACGCATCGTGGAAGCGGGGTTGGCCAGCTTCCGGTTCTACGATTTCCCGCTGCCGCAGCACAAGCACACCATGAAGGCGTCCAACAGCGCTGCCTGTGCCAATGACCAAGGCAAGTTCTGGGAAATGCACGACCGGATTTTCGCGGGGCAGAATGAATGGGCGGCCTCGCGCAATCCAAAGGGAATCTTCAAGGATTTTGCCGGTGAGATCGGCCTCGACGTGCCCAAATGGGAGGAGTGCTATGAAGACGGCCGGCACCAGGCGCGGATCGAAGCGAACCGGGCAGAGGGAGAGCGGAGAGGTGTTTCCTCGACACCATCATTCGTGATCGGGCGCCGGCTCGTGCCAGGCTCTCTTCCGTATGACGTTATCAAGGCGTACGTCGACAGTGCCACCGCCGAAGCCACGGCGAGCACTCTCGATGGCGGCGCGAAAACGAAACCTGACTCACTGAACGCCGCGGTGGACAGCGCGAACACGCCATGAAGGCAAGGATGGTAATCGCACTCCTGTCGCTTGCCGGAACCTATGTCGCACTGTACCTCACCCTGTACAAGGTCGGTGTCATAGGCCAGCTGTCATGCTCCGTAGGCTCATGCGAAGCTGTCAACACGAGCAAGTGGGCGGTTTTTCTGGGGCTGCCTGTGGCTGCGTGGGGACTTGGCGCCTATGTCGTCATGCTCACCCTGGCGTTGACAGGGCTTCAGCCACCTTTGCAGGAGTCGCGCACCATCTCATGGGCACTGGTCGCGGTATCCGGGTGGAGCCTGCTTTTTTCCCTCTGGCTCACCTATCTGGAGCTTTTCGTCATTCACGCCATATGCATGTACTGCGTGATTTCGGCCGTGATTGTAGCACTCGTGTTCATGGCTAGTCTGGTTGATCTGCGCATGGCGACAAGGGGCCCGGGATCGGAGATCAGAGAGGAGGAAGCGAGTTCCAGTGATCGGGGCGTGGGAAGCGTGGGGATCATTTGAGCAGTCACATGGCGCTTTCGGCGCGGCGGTACTGAGATGTTCGGACGGTGGTTCCCCGAGTCGATTTTCAATCGCAAGCTGAGCCCCTCCGCTGAGAAGCGGCTTCGCCTCGCGCAAGCGCGTGCCGAGGAATCGATAATTCGGGCGCATGTGGACAATGCCCTCATGTTCGTGGACACGCTCGCGGAGGACATGTCGTTTGACCGGGCCCTCGACAGCTACGTCCGCGTCATGGGTATCCCGGAGCCGATGGCGAGCACGGTTGTGACCCGCACACTCGTCGTACTTGGAGAGGAGCTCGTTCCCTACCGCCGGCGAGCGCAGGAAAGCGCGGAGGACGACCAGCGTCCCGCACTTCGCCTCAACGATGCGTCAGACGCGAAGGCGAGGGCGGTGAGGAGAGCGTAGTTGGGGAGTAGGGGTTGGGGGGTGGGGAGCGGGCATCACTCCCCATCCCCCAACCCCTACTCCCTATCTTCGTACTGCTCCTTCAAGCTCGCTACAACACCAGGGTCCGCGAGCGTGCTCGTGTCACCGAGAGTCCGGCCCTCGGCGATATCCCGCAGTAGCCGGCGCATGATCTTGCCGGAGCGGGTTTTCGGAAGGTCCGCGGAGAAGAAAATATCGTCCGGGCGCGCAAGAGCTCCGATCTTCGTGGCAACGTGCTCGCGCAGCTCAATGCGGAGCGCGGGGCTGGGTGAGTGACCCGTGCGCAACGAGACGAATGCAGCAATGGCTTGCCCCTTGAGCTCATGCGTCTTTCCAATAACTGCCGCTTCGGCGACCGCGGGGTGTTCTACAAGAGCCGACTCCACCTCCATCGTGCCGATCCGGTGTCCTGCAACATTCAGCACGTCGTCTACGCGGCCAAGGATCCACAAGTAGCCGTCGTCATCACGCTTTGCGCCGTCCCCCGGGAAGTAGATGTCGGGCCTGTCAGGCCACTTCGACCAGTACGTCTGCACATACCGCTCATCATCACCCCATATCGTGCGAAGCATCGCCGGCCATGGTCGCGTCAGCGCCAGCAGTCCTCCACCCACAGCAATGCGCTTGCCGTTCTCGTCTAGGAGGTCAGCTGTGAATCCGGGGAGTGTATTCGTCGCGCTGCCAGGCTTGGTTGTGGTCATGCCGGGCATGGGAGAGATGACGATCGACCCGGTCTCGGTCTGCCACCAGGTATCGACGATGGGACAACGGCCTCCGCCAATGTGTTCCCTGTACCACATCCAGGCCTCGGGATTTATCGGCTCTCCAACAGAGCCCAGCAGCCGGAGGCGCGAAAGATCGTGAGCTGCCGGAAATTGCGCACCCCACTTCATGAATGCCCTGATGGCTGTTGGCGCAGTGTACAAGATCGTCACGCCAAGGCGCTCACAAATGTCCCAGAACCGGTTCTTCTCGGGCCAGTCCGGTGCACCTTCGTACATCACGCACGTGGCACCGTTTGCGAGGGGGCCGTAGACGATGTACGAATGTCCCGTGACCCAGCCAACGTCGGCGGTACACCAATACACATCGTCTTCCTTGAGGTCGAAGACCATGCGCGTCGTGGCCGCGACGCCCGTGAGATAACCGCCGGTAGTGTGAACTATTCCCTTGGGTTTGCCGGTAGTGCCCGACGTATACAGGATGAACAGAACATCCTCCGCGTCCATCGCTTCGGGCTCGCAGCGCCCCGACGCCTGCCGCATCAGACGATGCCACCAGTGATCGCGTCCCTCGCGCATTTCGGCGAATGACTCATCGCCGCCTCCTCCGCTTCTCCGCATCACGACGACGACGTGCTCGATGCTTGGAGTATCCTCGAGAGCTTTGTCGGCGTTCCGCTTGAGTGGTATCATCTGACCGCGGCGGTAGCCGCCGTCGGCCGTGACGAGCACCTTTGCCTGTGCGTCATTGATCCGGTCGCGCAGCGAATCGGGGGAGAAGCCGCCGAAAATCACGGAGTGAATCGCGCCAATTCTGCTGCACGCGAGCATGGCGATCGCCGCCTCGGGGATCATTGGAAGATAGATCGCGACGCGATCGCCTCGCTTGACTCCGAGCTGTTTGAGCGCGTTCGCGAACTTGTTCACTTCCACATACATGTCCCAGTAGGTGAGGGTGCGGCGATCGCCGGGCTCACCTTCCCAGATCAGCGCAGCCTTGTTGCGGCGCGGTGTGCCGATGTGACGGTCGACGCAATTGACGGAGACATTGAGCTGCCCCCCCACGAACCACTTGGCATGCGGTGGTTCCCACTGCAGCACTCGCTCCCACCGGCGACTCCACTGCAGCGACGCGGCCATTTCTGCCCAGAAAGCTTCGGGGTTCGCGGCGGCGCTCTGAAACAGCGCAGCGTTGCGAATATTGGCCCGCTCGCTGAACGCGACGGGAGGCGCGAAGGTCCGGTGCTCCTGCAGGAGGACGTCGATGTCGGTCATGAGGAAAGGAGTGCGGATTGCGGATTGCGGACTGGAGAATTCTAACGCCAGGAGGACGTGGGCTCACACCGGCGACGTGCAAGCTGGACTAATGTATTCGGAGTACGCAACCGGAGAAGACGATTTCACAACCGGATGCAATCTGCTAAAGTTCCCCGCATGCTTTCTGAGTTGAAACGCTGAACGTGACGCAGAATAGCGCGACGGTCCCGCATCCGGAGGTGCATCCCGAGCCAGACTACGACTCGCTGCATCGCTTTTCCGCCTGGCTTGCACGGATCGGGCGCGCCGAAGCCACTATCGCGGCATACCACGCCGACATCGCGGATCTGGTTCGCGCGTTCGCTCCGCGACCTGTTGAAGAGTTGCTCTCTGCTGACATCACCACCCACTTGAGCGACCGCGCGTCGGCTGATGAGTGGTCCGCGGCGACGACCCGCCGTCATCTCCAGGCGGTCAAGGCGTTTTACAGATATCTGGTAAGTGAAGAGCGATTGCGCGCTCCGGGTCCGGCGGAAGCGCTCGCGGAGCCGGTCTTCGAGCCGCGCGCCCCGCATGTGATCTCGGAGGACGACGTAAATGCGCTCCTGTCCTGTCTGGCGCGGCGTGCCTGCCAGCGTGAAGGTGCCGCCGATCGAATGGATCTCGCGCTGTACGGTCTCTGCTACCACGCGGCGCTGCTGGTAAGCGAGGCAATTGGACTGACCCTTGATTCCGTTCGTGGGGACAGGCACGCAATGGAGCTCGATGTGGTGGGTCGTCGCGGCGAAGAAAGCAGGGTGACGATCGAGGGTGACGCCGCCCGGTGGCTGTCAGATTGGCTCGCCGAGAGGCCGGAGCCAAAGCGTGAGGCGCACGCACCCTTTGTGTTTATTCACCCAGTCACGCGTCTGCATACCTCGAGGCAGCGTGCGTGGGACCGATTGAAACGAGTTGCGCGTTCAGCGCAGCTCGGCGAAGAGATAGCCAATGCAATCACACCACATACGCTTCGCCACTCTCACGCCGCGCACATGGTGTCGCGAGCCGCCAATGTGTCCCAACTGCGCGCCGCGCTGAGGCAGCATTCACCGCGCCACGCGGCCAAGTATCTGACAGGTTTACGCGATTCATGACCGCCATTGAGGCGCATGGCCTGACGCGCGCCTTTGGCCGCCGCATGGCGGTTGATGGCGTGGACCTGTCCATCGCGTCGGGCGATTGCATGGCGATCTTCGGGCCGAACGGGGCGGGGAAGACGACTCTGCTCAGACTCCTGGGCGGTCTATTGAAGCCGAGCGCGGGCACCGCGACCATCGGAGGCGTGCGCATACCGTCGGGCGATGAAGGGCGCGGTGCCGTAGGAGTAATTGCGCACGCCACCATGCTGTACGGTGCGCTCTCAGGACGCGAGAATGTGGAGTTCGCGGCTCGTTTGCACGGCGTCCGAAACTACCGGGATGCAGCGACTGCCGCTTTGGACAAAATGCATGTGCTGGACAGGGCATCCGCGCCGGTGCGCGCGCTGAGCCGGGGGATGCAGCAGCGTGTCGCCATAGCGCGGGCGATCGTGCATGCGCCATCGGTCATTCTGCTCGACGAGCCTTTTACCGGTCTCGACTACGCCGGAGCATCGGCGCTCACCGTGTTGCTTGGCACTCTGCGCGTCGGTGGCGCTGCGCTGGTTCTCGTGACACACAATATTGCGGAAGGCCTCGCGATCGCGACGCATGCATCAATCATGCGCGAGGGGCGCTTTGCGCGCAGCGAGAAGCGCGCATCCATCGATGCCGACCGATATCAGAGTGAGTACCGGGAGCTGGTGTCGCATGGCACTTAGTGCGCTCAATGCCGCGTGGCTGATTGCGCGCAAGGATCTCACAATAGAATTCAGGACCCGCACGGCGTTTCTGTCCGCGCTGGTCTTTGCGTTGATGGCGATTGTGATCTTCTACTTCTCATGGGATCCGACCGCCATTCCCGCTGGCGATCTTGCGCCCGGCGTGATGTGGGTGATCTTCACTTTCTCGGGACTCCTCGGTCTGCATCGATCATTTGGTATCGAGCAGCAGGATCGCGCGATCGACGGACTGCTCGGCGCACCGGTTGCGCGCGAGGCGATTTACCTCGGCAAAGCGCTTGCGAATCTGGTGTTCGTCGTGGGAATCCAGATGGTCGCCATCCCGGCTGTGGCGCTCTTCTACAATGTGTCTGTAATCAGTGTGGCGCCGGCGCTCGCCGCGATTGCCCTGCTTGCGGCAGTGGGGCTCGTTGCGGTCGGTACGCTGTTCGGCTCGATGGCAGTAAACACGAGGCTCGCTGAGCTGCTATTGCCGGTGTTGTCACTGCCTTTCTTCGTACCCGTGGTGGTGCCGGCTGCGCAGGCCACAGCAAAGCTGCTGAATGGCCGCCCAATAGCTGAAGTGGATGGTTGGTTGCGGCTCCTGGGTGCCTTCGACATCGTGTTCGTGACCGTGTGCATGCTCGCGTTTCCCTATACAATCGAGGAATGACCAGCTCCGTTGCAGCAAGAGATTCACTGGAATCTCGTACCCAGTCCGGGATCGCACCGGTTTTTGATTGGTTCCTCGTAGCTGCCGGGGCTGCGGTGATCGGCACGCTTGTACGTGCGATGGCATTCACACCCGTCGAACTGCGGCAGGGACCGGCTCAAAAAATCTTCTACGTGCATGCGCCGTCAGCATGGGTTGCGTTTCTCGCATTCGGTCTCGTGGCTGTAGCGGGATTGCTGTATCTCTGGCTCCGCGACCTGCGTCTCGACCGCTTCGCCGAAAGTTCGGCCGAGGTTGGGGTTGTATTCACCACGGTTGTCCTGATCACGGGTCCGCTGTGGGGACGTCCGGTGTGGGGAACATGGTGGACATGGGATGCGCGCCTGACCCTGACCCTGTTTCTGTGGTTCGTCTACGCCGGCTATCTGGTATTGCGCGGCGCAATCGACAACCAGGAGCAGCGCGCGCGGTATTCGGCGGTGCTTGGCGCACTGGGTGCTCTGCTCATCCCGTTCATCCACCTGAGCGTGTACATGTTTCGCACGCTGCACCCGCAGCCAATTGTGATGAAGCCCGGTGCGCCTTCGCTTCCAAACGAGATGCTTGTGACTCTTTTAATGGCGTTCGCCTCGTTCACGCTGTTGTACGTCGCTCTTCTGCGAGCTCGATATCGTTTGTCGGAAGCGCGCAGCGCGCTGGCTCATCAGGAGGGCGGTGATGCCTGAAAACGCCGGCTACTACCACGCCGCCTACGCGTTGACCGCGACGATCTACGCCGCTTACGCGATAAGCATCTGGTGGCGTGGGCGGCGCGTGCGCGAACGGCTCAAGGGTACCTCCGCACGTGATTAACGCGTGGCGCGACCTCGCGCCCGGGCAGCATCCCCCCGACGTGGTTACCGCCGTAGTAGAAATTCCGAGCGGAAGCCGAAACAAGTACGAGCTTGACAAGGAATCGGGGCTCATCCGCCTCGACCGCGTCCTGTACTCAGCGGTCCACTATCCGGGTGATTACGGATTTATTCCGCGTACGCTTGCGGAGGACAACGATCCCTGTGATGTCCTGGTCCTCCTGAACGAGCCGACTTTTCCCGGTTGCCAGATAGATGTGCGGCCGATAGGCGTCCTCAAGATGCTTGATCGCGGTGATCCGGACGACAAGGTGCTGGCGGTGCCCAGCAACGATCCATTCTATGGAGAATACTTCGACATCGCAGATATTCCGCAACACTACCTTAAGGAAGTCGAGCACTTCTTTCGCATCTACAAGGATCTGGAAGGGAAACGGGTCCAAACCGTCGGTTGGGGGAAGAGCGATGTCGCCATGCAGGTTGTCATGGAGTCTATAGCGCGCTACTCGGACAAGTACCTGAAGGTCGGGCCGTGAGATGCGCTCCGCCTACGGAAAGTCGATCAGGCCTTCCTCGTGGGTACATTGCTCCTTGCTCCTGCGGGATCGATCACTCCATGGTCTGCAGGCTCAGGCGCGCTCCGAAGGAAAAGGGTGTCATACAACAGTGCGGCTGCGATTGCGCCAATGATCGGCCCTACCCAGTAAATGAGGTGGCCTTCGTAGAAACCGGACGCTACTGCCGGCCCGAACGACCGCGCAGGATTCATCGAGGCGCCTGTAAGCGGCCCGATTGCCAGGATATCGGCCGCAACGGTGAAGCCTATCGCCAGGCCACCAACCTTCGGCGCTTTAGGATCAGCCGCCGTTCCGAAAACCACGAACATGAGAAGGAAAGTGGCTATCCCTTCCAGCAGATATGCCTGCCCGGATGTAACTCCTTCCGACACGTACTGGCCGCCTCCACGGGCAGCCATGAAGGCTGCGTCAGGATAAACCGATTTGAGGACATAAGCCGCGCTCATGGCTGCAAGTAGCTGTGCGACGATGAATATGCCTGCTAGCAGCGGGGCTATCCTGCGCGTGACGACGAAGCCAATCGTCACCGCGGGGTTGAGATGGCCCGAAAAGCGCATGGTTGCCGTAACAATCGCGGCGAGAATCAGTCCGTGCGCGAGAGCGATTTCGACGAGACCGATGTTGGCGGTTGTCCGCGCAGCGATCAGCGCGCCGCTTCCGACAAAGACGAGAGCGAACGTGCCAATAAATTCCGCGACCGCATGGCGTAGCGAATCACGCATGATGGCTTCCTGATGGAAGAGGGAGAGCGCTTAACGGCCCGACTGACAGGCGCAGTCATTGGGGAGAGTAGGCTTTCCGCCGCGCCGGGGCAAGCCGCTTCACCATGAAGTCGCCCGTACTACTCGTGAGCGACGTGCCGGCCAAATTCGATGTGCTCAGACGAAGCGCGCTGTCGGGCCGGGACGTGCATCTCTGGATGCCTGAGGAGAGAGCGGCCCCTGGGTGGGCGAGTGCTGTGCTCGGCGATCCAACCGACTCGCGAACATACGCCCAGCTCAGCGCGGTAGATCTGCTGGCCGTCGTGGATGTGGTGGACCGCGAACGAGCGTCGCGTGTGGCAACGGCTATTCGGCGGGCGCTCCCACTGGCTCCGGTGCTTGCGATTGCTCGGGGCACGGAGAAGAAGCGAAGCGGTGGCCGTGGCAGGATCACATGGATCGATGAGGGGGATCTGCTCGCCGATGCCATCGATCTGCTGTTGAAGCGAGTGCAGGACCGCAAGCGTGTAGATGGTTTGCGGAGAGCGTTGCGAGGTTCGGATCACTGTGCCTTTCTCGTTCAGCACGATCCCGATCCTGATGCGATTGCCTCCGCACTGGCCTTGCGTGTCACGCTCGACTTCGACGCTGAACACGCACCCATCGTCACTTGTGGGAGGGTTACCCGCCCGGAGAACCAGCGAATGCTGGCGGAGCTCAACGAAAAAGTTCAGCACGTGGGGGGCCGTCGCCTTGCTACGCTTGGCCCCTTGATTCTGGTGGACGTGCAGCCGCCATACTTCGGCATGCCACTGCCGAATGTAGCCGCGGTAATCGACCACCACCCACCTACCGGCAGATTTAGAGCACGATACAGGGATGTACGCACCTCGTATGGAGCGAGCGCGACGATGGCCGCGGAGTATCTGATCACGAAGGGAGCAGCCGCACTGACGCGCCCGCTTGCCACGGCGCTGCTTTACGGAATAATCACAGACACAAAATCGCTCTCACGTCCGACCAGCGATGAAGACCTTCAGATGTTCGCCCAGCTATTTCCGCGCGCTGACCACGCAGTTCTCCGCCGCATCCAGCATCCATCGTACGAGCCTCGTACCCTGCATCGCTTCGGCCGAGCGCTACAGACTGCTCGAGTGCGCAACGGGCTCGCCTATGTTCACCTCGGCCGGCTCCCCAAGGACCAGGAGCATATTGTCGCGCAACTCGCTGAGTTCTGTCTTGGAATGGCGGGCGCGGAAGTTAGCGCCGTCTCCGGCATCTTTGGGGGGCGTCTTGTGATGAGTACGCGTGCGCTTGACGCCAATGCAAGGCTTGGTGCGCGGCTTCGCCTCTTGTTTGGCCGGTATGGCAGCGCTGGTGGCCATCCGGTGATGGCCAAGGCAGTAATCGAAATCGCGGCATGGAAGAAGGATCATCCATTCGCCGACGATGCAGAGCTGGAACGCTCTGTGCGCGCAGCCATGCGAAAGGCGGGAATTGGGGTGAGGGAGAGAGAGTAGGGCGAGGATGGCGAATAGCAGATGGCGGATGGCGGATGGCAGATCGAGTTAATCACGCAATCCGCCAGCTGCCATCCGCCATTTTCAGCCATCAGCCATAAGCCATAAGCCATAAGCCATAAGCCATCAGCCATAAGCCATAAGCCATAAGCCATCCGTTTACCAACTCGGATTCCGCGCCAGAAGCTCTTCGATCTCCGCGGGAGGAAGCGGCCGAGAGAAGAGATACCCCTGGCCGAACTCGCATCCCAGTTTTCGCAGCGCGAGAAGCTGAGGCGTGCTTTCCACACCCTCCGCAACTGAGCGCAAATTGACGCTGCGCGCGAGCGTGAGGATGGTGCGAACGAGTTGAAAATGCCGATCCTTCGTTTCCATCTGGCTCACGAATGAGCGGTCGATCTTGATGCAGTCGATTGGGAGATGGGTCAGGTAGCTGAGTGACGAATAACCTGTTCCAAAATCATCCATGTAGATCTCAAGGCCGATAGACTTGAGTCCCTCGAGTACCGTTATGGCATGGTCTGTGTTGCCGACGATGACGCTCTCGGTTATCTCCAGCTTGAGACTGTTGGGGTGCACTCCCGTCGTCTCTACGATATCGGCGATAAGCTGTTTGAGATCGGGCTGTGCGAATTGCTTCACCGAGAGGTTGACGCCAATCGCGAGCGGCTCGGCTCGGCGAAAGGTCTGCTGCCAGGCGCTCACCTGCCGGCAAGCCTCCCGCATTATCCACTGGCCCATTGGCAGGATCATGCCGGTCTCTTCCGCCATTGGAATGAAGTCGTTAGGCGGTACGAGCCCACGCTCGGGGTGCTTCCAGCGAATGAGTGCCTCGAAGCCGGCAATCTGTCCGGTCTCGAGCGAGACGACCGGTTGGTAGTGAGCGATGAATTCCTCGCGCTGCACCGCGTGGCGAAGGTCTGTTTCGAGCTGAAGCCTTGCCAGCGCGTCGGCGTGCATCGCGCGATCGAACATCTCGTACCGCGCTTTTCCAGCTCCCTTCGCGCGATACATTGCCATGTCCGCGCTGCGGATCATGTACTCCGGGATGCCATGCGCTGTCGCACTGTCGACGATCCCGATGCTGGCCGATGTGTAAACCTCGTATCCGCTGAGATTCACCGGCTCGGCCAGCGACATGAGAATGCGCTGGGCCACCCGGGCGGCGTCCGCGACGACTCTGATTCTGTCCAGTAGTATTCCGAACTCATCCCCTCCCAGACGCGCGACGGTGTCCTCCGTGCGAAGACACTTTTCCAGACGCCGTGCCACCGCGACGAGCAGCTCGTCACCCACCTGATGACCCAGACTATCGTTCACGACCTTGAAGCGGTCGAGATCGAGGAACAGAATCGCGAACAGGTGATCGGGATATCGCTTCGCGCGCGCAATCGCCTGATCGGTGCGCTGCATGAAGAGCGTGCGGTTTGGAAGCTCGGTAAGTGGGTCATGCAGCGTCGTGTGCCTGAGTTTTACCTCCTCCTCTTTGCGGTCGTAAATCGTGCTGTGCAGTGTCAGCTCGGACGACAGCGTCTCCACGAGGCCGGCGATTGCCGCAACGTCACGATCGCTCCAATCCCGCTCTGTCGCTCCCACTACGCAAAGGGCACCGAGAACGGCGCTGTCCTGCTCCGCTGAGAATGGCACGACGATCAGTGGGGAAGCTCCCGATCCACCCCTCTCGGAGTGAATCAGTGCAACTCTGCCCGACGCAATAGCGTCCGCTACGCGTACACGGTCCAGCTCTGCGATTTCGTCGTCGGCTGCCGGTGTCCCTGTTGTATCGAACTTTCCGCGGACTGCCACGCGGCCGTCGCGAACGGTGCAGACGAACGCCAGTGACGCTTGCAGCGAGCTCGCCGCCAGGCGTGCTACGCGCTCGAACGACTCCCTTGGAACATTGTCCAGGAAGGTTTGTCGATCAGAAAGCACGTGTGTCAGCTATGACGCCGAATCACCAGCGCAGCGTTGATGCCACCAAACCCGAATGAGTTCGTCACAATGTGCTCCACGCGTGCCTTCCGCCCCGTGCGCGGAATGTAGTCCAGGTCGCATGCATCGTCAGCGGTCTGAAGGTTTACAGTTGGTGGAAGCCAATCCTGTTGCAGTGCGAGTGCGCAAATGGCCGCTTCAATGGCGCCGGATGCCCCGAGCGCGTGGCCGTAGTATCCCTTGGTACCGCTTACCTGCAACCGCTGGGCCGATTCTCCAAAAACCCGTTTGATGGCGAGTGTCTCCGTGGAATCGTTCAAGGGCGTGGAACTGCCATGTGCATTGACGTAGTCAATCTCGCCGGCGCCAACGGCGGCGTCGCCAAGAGCCCGCTCAACTGCGCGGGCAGCCTGCGTGCCATCGGGTAGAGGCGCGGTCATGTGGTAGGCATCGTTGGACATTCCATAGCCAACCACCTCGGCGTAAATCGGCGCGCCGCGTGCAATCGCTCGCGCACGCTCTTCCAGAATGAGCACCGCCGCGCCTTCACCCATGACGAAACCATCGCGATCCCTGTCGAACGGGCGGGACGCCGTCCCTGGATCATCGTTGCGAGTCGACATCGCGCGAATGATAGCGAAGGCACCAAAGGTCAGCGGCCAGAGCGGCGCTTCGGCGCCACCGCAGATCATGACGTCGGCATAGCCATCACGGATCTGGCGGAAGCCATCGCCAATCGCGATGGTGCCCGAGGCACAGCTCATTGCGTTGGTGCTGTTGGGTCCCTGAACGCCGAACTCGATCGCAATGTTGCAGCTGGAAGCGCCTCCAAACACCATGAGAGCGAGCGCGGGATCAACGTCCTTGACTCCTTTGGTGTAATAGTGTCCGCACTGTTCCTCGGCGTAGCCGACTCCGCCAAGTGCTGTACCCATCATCGCTCCGATCCTTTCACGGTTTTCTTCCGCCAGGTTGAGCGAAGAATCACCTATTGCCATCTTCGCTGCAGCCACTGAAAAATGTCCGAACCGGTCGAGGCGGCGGGTGCGTTTGCGCTCCATGAAATCGCCGGCGTCGAAATTGGCCACCTCAGCGGCGCTGTGGCTACGAAATGGCGTTGGATCGAATCGGGTAATTCCCCGCACGGCCGAGCGTTGCGCGAGCAGGCCTTCCCACAACCCCTGTCGTTCCACTCCGATTGCCGTAATCGCGCCGATGCCAGTGATTACTACTCTGCGCCTATCCTGCACGGTTATCCTCCTCAACGGTCCTTCCGTTTGATTTTCTTTCCGCAGCAGACGCAAGACCCGCGAGAGTGCGTGAAGCGATGCCATGTATGAAAACGGGTCCGATTACATGCATCGCGGCCGATGGTCCGATTAGTGGCCAGCGCGGACCGTCCCAGGCGTGCACGATGCGCACACGAACACCATCATGGAGATTCTCGAATGTCCACGCCACATCCATGTCACGGGTGATGCCACGTATGTGTCGATAGCGGATTGCCGGTATCGCGGGGTCGACCTCCATCTGCGAGACCCACCAGGTGGGCCACCGCAGTGCTCCGAAGGGACGCCATGCGGCCATTTCCACGATTCCGCCACCTTCGCGAGAGCGCTCCAGAAAGCGCACCGCACGATAGTGAGGCAGCTGAGCCGGCCAGCGTTCTACGTCGAGCGCGAGGGAAAACATCACCGCCAAAGGTGCTCGTACGATTTGTTCGTCAATGGTTTCCATTGGCCGTCCAAGCGGCATTGCGCCGAGCTTGTACCCCTGTCCGATCGCGAGAGGAAAGTCAGTCATTCAGCCTCCCGGCGGGACGCCACGACGCCGACACGCGAAATCCAGCGCGCCGGCGAACGACGGGGACCACGCCAGTCGCGCACGCTACCAGTTCGTGAAGCTCGGCCGCCGTGAACCCTCGCAGAACCGACACAACTCCGTCGTGCCGGCTGACCGGATGGAAACGAAGTATCCAGGACGCAACCCAGATCCCCGCCGCCGCCAACCAGCTTCGCCTCAGATCGCCGATGATTACAACACGGCGTGCCACCCGGTCCATCTCCCGCAACAGCAGCATGCCTTCGTCTCGCTCGAAATGGTGCAGGAGCTGGGAGCAAATCACAATGTCCACACTTCGGTCGCGAAGGGGGAGATTGCGAGCGTCAGCGCAGGCCGTGGGAAGACCGCGAGAACATGCCGCGCTCGCAAGAGGTTCGCTGGCTTCCACCGCGAACGCCTGGAGATCTACACCACGCCGCTCGGCGGCTGCACGAGCAAACTCGGGAATGTCACCGGCACCGGTCCCGACATCGAGCATCGTCAGCCTTGAATCGCCGGTTGTAACCAGAGCCGCGTTCAACTCGGCGAGAACCGCTCTCGTCCCTCCAAAGAGTGAGTTGGCGAGGGCCACATCCTGCATTGAGCGTCTAATGGTACGAGGGTCGACGCCGGGCTCGTCCAGATACTCCACTCCACGGCGCCGCTTCGGCGTCCACAGCGTCTGCATGTCAGCGCTCCAGCTGGGCATAGCCGCCACGGTAGTACAGGAGTGGCCGGTCGGCATGCGCTTCAGCATCGATCACTTCGCCAATGAAGATGCTGTGGTCACCGCCGTTCAACCTTTTCTTCACGTCGCACTCGACGTGGGCGAGCGTCCCATGAAGAAGCGGAGCTCCGCTCACCCCGCGTCCGAACCCGATTCCGTCGAACCGGTCCTTGATGCGCTCCGCGAAACGCCGGGAGATGGATTCCTGCCCGCTAGCAAGAATGTTGACCGCGAACTGGGACGCCGACACCAGCACACCGTGCATTTCGGCTATGCGTTCCACGCACACGAGCACGAGTGGCGGCTCGAGGCTAAGGGAACAGAAAGCGCTCACCGTCATACCGTGATCGACGCCGGATCCGTCCCGCGCGGTCAGGATGGTCACCCCGGAGGCGAAACGGCCAACAACGCTCCGGAACTTGGCCGGATCGAATGGCATGAATCAGATCGTGCGGGAGGCGGGAACGCGGCCAGTACGGGGCGCGGACTCGCTGTGGTGCGATGCTGTCAAAGTGCCGCCAATCAACGCGTCGGCGAGGAGCCGCGCGAAGAAGGAAACTTTCAGAACCTCGCGGGGAGGTACGAAGTCGCCGGCTACTCCGACGAGCAGATCCGCCATCTCCTTGCGACGTGAAAGCGAGCGTGCAGCCCTGTCCATGAACCAGGGGAAGCTGACGGCCGCGCCGATCAGTCGCTCCACGCGCCATTTGCCGCTGAATTCCCTTACGCGCGACTCATCATACTCTCTAAGGCCTGCATCAGCTCTGGCGAGCGACGTAGCGGCCAGCGACTGAAGAACCGCAGGGGCAAGCATCTCCCCACCACGAAGAGCCGCATGGATTCCTTCGCCCGTAAATGGGTCAAAGAAGTCTGCGGCATCCCCAACGAGCGCGACGCCCGGAGCCCATGCCCGACGTGCATGTGACGCGAACGGCCCGGTGGCGTGCACGGGCGAAGTGCGGCGTGCGTGCTGGAAGCGAGGAGCCAAATGCGGACGCTCCGATATCCAGCGAAGCAGAAATCCGGCGCGGTCACCCGCCAGTGAGGCGGCTCGTCCAGCGGGAATAACCACGGCAACATTGCACAAACCGTTACCTACCGGCGCGATTCCGGTATAGCCGGCTTTGTCAACGTGCATCTCGCCATAACCCGACACTTCCTCGATACCCTCAAAGTGCGTTACTAGAGCAATTCGCCGCGGAAAGCGAGCTTGGTGAGCAAGACCCATCCTGCGCGCGATGACCGATCGAAGGCCGTCCGCTGCAACGACCAACGACGCGTTGCGTTGGCGCTTCGATCCACCCTCGCCGAGCGTTTGCACGCCGCAAACGCGACCGCGCGCATCACGAATCACATCGGTCACGCGGACTCCCTCTTCCACACTGGCGCCCGCGTCTCGGGCACAATCGAGAAGACAGGCATCGAGAACAGTGCGCGGAAGCGCAACACCTCGATCGCTGTAACCGCGCCATCCGTGCGCCGCAACGAAGTCTCCCTGGAACACAGTTCCGTTCGGCGATCTGATTCGCATTCCCGCCAGATGCGCCGCGCCCGCTTCCTGAATGCGACCCAGCGCGCCCATTGCGTCCAGGATTCGGGATGCTTCGGGGCTGAGATACTCAGAACAAGGCTTGTCGCGTGGGAAACGCGCGCGGTCCAGCACTGAAACCTTCGCGCCCTGGCGCGCGAGAAACCAGGCGCAGGCTGCTCCGGCCGGGCCGCCACCAACGACAATGACGTCTGGATGACTCACGCGACGGCCCGCGCAAGGCGCTGAAAAATTCCCATGTATCGCCAATGCGGCTTCGGCAAGCGCAACAGCGATGCGAGTCCCGTAAGATAGGGAAGCAGCCTGGACCTGGAATCGGCGGAAAACATGAAGCGCGGGTGAACGGCCGCGAATTGTCGCAATCGCTGCACGGTGTCCTCCACTCGCAAATGCGGAGACATGTAGAAGGTCGGCACGAGCAGCGGATCATCCGACGCGATGATACCCTCCTGGATAGCAATGCGACGCATCTCCGTCCCGGGATAGACTCTCACGCCCACGGTGACGTATACGGCATCGCCGCGGTTCAGCCGCCACTCGGCGAACTTCAAAGTCTCCTCGATGGTCGCCGTGGTCTCTCCGGGTCCGCCTACGAGAAATACCCAGAGGACGCCGATGCCGGCACGCTGCACGTCCTCCGCCACCGTGCGAACTCTGGCCGCGTCGAATCCCTTTTGCAAACGTTGCAGCACGGTGTCGCTCGCGCTCTCGGCGGTAATCCCAAGCCAGCGGAAGCCCGCTCGTCGCATTGCGGCAAGAAGATAATCCGGTGCGTTCGCTGGTGTGAAGTTCGTGGTGTCCAACTGCACGCGCAGCTTGCGCCGGATAATGCTCTCGCAGATCTCGGCCGCATGACGAGGCGGAGCATTGAATGTCGAATCGACGAACTCGAAGTGCCTGGTGCCGGCTTGCTGGTAGAGATGCTCTATCTCATCGGCAACCAACTCGGGAGATCGCAGGCGGTAGCCCCAACCTTCCACATTCAGATACGTGCAGTAGACGCACTTGAAGACGCAGCCCCGCTTGGTCTGGATGGGAACCGTCCCACCGTGGCGTTCGTAAGACCGGAGGTTCAGCCACCGATCCAGATTCGCTGCGGGCAGAGCGTCGATGTCAGCGTCACCCCTTGGTGGAATGGCGGTGACAGTCCCATTCTCACGATGCACCACACCAGGAATTCCGGCCGGTGTACGCCCCGCGGCCAGAGCCTCAACGAGAGCCACGGTTGCGCGCTCTCCGTCGCCTGCTACGGCGTGATTCAATTCGAGCGCGTTGAGAAGCCCTTCCGGTGCCACGCCGAACGCGGCGCCGCCCGCCATGATGGCGGCCTCAGGCGCGGCGGCTCGAAGAGTGTTCAGAATATCCGCCGCTTCGGGGGTATAGTGCCTCAACGCGACGAGATCGCTGTTGTCGATATTGCGAACCGAGATTCCGATAGCGTCGGGTTGAAATTCACGAACCGACCTTCGAGCGCTGAGATGTGGATCGCGCGCGAAGCACAGGTCTTCGACGCGGACAGCATGTCCCGCGGCTTCCAGTGCGGACGCAACGCACGCCACGCCGTTTGGAACGACGGGGAAGGGTTGCCGCTCGCGGTTTGCGCTTACCAGCAGCACCCGGGGCCGCGACGTGCGCGCCGATACCACGTTCAGGGTCGAGCGCGGACGAAGTCGCGTCCGTCGAGCGTGAGAATGTCGCGATTGATGTGAAAAAAGAACTGTACGGTTCCGCTTGCCGGTGAGACGAAGTCGAGCACCAGCGAACTGCCCTGAACACGCCAGTTGGCAACTGTGGTGATGGCGTCCGCGAATCCATCGGTAAGGTTTCTCGTGACCACCGTGCGGAGGGCGGTCCCGTCGGAACGAAAGTCCCATAGCGTTTCTGAAGCGTGTACAGCTCCTCCGGCGTCGGTGAAGAGGACAAAGCGCTCCCACCGTCCAACCAGGGCGAACGAGGAGCTTACGATTCCGCCGCCGGAACGACCGGGCCCTGTGCCAAGACTGGCATCGCCGACGCTGCACGCGGCGCCAACAACGAGCAGCGCCGAGCAGGAGAGGACGAATCTTCCCGCTGAAGTGGAGCGCGGCATGATACGGGAAAAGCGCATGGATATCAGGATATCAAAAGGACCGCGGCAATGGCACCCATCGCGGCACAGATGAGGTTCACAACGTCATTGTCCAACCATGCGGGCCCACGAACAAGATTTGTTGCCGCACCGCACGAATGCAGACGCCGCTCCGTTTTTGTGCCGCAATCCGGGCAACTCCACTGAGCCTGGAGAAAGGCGCCGAGAAGTGTGTCCAGCACTGCGCCGAACACTCCTGCGCAAGAGGCCGCCAGGACTGTCCGCGTACTCCATCCGAGGACTGCCGCGATTCCTGCAACGAAGAGAGCGCCCCCCAGCGTTGCAATAATTCCACGCCAGCTGACGGCACCCGACGTTCCGGCCGGCACGCGGCGGCGCTCGATAAGCGACCATGGCTCACCGCGAGACAGCATTCCAAGCTCCGTGCCCCAGGTATCCGCCGCAGCTGCGGAAAGCGATCCAATGGCGGCAATGGTCCAGCTGTCCGACTGTGTTGCTTCAGCCACCAACGCAGCGATAACGAAGATGCCCCCGTTGACGAGAACCTGTACAGCGTCGCGTTTGCCCTGCTTCGCCAGAATCGATCGAGAACGGTCCGCTTTTCGCGCACCGGAGAGGGCAGAAAGTCCGCTGGATGAAACGAAAAATGCTATGAGAAGCCATGCCCAGGGCCATCCGGCAGCCACGGCCCCAGTTCCCAGTGCGGTCGCGGCCAGGGCGCCACTCCCGGAAAGCATGCCAGTGCGCCAGGCAGCCAGTGAAATCGTCGAAGCAAGGGCTAACCCAAGCAACAGTTGCGATTTCAGCATCGCGCAAAACCTTCTGGCGGGAATACATGTATCATAAGACCCAGGTTTTCGTGATACCGAGCACCATTACGTCTTGAACCCGGTCGCGGAGGCGACTACCTTCCGTGTCCCGCCACACCGCAATTGCCCACCCAATAATGACCGTCGACGCACTTCTCCCGCTCAGCTTTTTAAAGGCAGTCCGTAGTGTGGACGCCCCGGATGACGATCCCGATGCGGAGTTCGTGCCCGAGCTGAGAAACAAACGCCTGGGACTGAGCGAAACGGTTTACCTTCAGATTCAGCGGTATTCCGAGGCTGTCAAGCGAAACCAGCGGACGGTTCACGATGAAGTCGTTGCGCTCGCGACGCTACTAGGCAGGCGTCCCGATGCGGAAGAAGTTTTCCGAGAAGCCGGGCGATTCCTTGCGCGCGAGGCCTACCAGACGGTGCCGTCGTCGCTACGCCGACTCCTGCATGCGCTACCCGCGTTTCTGGCTCGCCCTCTCGCGCTTCGCCGCGCCAACAAGATCGCGGCGCGCTACCTCAATGGCGTGGTACGCCGGGTCGGAACACATCTGGTCCTCGAGGTTCCCGCTCCGGTGACTCTCGATAGCGTCGCAAGGGAGAAAGGCTGTTCCTTTTACGAAGCCTGCCTGCGGGAGTTGCTGACGCTCCTGGTGAATGCCGGTGGCGGTGTGGACCACGTGCGGTGCAGCGCACGTGGGGACGGGACGTGCGAGTGGCGGGCGGAGTGGCGGTAGACGGACTGGGGAGTGGGGGGTAGGGGATGGGGAGTGAAGTCTTTAGCTGCAGCCATGCTTTTTTCCTGCGGTCCGCTTCCCACACTCTCCATCCCCCAACTCCCACTCCCTAAATCGACCACAGCAGTCGCACCCCCAGCACCACCACAGCCACTGTCATCAGGCGCACGATGCGCCGCCCCTTGAGCCTGTGCGCGACGCCGGCACCCAGCTGGGCCCCTACGACCACGCCTATCCCTATCGCCGCCGCGAGGCCCCAGTCGATGTAATCGCGACGAGCGTATTCCACGGTGCCCGCCCCGGCGGTGATCGCGAGCACTAGCGTCGATGTCGCGGTCGCTATGTGAACGGGAAAGCCCATCAGGTGAATCATGGCCGGAACGTGAATGAGGCCGCCGCCAATGCCGAGCAGGCTGGCGAAAATGCCGACTAAAAAGCTGATACCAAGCGCGAGCGGCAAACTGTACGTGTATTCGAAGCTGGAGCCTTCGGCGTCCCTGAACACCCGTCTCACCCTTCCAAAACCAGGTCCACGCGACTCGATCGACTGTGGCTTTCCTTCCGGCCGAGCAATTAGAAAGGCCGCCATCCCAAGAAGAAAGATTCCGAAGACGAGCTTGAAAACTCGTTCCGGAATTCGCTCGCCGATCCACGGACCGATGAATGCGCCCGGCACTGTGGCGAGCGCGAGGATCAGCGCCGTACCCACATCGACACGCCGGCGCCGCAGGTAACCGGCAGATCCGCTTGCCGCGTTGATGAACACGACGAACAAAGAGGTTGCGGCGGCCACCGGCGGTGGCAACTTATATATCAGGAGGAGCAGCGGGACGATGAGAAATCCGCCGCCAAGCCCGACCAGTGTGCCATACGTACCGACAACCAATCCCAGCAGCGCGAGGAGCGCGATTTCCTGAATGCCGACCACAGTCTCCCTGTCCGACGTTTCATACCGCGCGAATCGGTGCGAGACTACCGTTACGCCGCCCGCATCACAAGAGCGCTCAGCGTGCGGGGAAGAATGCTGACGCCGGCCATTCTGCCCGCTGTGCAGAGCGCTCTGCGCGATGCGGGGCTGGATGGGTGGCTGCTTTTCGACTTCCGCGGTTTGAATCCCATAGCGTCCGGTCTGCTCGCGCTGGAGGGTATGGTCAGCCGCCGTGTCTTCGCTCTCATCCCGGCGCACGGCGTCCCCGTGGCGATCACGCACAATATCGAGCAGAGAGCGTGGGCAAAGTGGCCTGCCGGGTGGAAACGGGAGAGGTACAGCACCTGGAGCGCCCTCGAGGAGCTGCTCGCGAAGCACGTGCGCGACAAACGAGTCGCCATGGAGTACTCGCCTGGAGATGCGGTTCCGTACCTGGACCGAACGCCGGCGGGAGTGCTGGAGCTGGTTCGCGCGGCCGGAGCCAAAGTGGTCTCGTCGGGTGAGTTGGTCACTCGCTTCTACGCCACGCTAACCGCGGAGCAGATAGCATCGCACGAACGCGCCGCTGCAATCGTGGCCCAGGTTGGGCGTGACTCGATCTCGCACGCGGCTGCGCATGCTCGCGCGAGCAACCCATTGACCGAGCACGAGCTGGCCGGCTGGATCATGGAACGTTTTGCACGCGCGGGAGTGAGCTCCGATCATTCTCCCATCGTTGCCGCTGGCGCCAACGCAGCCAATCCGCATTACGGGCCGTCAGCGACGCAGCCGCGTCATATCGAAACCGGAGATGTCCTGCTGGTAGACCTGTTCGCGAAGGAGCCCGGAGGCGTTTACGGCGACCAGACCTGGATGGGAGTGATGGGCACGCCAACGCCACGAGCCGCGGCAGTGTGGGAGGCCGTACGCGATGCGCGGGACGCTGCGATAGCCCATGTGCGGGAACACGCCGCGAGTGGCAGGCCGTTTTCGGGAGGCGATGTAGACGACGCGGCACGGCGTGTGGTTGTCGAGCGGGGATTTGGCGAGTACTTCACGCATCGCACGGGTCACTCCATCGACGCGAGGGATTTGCATGGTTCAGGACCTCACATCGACAACTTCGAAACGCGGGAAGAGCGTCTCCTCATACCGGGCGTGGCCTTCTCGATCGAGCCCGGGATCTACATAGAAGGCGAGATAGGAATGCGGTGCGAAGTGAACGCGTACATTGGCGAGCACGGAGCGACGATTACGCCGCATGAGTACCAGCGGGAACTCATCGTGGCGTGATCTTGAGCTGTGGACACTGTCTTCGGCGGTAGAATTGGCTGATGGCTGATAGCTGATAGCTGATGGCTGATCGACGAACGGTGCATCAATAGCACTACGCGAGCTACTGCTATTCCATCAGCCATCAGCCATCAGCCATCAGCCATTCCACCGCAATCCGCAATCCTCATGACCACCCCCTCGCTTCGTCGCGAGCTCGGACTGTTTTCAGCCACCGTGATCGTCGTAAGCGGCATAATCGGGAGCGGAATATTTTTCACTCCCTCCGAGGTCGCGCGCCAACTCGGTGACGCGCGGTGGATACTCGCGGTGTGGGCGGTCGGGGGCCTGGTCGCGCTCGCGGGTGCGCTCACATATGCCGAGCTTGGCGCAATGAGTCCGGGGGCAGGCGGAGCGTACGTCTACATACGGGATGCGTTTGGGCGGCTGCCCGCCTTCCTGTACGGGTGGATGTTGCTCACGCTCATTGCAACGGGCGCGACCGCGGCGGTCGGTGTTTCCTTTGGCAACTATGTATTGCGCCTGTTCGACGTAACGTCGCACGCTGGCTCAATGGCGATCGCGGTAGGAACCATCGTCATTCTCACAACAACCAACTGCCTCGGAATCAAGCCCGGCGCGATCGTTCAGAACGCCCTCACCATTGCCAAGACGCTGGCACTCAGCCTGCTCATTGCAGGCGGCCTTCTTCTCTGGGTCCGGCTGGGTAATGCACCGCCCGTGTCAACAGCACCGCTACCGCGCGAATCACTGATTGCGGGTCTTTCGGCTGCGTTCGTCCCGGTGCTATTCACGATAGGTGGATGGCAACAGATGAACATGGTAGCTGGAGAGATTCGCGATCCACAGCGGGGCATCCCGCGTGCGCTGATTTTCGGTATAGCAATCGTGATAACGATTTATCTTGGCGCAAACGCGGTGTATTTGCGTGCGCTGGGCCGCGATGGACTGGCGGCAAGCTCCGCAGTCGCGGCGGACACCGTTGCGCGCATGGCGGGTCCCATTGGAGCCACCTTCATCACCGCGACGATCACTGTTTCCGTACTCGGCTTTTTGAATGTCGTGATTCTCACGACGCCTCGAGTCTTCTACGCAATGGCTCAGGATGGTGTGTTTTTATCCGCGGCTGCTCGCGTGCACCCCGTTACCGGCGCGCCAGTCATCTCCATCATCGTAATGGGTGCGTGGTCGATCCTGCTTTTGCTGATAACTGGTGGCGACATCGGCGCCCTGCTCAGCGGTGTGGTCTTCGCCGATTGGATCTTCTTTGGTTTGGGGGCCGCGAGCCTGATAGCGCTGAGGACAAGCAGGCCGGACGCGACTCGTCCGTACCGAGTGCCCGGTTATCCGTATGTGCCGTTGCTCTTCGTGCTTGCCGCATGCATCGGGATCATGAGCTCATTTGTCTCGTCGCTGCGAACGTCGCTGTTAGGAACAGCGATCCTAGTAGTCGGGGTAGTCCTTTTTCTCATCGCTCAGAGAATCGGGAATCGGGAATCGGGGAACGGGAATAGGGACGAGGGGCTAGGGTTGCCGATGGGCGGAAGCGAGGCAGCTAACAACGTGCAATGGAAAGCCCGATTCCCGATTCCCGATTCCCGCTTCCCGATCACAGCTACCTCCCCACTCGCCACCCCCCACCCCCCACTCCCCAGATTCGCGGGTCTTCCAGCCCCAGACGCCAAAGCGCAATTCGGCGCACTCCCGCGCCGTCGGCCTCGTCCACCAGGGCTCGAAGCAGTTCCGCGTCCGTCACCCAAACTTCCCATACCAGAGGGCGCGCGGCTCGCAGTGAGCCCGAAGATGGATCCCGTTCCAGCGACAAACCGGCTGCTGTCGCGAAGCCTTGTGCCTCATCGAAGCTGACAGTCTCGCCGGAATATCCAGTCAGAGCAGGCGTGGAGTTCGATGGAGTCGGAGAGGACCTGCCGGTAGAGTCACGCCGCCACAGATATCCGTACAATGGAAGTCCAGCTATCAGTCGTCCGGCGCCTACCTCGGCGACGCGAAGTCCCAGTTGCCTTCGCACCCATTCCGGAGACGCGATGGGGCCAGGGGAGGAGGATGCCCAGTGTTCGTCATACAGCATTACCATCAGCATGTCCACGGCCCCCGCCAACGGCTTCCCCGGGTAAGCAGCGGTATCGCCCGGTGGAATTGCCAGAACAACAGGCCTGATGTCGCGCGCGTGCGCCGCTTCGCGGATCGAGCGCGTCACAGCGATGAGGGCTGGCAGATCCGCAGGTATGTGCTGCTCAAAATCCATCACGATGCCAGCGTACCCGCCGACTGACGCCCGCTGGCCAATATCGTTCGCTACGCGCGCCAACTGCGCGGGGGCAGCCGCGAGTCCTCGGATTGTCTCCGGATGGAAGCGTTCGCCTGCGAACGAGGTAACCAGCATCAATTTTTCCGTGCCAGATGGGATTGGCGCGAAGAGAGAGTCGGGGAACTGCGATGTGGGCTCGCCTGTCAGGCTGTCCAGTGTTATCCAGCCTGAAACAATCCCGTCGAGTGAAGCACCGTGTGACTTGACGCTAGCGGTGCTCCTCGCATCCCAGGGCGCGGCGAATGACCAAACCTCGCGCTTCGGGCGCCCGATTATTGGAAGCGACGAGCAGGCCGTCGCTGTAGCGAGAATCAGTACGGACAAGAGGCGACTAGAGGAGGTTTTCATAGGCTATCGAAGTCAATTCTGTGAATTTGATTTCCAACCGCCACGAATCCGTGCTCAGTGCCTGGTGCAAGGTCGCCCCAGCCTGGTTGTCA
The DNA here is from genome assembly GCA_014379205.1 of Gemmatimonadaceae bacterium. GTDB lineage: Bacteria > Gemmatimonadota > Gemmatimonadetes > Gemmatimonadales > Gemmatimonadaceae > JACMME01. The sequence goes on from JACMME010000266.1 coordinate 24,967, forward strand.
GTGCCCGCGCAGCACACAAACCGCAAGTCCGAATCCGTCCCTCCGGCCCGTCGTTTGCGACATGGCCGCGCGGAACAAGCATGCCGACCACCGAACTGAGGACTGACAATTAGCACCATCAACATCCACAACCGCGTCTGCAATGCCAGGAAGTACCGAATCGTATTGGTCGCGGCGATCACCTTGTACGTGTCGTCCTGCGGCGAGCCCACTCCCGATGCGAAAGCTATCGAGTCAGACACTGTATCCGGTGCCGCTCAGCTCGAGACCCCGCGGCCTCCGTACAAAACAATCCCAGTGGCTAACGGTGGCAGTATAACTGGCACAGTAGAACTGTTGCGCGACGTAGTCTTCGATACTTCTGTCCAGCTTGCGAAAGGCTCCGATGGCTGTGGAACCGGAAAGATTCGTATTCCACTGATCAATCTTAGCGGACGCCGAGTTGCCGAAGTCATCGTATGGCTCGATGATGCAAGGGTGGGTAAGCCACTCCCGGACACCCGGCGTTTCACAATCGCGAGTGCCCTCTGCGGATTCCAACCGCGCGTTCAGGCGGCCATAGCGGGCGGAATGTTGAACGTCATTAGCACCGACCCCATCGAGCACCGCACGCGTTTCATGTCTGCGTCCAACGGCAAGACCATCGAGACTATTCTCCAGCATGACGCTGGCGCTGTGGTGCCGGTGGAAACGGTGCTGAGGCGTGTGGGGCGCGTACTCGTGCGAAGTGACCTGCACCCATGGATGCAGGGGTGGATCCAGGTTTTCGATCATCCGTACTTCGTGGTAACCGGCAGCTCGGGTGATTTTCAGATCGATAATGTCCCCGCAGGCCGGTATCGCCTGGTTGCCTGGCACCCCAAGCTCGGCCAGCGTGACACAACAGTGAGCGTAAGCTCGTCCGCGACTACCGATTTGAAACTGCGGTACTAGTGGAAGACCAGGAATTGGCTAAAGCGCACTGATTCAGCCGCCAGATTTCCGCTTGCGACGGCCTCACGCCTCGGATCGAGTCAACTGCTTTCGCAATTCCGCTGCAGAGCCGGGCCTCAAGTTTCGATCGCCAGCGATGGTTCGCATGATCAGATCGGATAGCGCCGCCGGAACCTCTCCGTTCAGCTCGCGAGGGGACGGCGGTGTATCAGCGAGCAGCTTGCCGATGAAGACGGCGGGGGAGTCAGCCTCCAACGGCCGCCGGCCGGTGAGACATTCGTACAACACCACGCCAGCCGCGTACAGGTCTGCGCGTGCGTCTACGTTTTCATCGAGAAGCTGCTCTGGCGACATGTAGGCGAGAGTTCCCACCACCATCCCAACCCGAGTCAAGCCTTCCGTGCGCCGCTCCAGACGCGCCAGGCCAAAATCCATCACTTTCAGCACACCGTCGGGCTGGACCATGAGGTTTTGTGGTTTGATGTCACGATGGATTATCCCCTGTTCGTGCGCTACCTCGAGAGCCCGGCAGATCTGCGTCGCAATTGACAACGTTCCCGCCACGGGTATGCGCCCGGTCCGCGCGATCAGCTGATCCAGCGGTGTTCCAGCGACGAATTCCATCGTGAGGAAGTACACGCCTTCTGCTTCGCCGAAATCGTGTGTGCGAACAACATTCCGGTGAGATATGCGGCGCGCGAGACGAATCTCACTTTTCAGGCGCTCGAGTGCGGCAGGATCTTCAGACATCGTTTCGGTGCGCAGGGTCTTGATCGCGATTACTTCACCCAGTTCCTGATCGAAGGCCTTGTACACGACGCCTGCTCCACCCGCGCCTAGCAAGTCAGTAATCTCGTACCGGCCCGCGAACATGATCCCAGGGAGAAGCTCGCTGCTTGAAGGCGTGGCACTGCTGAGCCTTGCACGCGGCGTGGGAGGGTTGTTTGTACGCTCTGTGGCCACCCCGCTGGTGCTGAGAAAGTCCACTAGGGCCTGCTTCTCACGGAGTGCCATTAGCATCGTGCGCACAGCGCTGGCTAGCGTTCCGATCTCGTCCCTGGTACGCACCGTGACTTCGGCCGAGTAATCGCCATCGGCGACACGCTGAGTGGCGTCGACAAGCGTGATTATGGGACGCGTGATTCGGTGCGCGAGCAGGTAGGACAGCGCGGATGCGAGCGCCATTCCAAGCACGGCTGCAATGAAGATGCGTCGGCGAAATTCCACGAATGGCGCCATCTCGAGGTCGCGCGAGCGAAGCGCAATCACACCGCCCAGTATGTCCCCTCCGGCGGACCGCAGTGGCTGAGCGTTGCCCACGTAGGAGGTGTCGCCCAGTGAAAGCTTCATCGGCGAGCGCGTTGCGAAACCAGTTGCGCTGCTGCGCGCGGTGTCCCCTGTCCCTAGTACTTTGGTTGGCGCGGTCGGTTCAGTCGACTTGGCCACCTCATGGCGAGCCAGGAACTCGGCAATGGCAGGGCCGCGTCCAAGGGTCGATGCAGCAAGACGCGGCTTACCATCCCGGTCGAGTACGAAAAAGATAATGTTGCTCGCCGTAGCCTCCTTGATTGACACCGCCAGCGCCGAGTCGATCAGGAGAGCGGCCATGAGCACACCTGCTACCTGCGTGACACCAGGAATGGGAACGGCCACTGCCTGGAAGATCGCTGAATCACCAGCTATCCCCGCGCCGGCGGCGACCTTTCCTTCCAGCGCGCTGCCGATGAGGACGGAGCCCGCCAGCGTATCCTGCGATGCAGTCGGTTCATCGCTCTTTGCGAGACGCACTCCCTCCGCATCGGTGATTTGAACCCAGCTGGCGCCGATTTGCTGAACGGCTTCCATGCCCTGGTCCAGCAGATCCTCAGGCCTTTTGTCGATCACGAGAGCGCGAAACGCGGGACCTTGAGCAAAAACGAGCGCGCCGCTGGCCAGTTCGCGCTCGCGCCCCTCCAGCAGGACGGTGACCAGGCGCCGCGTCTGATCGAGCCCGCGGGCGACACCCTGATCCGCGGTCCGGCGCGCCGATAGCGTTGTGAGGAGGAGAGTACCTCCAAGAACCGTGAAGATTACCGCAGCGCTCGCCAGGAAGATCTTCCATGCGAGACTCAGGTTGGAATGCGAAGGTGTTTCGGAAGCGGCGGGTAGATTCGTCGCGCCGGTGCGCTGTGGAACCGCGGGTTGTGTTCCGCTAATAGCGATCACGGCCAGCGGGGGAATACGGCTGCCCGAACTTGTTTTTGTGCTGTACCGATTTGTAGCCGCGCGCATCGAGACTCGCTTCCAACTCCGTCACACCATCGGACGGCACGTTCAACGGGCGTGTGTGCTCTCCACCGCGGTCATGCCAGACGCGCAAGGTGTAGCTCCCGGGCGGCACTCCGGAGATCGTGAACCGACCATCTGCGTTAGCCTGCGTGAAAAAGGGAGTTGGTACGACGAGCACAAACGCCGACATTCGTGCGTGGATATTACAGAAGATCGGAAAAGCTCCCGCTTTCCGAAGGGTGGCTCCCTTGCTGTCTCCCCGGCCGTACAACCCGAGGTCGAACATTGCGGGTCCGGTGTTCGAAAAGACGTTGTGGCGGAAGGGGTCCTGGTTCGGAAACAGTACTGTTGAGCCCGCTGTAACTACGCGCACGCGGGGAATGAACTGGCGCGATTGCATCACAATTTCCACCGGCGTCGGTGCGGGGTTCCCTCTCCCCAACCCAGCGGGCTCCAGGTAAACTACGGCATTCGCGAGGTCGGTTGTCTTCGCTCCGGGACGCTCCAGGATGGTGATTCGCCCGCCAACGTTGGCCCGGGAGGGGGTGAACCATGCTGCAAAGAGCCACGGGAGGGCCACGGCGGTGCCAACCGCGCCTCTCCAGGTCAAGGTGAACAGCACACTTTCTCCACTTCGTGCTCCGATTGAGATGAACGTCGCCGAATGTCTCCTACCCGCATGGTACACTATCGCAACTCGCGCTAAGGCGTCAAGCGCGCGAATAGCGAGCGCTGTCGTGTTCGCCATTGCATTCGCGCTACCCGCGAGTGCGCAGGACTCCGCGCGTGCCGAGCTGGATTCACTGCACGAACGACTTCGGCGGGCTGAAGAGGCGATCGACGTGCTTCGTACCCAGCTAGCGGTGCAGGAGGCCAGCGGCGTTCAGTCATCTTCGCGTGCCCGGGTCGAGATTTTTGGACGCGTGCTGATGAACGCCTTCTCGAATACGGCGCGGGTCAACAACGCCGACGTGCCTCTGTTCGCCCTTTCCGACAGCGGACGCAGCGGCGCCGGCGCGACAGTCCGCCAGACTTCGCTCGGGGTGGCGGTGGCGGTGCCAGAGGTACTCGGCGGCGCTTTCGCCGGCGACATCCAACTCGACTTGTTTGGAGGCCAACAGCCGAGCACGGGCGGCCGCCACTTCCCACTCGTGCGCGTGCGCACGGCACGCGGTATCGTGCGTTGGAAGCGCGCCGAGGTGCTGTTCGGGCAGGAAGTACCACTCATGGCAGGTCTCAACGCAGTGAGCGTGGCCAGCTTTGGCACTCCGGAGTTTACCGCTTCCGGAAATCTCTGGCTCTGGCTCCCGCAGCTGCGCGCAACCGGTGAACTGGGTACTCCTCTAAGAATCGCAATTCAGGGTGCTGTTCTGGCTCCAACGAGTGCTGACCCGGTAGGCCTCTTCGACACGGACGTCGACCGCGCCGAGCGGACGAAGCGGCCGTATCTTCAAGCGCGCGTGCGCGCCAAGTGGGGATCGCAGGAAGATGAAGAGTCGTCAGGCGAAATCGGCTTGGGAGTCCATAGAGGGTGGCTCGAGCGAGATGACCGATCTCTTCTGGTCAGTGAGGGGGTAGCCGTGGACGCCCGGGTTCCAATCGGGTCTGTTGTCGAGCTGCGCGGCGAGGCGTACAGCGGTCAGGCACTTCGAGGGCTCGGCGGAGGTGGCATAGGCCAGAACATTACCACCGCTGGAGCGCCTGTTCGCGATCGCGGAGGATGGTTCCAGATCAATGTACGGCCGGAGTCGCGCCTCGAAGTAGGTGCTGGCTGCGGTGTCGCCGACCCGCGCGACAGAGACCTTCCGGCCCAGCGCCAACGCAATGTCACCTGCGAAACGCACATCATCGTCCGGCCAGACGGCCCGCTCCTGGTGGGATTCACTTACCGCCGGCTGGAGACTTCATTTCCGACCCGCAAGGTGAGCAATGATCACCTGAATCTTGCGGTGGGCTTCGAGTTCTGAGAGGAAGGAGAGCCACGACGCAGCAGGCTTCACTGATCACTTGAGACTGCGACTGCGACTGGCACTAGCCACTGCTACTGAGACTGGCACTGACGCTGGCCCGCCGTCTGGCAACGGTAGCCTGCTGAAAAGACTGCAGCTTCGTCAAGAGCGGGTCAGTGCCAGTATCAGTGCCAGTCTGAGTAGCAGTGGCCAGTGGCCAGTGGCAGTCTGAGTCTCGAGTGATCAGTAGGGGCTGCTGCATCATCGGCGGGAGGTTTCGTGGGGGCTAACCAACCTCCAGGTATTGGCCACGGTAGAGGCGAGCGTATACCCCATCCTCGGCGAGTAGCTCCAGGTGGCTTCCTTCCTCGACGAGATTACCGCGATCGATCACCACCACCCTGTCAGCCCTCCGCACCGTGCTCAACCTGTGCGCGATTATGAGCGTCGAGCGTCCGCGCAGCAGGTCTTCCATGGCCTCGCCCACAAGTCGCTCGCTCTCGCTGTCCAGACTCGACGTTGCTTCATCCAGAATCACGATCGCCGGATCCTTGAGAAATACTCGCGCGATTGCGAGGCGCTGACGCTGCCCGCCGGAAAGCTTCACTCCGCGCTCTCCAACTCGAGTGTCCATTCCCAGTGCCAGCCTTTCGATGAACTCCGTTGCGTGCGCCGCGCGCGCGGCAGCGTCCACCTCCGCATCCGTGGCCTCGCGGGCGTATGCGATGTTCTCACGCACGGTTCCACTAAACAGCGCGGGCTCCTGCGGCACTATTCCGATGGAGCCGCGGAGATCGGCGAGAACCAACTGTCTGATGTCGATGCCATCGAGCGTGATTCGGCCTCCAGTCACGTCCCAGAAGCGTGGGATGAGCGAAGCGACCGTTGTCTTACCCGCTCCCGAAGGCCCCACGAGTGCCACGACCTCGCCCGGCGCGATCGTGAGAGACAGGTCATGCACCACATCGGGAAGCGATGGAGAGTACGTGAAGGACACATGCTCGAGCATGACCTCGCCACGCAGTTTCTTGGGAAGCGGCGTGGGAGATGCGGGTTCTCCGACCGTCGGAACAGCTGTGAGTAGCTCGAACACCCTCACTGCCGCGCCAACAGCCTCCTGGTAACTGCCGAACAGCGACGCCAACGAGCCTACGGCTGCTGCCACGGTCATGGCATACAACAAGAATGACACGACCGAGCCTGCCGTCATTGTGCCCGCCAGCACGAGACGCCCGCCCTGCCATAGTACCGCCACGACTCCCCCGAACGCGGCAAATGTGATGAAGCCAAAGAAAGCACCGCGAATCAGCGATCGGCGAATAGCCGCGGCAACCACATCAACGAGGTGCAGACCGTACCGCCGGGTTTCCTCGGCCTCGCGTGTGAAGCTCTGAACGGTCCGGATTTGCGCGAACGCCTCGTCAGCCGTCCCCATGGCTTCCGCGATCTTGTCCTGCACTCCCGTGCTCGCGCGTCGCAGCGCCCGTCCGAACCACCAGGCCGCCCCAACGATGAATGGGATCACCATGAGCGTAGTCACGGTCAGCTGCGTGTGCGTGAGCAGCAACAGTGTTATGCCGCCGAACAGGTACAGCGTCTGCCGCGCGAATTCCGATAGCTGGTGACTAAGCACCGACTGCAGCATCGTCACGTCAGATGACAATCTGCTTGTCAATTCGCCGGTTCTGCGCTCGGTAAAAAAGCCGGGAGAAAGCCTTACCAGGTTGGCAAAGAGGTCTTCACGAAGTTTGGCGATGACGCGTTCGGCGGTGGAGCTGAGGAGGTACACCTGCGCGAAGTTTAGAAGCGCCTGCGCCCCGAACAAACCGAGAAGTCCAAGCGCAATCCGGTCGAGCAGCACGCCATCCTTCTCGACGAAAGCGGCGTCCATGAGGTACCTCACCACTTGCGGGAACGCGAGACCCGCGACGGCGCTCAACATCAGACATACGCCAGCGAGCGCCAGGGCCCCAGCGTGTGGCCGAATGCGCGGTAAGAGAGGACGCAGCGATGTTGGGGAGGGAAGGCCTTTCTGACGCTCGCCCCGCGAGGCAGTGCCGTCCTCAGACGTCACATCGATGCTCCGGGCACAATTCCCCCAGCTACCAGGTTCCGAGCGTCAGAGGACGCAGTCGCCGAAAGAACCGATATCCTGGAGGCAATACGTGCGAGATACGCAAAGGTGAACGCCGAGAGCCATATAGCGACACCAACTGCCTGATGCAGCGACCGCAAGTGCGGCGGCAAATGCATCTCTACCATCGCCGCCGCGAGAAGAATCTGAAGGAGGATGAGCGCCAGCGTCGTGCGCATCGCGGTAACAACAACAGGAGCCTCGCTTCGCTTGCGCGACGCCATGATCATTCCGAGAACATGCAACAGGAGAAGAAGTGCCACGACTCGATGTGCGACATGCGTGTGCAATGCGCCACCCGCTGTTATGACTTCACCGCGGCACAGCGGAAATCCCTGACAGGCCATGTTCGCGCCCGGAATCTTGGCGGTCAATCCGCCGAGCATTACCGCAACAAGGGTAACACCCGCGGCGGCAAATGCGCCTCGCGCCATTTTCGAGGTGGTAGGCTGAATGCGAGCCCTCCAGCCACCGAAACCGCCTGCCCGGATAAGGGTGGCCGCGAGCGCCGCAATCAATACGGTGGCGAGTAGCCAGTGGCCGGCCGTTGCATACGGTAAGTTTCCCAGTTTTACCGTAACAGCGCCGAAGAGCGCGGTTGCCACGACCATCGCCGTCGAAAAGGCAGCCCCGCGCAGCACACCGCCGCGCCCTCCAACTCCTGGGTAAGCACGCTGCATCCAGGCCGTCAGCAGCAATGCAGCCAGCACGGCAATCAGAATGGCAGCGAGTAGTCTGTGGGACCATTCAATAACGAGTGTCGGCTCCGACAGCGGTGGAAACCAGGCACCGTAGCATTTCGGCCAGTGGTCGCCGCAACCCATCCCCGATCCGGTGATGCGTACGACCGCTCCGAAGAGTATGTGCGCAAAAGCTACGAAAAGCGCGGCGAAAGAAAGCCGCCGCAGAACTGTCAACGCGCGCGGTGCGCGTGATTCGATGGAAATGTGTACCTCATAGGTGAAGAGAAGCGAGTGAAAAGTGCTGTGTGCGCTCGACCCGGTCAACGTGGGGAGTGGGGGATGGGGGATGGGGGTTGGGGAGTGCGGGTGTGCGGTGTACTGCAAGTGCACATTGCTGGCTATCAGTCGCGCCTCTACCATTCGGCTAGCGATCCCCGATCCCCGATCCCCGATCCCCGATCCCCGATCCCCGATCCCCGATCCCCGATCCCCGATCCCCGATCCCCGATTCCCGATCCCCGATTCCCGATCCCCGATCCCCGATCCCCGA
>JACMME010000026.1 GCA_014379205.1 Gemmatimonadaceae bacterium
CAACGGCTCACCTGTACAAAGCGATTATCACAGGCACAGGTTACTCGAGCGATCGCGGGTTAGGCACCAATACGGTGCATATCGCAAGCATTAAAAGAATGATGATTGAAGTAGCAGGGGAAGTGATTTTTGTGCTGCCAAAGGCGAAGTTTGAGAAAGGGGCGCTCGAGTTCATCTCACATTGCGGGCTGAGGCCCGATCCGATCTTGGAACGGAAAGAAAGGAGGAAAAGCGCACCCCAGTTTACGAAGAAAGCGACAATCATTATTGATGACGGGCCGGATGAGGATCCACCTGAGCTTGTGACCTTTCTTGAGGAGTTGGCGGCGAGTAAGAATTACCGGCTTGGGAAGGTTCCCGCCAACGCAGGAGTAAGGGTGTTCGAAACCCAATTAATCTTGAAACCAGAGTCGGAGATGAGAAAGCAGTCCGAGCAACCCCGTACTTTTGTTCCATGATTTTAGCAGCCGGCATTTCTCCCGCCCTCTCTCATTGTTTCAACCTTTCGGAGTTGAGTGTCGGTCAAGTCAACCGAGCCAGCGTTCGGGAAACGTACCCAACAAGCAAACTGCGAACTGCGAACTGCGAAGAACCTCTGAGAGTTTCGCGCTTTGTCCCTGGCCCGAGCCCCGCACTGCAGCAACCGAGCACCGAGCACCGTCGCTGAACCAACTGGGCACCGAGCACCGGGCTGTTCCAACCGGGCACCGGGCACTGGGCTCGTCGAGATCGAACGCTGCTAACTCTCCGCAGTACCATATCCCGACTCGCGCAAAGCGCCGAGCACTCGCCCGCGCAACGCAGCGAACTCCGCATCTTCCCGCCGAAGCGTTCGGATCGCATCCAGAAAGCTCCGTTCGAATTTGAAATGTCCATCGCAATCGACGCACTCCTCGAGATGCTGGGCGACCCTCTCACGCGCGTCATCTGGAAGCCGTCCGTCCAGATAATCCCAGAGAAGGTGGACGGCATGCCCACAATCGTAGGTAGCGGTCGAATCGCTCATTTTCCGTGCTCCGCTTGCGAGGTTTCATCGTTGCCGGAAGCCTTCGCCAATCCGAGGTCCTGGGCATACTTGAGAAGCGCGGCCTGAAGCAGTCTGCGTGCGCGGTACAATCGTGAACGGACTGTGCCGACCGGTACGCTGAGTGCTTCGGCTGCCTCTTCATAAGCGAACCCCTCGACATCGACCAGCCGCACAACCTCGCTGAAGGATTCGGGCAGCGCAGCCAGAGCGCTCTCTATTGCCGGCGCTACATCCAGGCGGGTGAACATGTCGTTCAGTCCGGTGTCCCGAGCCTGGATGTGCAACCGTACAGCGGCCAGCGGCTCGGCTTCTACGTCGTCCACATTCACCATTCGGCTGTCCCTTTCTCTTCCCCGAAGGAAGATGTTGCGGCAGATGGTGAACAGCCACCGCCGGGAATCGCTCCCCGGAATGAACGTGTGCCAAGATCGGAATGCGCGAAGAAAGGTCTCCTGAACGAGGTCCTCCGCATCGACCGCGTCGCGCGTGAGCGAGCGCGCAAAGCGGGCCACATCCGGCAAGCTTGCGAGTGCTTCATGCTCGAAGCGGGCGATTGGGTCACTGTTGGGCAACTCAGCGGGCATGGCATCGGTGATACTGCGGTCGCCGGCAGAAGACTGGCGTAGAGGATTGTCGGGTGGTTGGGAATGCTGTTTGGCCATTAACTCACAAGTGCTGTTACCGGTTCCGAATCGACCAAAGCAATTATTCACGATCATGCGAAGATTGGCGGCTCCGCATGAACAACCGTCAATTCAAGATGACCGGTGTTTCGTGTCGCACAAGCCAGCGCCGAATCTGTCAACGCAGCAGGGCATTCGCATGCCGGTCGGAACTCTGTGTGCCCAGTGGGCATTTGTGCTCTCGTGACCTTCACAGTTCCCGATCCTGACAGGGGTTTGCATGAAAACAAAAGCCTTGCTGTTGCTACGCGTTTCGCTGGGATTCCTCCTCGTTATCTGGGGTGCGGACAAGCTGATCAACGTCGACCACGGACTGAAGGTATCAGAGCACTTCTACGGCAACCTGGTTTCAGCGCCGTCGCTGATGACAGCGTTCGGTGTCTTTGAGATTATACTCGGACTGGCAATCGTTGCCGGGCTCGGGCGCCGCTATGCGTATCCGGCATTGCTCATCGTGACGGGGGTGACGCTTGTAGCCGTGTGGAAATCGATCATCGATCCGTTCGGAAAATTGTTCGAGGGAGGGCAGATTCTATTCTATCCTTCCAGCATCATTTTCGCGGGGGCGTTTGTGCTCCTGGCGTTTCGCGATGAAGACAAATTGTCCCTCGATCGTCGGCTTGGCGCTTTGCGGTGAAAATGTCAGGCGTTTTGATACCTTGCTTGCGAGATTGGCCGGGTTCGCAATCGTCAGTGGTTAACCGAGTCGAGGTGTGGCCTTCGACGGGCATCGGAGGTTGCGTTGACTACAGTCTCATCGCTTTTGCGCACTTCATGGAACTTGTGGTCGCACACGTTCAACTGTCGCGTGAGCGCGCGGCCTGACCGCCCTGGGGACGCTTTGCGCAAGCGTGCGACTCCCGGTCGATGACCGTGCCGATGCCTGCCCGCGGGGTCGCCCCAGCATCGCCGCACAGAGGCACCGCGATGCACTTGGCGGCGCTCTGGCGGTATCCGGTCAAGTCGATGGCCGGCGAACCGCTTGATGAGACCCAACTCGACGCGCTGGGAGTTTTGGGCGACCGGGACATTTACGTCCTGGATCAACGAGGCAGACTGGTTACGGCTCGGAGCCGTCCTCAACTCCTGGCACATCGGGCGACGAGAAACAACGATGGAAACATTCTCGTCGACGGACTCCCATGGACCGACCTCGAGGTGGCTCGGCGAGTAGAAGTTGCCGCCGGAGCGGGCGCGCGTCTGGTTCGGGCGCAGGGCGCCGAGCGCTTCGACATCCTGCCCCTTCTCGTAGTCAGCGACGGTGCGCTTGCCGCACTCGGCGCCGACGTGCGCCGGCTTCGTCCAAATCTCGTCATCGGCGGTGTGGCAGGCCTGGCCGAGCGAGAGTGGGAAGGGAGATTTCTGCGGATCGGCGAAGCGGTGATCGGCTTCGCCGACCTGCGAGGCCGCTGCATCATGACCACATGGAACCCGGACACACGGGAACAGAATTTGGAGGTGCTGCTCGACATTCGGCACCGATTCGGCGGGAAATTCGGGCTCAACGCGTGGGTAGAGCGACCGGGGCGGGTGGCGGTAGGGGACGGAGCGGAGCTGCTGGATGAAGCAGCCCTGCTTTGAAGGCAGCTTCACGATTCACAGGTGATCGGGTGCAAACAACAGCAGGTTCTCCGCCTTGTGCATTTATCCGCGGCCAATGCATAGAACACAGCAACGGTGGGCGTTTTTTGGCGTATACCTCACATCACGGGGGAGAACACATGGCACGACCTTCACTCATGGGTGCGACGGCGCTGTGGTGGACGGTGGCGGCGAGCGTAGCCCTCGGGCTGAGTGCACCTGCAGCGCTGTCGTCACAGAGCGCTCCCGTGCGCACGACCGAAGTGTACGCTCTCCGCTACGGCACGCTCCGCAACTTTCCCGTGTACGCCCTGGTGGCTGGTGCGGATACCGCGCGGCGCGTCGACGCCGCGCTCATGGTCTGGCTCGTCCGGCGGCCGGACGGGCGGAACGTGCTCGTGGACGCGGGCTTCTATCGGGACAAGTTCATCACTCAGTGGAAGCCGGCCGACTACCGGAAGCCGTCCGACGCGGTGAAGGCAGCGGGGCTCGAGCCGAAAGAGATCACCGACATCGTCGTGTCGCACGTGCATTGGGATCACGCCGATGGCCTGGACCTGTTCCCCAACGCGCGCGTGTGGATTCAGCGGGCCGAGTACACGCACCACATCGACTCCGCTGGGCGGGTGCGCGACGCAACCATCGACTCGGTCGATGCGGCCATGCTTGCGCGCCTCAAGGATGCCGGGAAGGTGAGGTTGATCGATGGCGACGCCCAGGAGGTGCTACCCGGGCTCACCGTATACACTGGGGGCCGGCACACCTTCGCGTCGCAGTACGTCGGCGTCCGGACCGCGGAAGGCGTCGTGGTGCTCGCTTCGGACAATGCTTACCTGTATGAGAACCTCTCGACCCGCACGCCGATCGCGCAGACGCTCGACTCCGCATCGAACCGCCGGGCGCAGGAGCGTATGTTCAAGCTGGCGGGGAGCCCCCGCCTGGTAATTCCCGGGCACGACCCCGAGATCTTCGTCCTGTTCCCCACGCCAGGCAACGGCGTCGCGCGAATCAGATGAGCGGGTCTTTCCAGGTGTCTGCAGGCGAGCAGCGCATTAGGAGTCAATAGTGTTTCATCAGCATTTGCACTCATTCCCAGCAAATTTCCTGTGGGGAGCTGCTTCCGCTGCATACCAGGTGGAAGGAGGCTGGAATGCAGACGGAAAGGGACTCTCCGTCTGGGATGTGTTTACCAAAATTCCTGGAAAAACGTTCAAAGGATCCAACGGTGATGTGGCTGTAGACCACTATAGCCGTTACAAGGAAGACATTGCCTTGATGGCGGAAATGGGGTTGAAAGCCTATCGATTCTCCGTGAGCTGGCCTCGTATCTATCCTCGAGGAAGAGGGGATATCAACAGCGCTGGACTTCAATTCTACAGCAACCTCATCGATGAGCTTCTAGCTCATGATATCGAGCCCATCCTCACTCTCTACCACTGGGATGTTCCTCAGTCCTTGATGGAGGAGTATGGTGCCTGGGAGTCCAGGCAAATTATTGAAGACTTCAACAACTATTGCATTACTCTCTACAAGAATTTTGGTGACAGGGTGCGATACTGGGTATC
>JACMME010000267.1 GCA_014379205.1 Gemmatimonadaceae bacterium
ATCGAAGGGGAGAGGTCGGAGCATGGATGGGGTACCGAGTCCAAATCGCAACTCGGCACCAGGTCCAAATCCAACTCCCGATTCCCGATTCCCGATTCCGAACTCCCGATTGTTGATTCCCGATTCCCGAGTCCCGATTCCCGATTGTTGATTCCCGATTGTTGATTCCCCACGCTAGAGCGCCGGAATCCAGAACGTCGCCTTTATCGCAAAAAAGTTCGTTCCCACTTCCGAAAATCCGTCGAATAGATCGCTGACTCTCACCCGGTCGCCAAACGCTCTCCCGCCCTCCCGGTCCTGTTGCCACACGAAAAACAGCGTACTCCCTGGGCGGTACTCCCACCGCAGTACCATGTTGCTCCGGATCGAACGCACATTGAAATCACGAAACGGCAATGTGAATTGGCTCGGATTCCCGTCTATATCGGTGACTCTTGAATCGGTCACCAGATAGCTATTGTCGCTCTGCTGCTCGATCGTCGTGCCGTCCTGGCCATATTTTCGCAACAGTCGTCTCCGCGGGGCCGACAGCTCGCCGAAGTCGGAGTACCTGCCGCTCGCCGCGAAGGGCTGCGCATATAGCTCGAAGCTGATGTCCGGCTTGAAGGTGTAATTCAGTCTGATGTCCGTGAAGAACGTGCTTCGGTCGATATAGGCGAAAACGTATCGCCTGTCGTATGTCTCCTCCCGTCCACCCCCGAGTGTAGTGACGTACTGTTGCGCGTTCTGTGCTATCAGATAGTTCGGCTGTAGCGAAAGCTGCCAGCGCGGGCCGGGCCTGAATGACAGCAGTCCACTGATACGATTCGTGAGGGCACCGAATTCATCCTTGCCGTAGTAGACACGGGCCTGCCACCTCGTGTTCGCGGCAATACTGTTCGTCAGCGCGATGATACCGACGTTGCTGTAGCCCGTCGCCATGAGCGGGCCACCACGTGTGAGCCGCTCATTCTGCCCCCTGAAATCGTGCCATCCTGTAAAGTTTAGCGTCCAGAAATTCTGAAAGGTGGCGTTGGCGTCCGTGCGAATGGCGGAGAATTCGCGATTATGGTCGAAGTTCCATGCGTTTTCCTGCGTGAAGCTCAGGCCGTAGCTCCGAAGATTCTTTCCGGGCTGCGTTTCGCGATACCGTATCTGGGCAGATGCTGACAGACCATCCGCGGTGCTGAGGCTGCCGATGTCATTGAGCTCGAAACCCGGACTTTCAAATCCCCCGTTCAGGCTGCCCAGCCAGTGCTTGCCGCTGTTCTTCGAGAGGCCGAGAAAGCCATTGGCTCCCGACAGCCTGGTGCGCGACGGGTCCAGATGATACGACTTGGCGTCCGGACGTTGGAAATACCGCGCGCTCGAGCGCTGCGCGTTCAGAATCGCAAGCGAATCTCCCGTTATGTGGCTGAATCCGACTAAAGCGTCTACAGCGTACTCCCCCCCCTTGATCCGCCAGTTGACATCAGCGCCGCCGGAATACGCCGAGCGATTCAGCAAGGCGCCAAGCGGCTCGTCGGACGATACGTCGCGTTGGACGCCTGTGAGTGTCAGCCCGACCGTTGAGGCCGATGCGCCGAATTCCTTCTGCAGTCTTCCGACGCCATATCCAGTAAGTGGAGCTACGACAGTCCTGCCAAAGTCACCGGTTTCATCATCGTAGATCCTGGCATGCTCCCGCGAGGTCACCGCGACGAGTCCGCCCACGGAAGCTCCGGATGACAGCCGCCCCGTCAGCTTCGCGGCGCCGAGAATGGTGCTCGCTCCAGGGTAGTCGACGAAGCTGCCCTCAACACCACCGCGGGGTCGCGCGCCGATACGCCGCGAGTAGAAGTAACTCCCTGCCCCGTCGAGCAGCTGGCTTCCTTCCGTGAAGAATGGCCGCTTCTCTGTGAAGAAAGTCTCGAATGCCGAGAGGTTCACCTCGGATGGATCGGCTTCGACCTGTCCGAAATCCGGGTTTACCGTTGCTTGCAGAGTCAGGCTCGGACCAAGTCCCATCTTGAGGTCACCACCAACTCGCGCTCCGAGGTTCCGGCCGTCATCGAATGGGTTGGCCCGATCGCGGTCGCCGGTGAGCGTCGCATCGCTCGCCACGTACGGAGTCAACTCGAGCCTGCGCGCCGACCCGATACCTTCAATCCCTATCAACTGCCCCATGTGGGACGACCAGCCTGTTGCGTTACGCGGCACCGGAATCCAGAAGACATCCTCATTCCGCGACGGAATCCAGTGGTCGACGTTGAGCCCCCATTCGTGCGCGTTCGCGGTGTTGAAGCGGATCTGTGAGAAAGGGATGCGCATCTCCGCGGTCCAACCGTCAGCGTTCAAGTCCGCGGCCGCCTCCCAAACCGGATCGAAGGACTGATCGATATCGGTCTCGTCATCGATGGGGTGATACCAGTCCCCGCGAACTCCTGATGCGGTCACGCCAAAGCTGTATGCGGTTCTTCTGTCCCGGTACGAGTCCAGCGAAATCCAGATGTGCTCGGCCTGATTGATGTTGTCGCGGCGGCTCACTGGTGCCTGGATTGTGCGTCCGCGCGTGCTGGTAATGACACGAGTACCGACATACAGCGCGGCATCGTCGAATACGAAGCGGACCTCCAGCCGATCCGTAGGGGCCACGCCTTCCACAGGCTCCTTCTGCACGAAGTCCGTTATTGGAGTTGCGGATTTCCAGGCGGCGTCGTCCAGTTTTCCGTCGAGCGCGATGCTCGTCCGAATTCGGGTCGCCGTCGCGATCTTTGCAGCGCGGCCGGCTCCGGCCACTTTCGCACGGCCGGAATCCGGGAGGAGATGGCTTCCAGTATCGGGACGCGTCGCCGGCATTTGTGCGGCGGCGGTCGTGGAAAGAACCGCGCACAATACGATCAGTGAGACTTTGTTCTGCATGTGTACAGGAGTGCGCTGAGAGAATTGCTGAAAGTGGATAGCTGCCGGAGGAGCTAGAACCGCGAACCATCGCCGAGAAGTGCTTCCATCACGCGGCGGTAGTCGCCGCTGGACGAGATGGTGCGTGCCGCCTCCAGGTACTTGTCCCGCAACGCACGAGTGGTGATGAGGTCCTCCGATGCGACTTGAACCAGCACCCTCGACTTGTCCCCGGCGGATGCGATGCCTTTCACGCTGTGCAGAATGTCGGCGACAACCGAAGCATCGTCACGCCCGTGGTCCATGATGTCCATGAGGACTCGCGAGTGGTCGCCGCTCGATGGGAGCGTAGCTACTGCGCTGAAGAACGCGCGACGCAACGCGCTGTCCCCCCTGGACAGATAAGTTGCCGCAGTCTGACTGAGGAAGCCGCTCTTGTCACCACTGGACGGTAGACGAGATGCTGAGCGAACGAGGATGAGGAGAAGCTCCTTGTCCGCTGACGGCGCGAGCGCCAACAACGTCTCCTTTCGGTCTCCGCTCGAGCTGATGCGATCCAGCCCATCTTCGACTGCACTTCGCGTTGCCGCGCTTACCACTGGCACGCCCTTGAGACCACGCATGACGCCACTCAGATCGCCCGAGGACATGGTTGTTTCCTTGGTCACCGCGCGCAGCACCTGCTCCTTGTCTCCCGATGTAAGCGCCGGAATCGAGAGCAGCGTCTTGTACGCGGTACTCTTCGCCCCACCGCTGCGGGTGGAATCAATGTCGGTAAGAACGGCTTGAACGCCGCCGCGCGCATGCAGGCGCTTTATCCGCTTCGGTGCGTCTATGCTGAGCTCGCGAACGATCTCCTTGAGCATCCGGCCGTACCAGCCACGCGCCCCGTCATCGAATGACGCACGCGATCCGTCGACGCTATATGCATGCTCGATCTTTCCCTCCCACTCCCGAACCACTACGCGCCGGTCGGCATTGTCGGTGCGTTCCCGCAACATGATAAACCCACTCGGCCCAAGGCTGGCTACATCTGTGTCATCCGCTGTAAACATGACAGGGCCGGTTACGTGAGCCTCGGCGCAGCGCGCGGTTTCATGCGCCACATAGTCCATCTGATTCCAATCGTTGTCATCCGTGTTGGAGTGGATATGACGAGAGGTGCCTCTCATGCGCGCGGTTTGCCACCGGTCGCATGACTCCTTTTCGGTTGTAGCCGGGCCGCTTACGGTCTCCGAGATTACCTTCGCCGAGTTCGCGGAGTCTGCAGTGACGACGCGCGTTCCTCCCTGGGGACCTGAACGCTCGACCGTGGTAACCGTTATAGGTGGCAATCCACCGACACCTCGCGTGACGACCGTGGTGCGGGTTTCCCTCTGCTGCAGCGGGTGGAAGCCGGCAAGCGGAAGAACGAGTAAGGCTGCGAGTGCGAGTGACATGGCTAGTGTTTTCCGGCTGAGCGTGTGACGATCCTGTACGGGATCGAGAATGGAAAGCATCCGGCCCTCGAATTCCGACCGCCGCGCCATGGCGAGGGCGGCGAACGCGGAAGGGATGCTTGCGTGCGTGGGTGTGCCAAGCTGGCGTACGAGCTCGAGCAGGTCATGTGCATAGCGCGATGGCGTGGTACCTTCGCGCAACACGTAGTCGTCGCACGCGTGTTCCCTTTCGACGCGCATGCGATGCGCCGCGAGCCAGACGAGAGGATTGAACCAGAACAGTGCGACGACAATCTGGGCGACAAGCTGCGTGAAGGCGTCGAGGCGCTTGACGTGCGCCAGCTCGTGTACGAGAACGTAGCGACGACGCTCCTCGGGCCAGTCCGCGGCGTCATCGGGAAGCAGGACTACCGGATAGACCACTCCCCACGTCACTGGAACGCCGACTCCGCCACCGCGCAGAAGCGTCGTTGGACGAGCGACACCAAGGCCGCGTGCCAAACGCTGTGTGAGCGACAGCCACGCGCCGTCATCGACCAGCTCTCCGCGTCGCGCAAGCCGCGCGACGCCGACTGTCCCCGCCGCAAGGCGAGCGAGCACCATTAGCGCACCCACTGCCCACAGTCCGCCCAGCCATAAAAGAAGCGATCTGCTATCGCTCGCACTCTCGGCTGCAACCAGGGTGGAGTTGGATGCCACCGAATCGCCGGTCACTGGCGTCGAAACCGCGGGCAGTGTCGGTGAAGGGGAAACTTTTACTTCAGGCCGCGTCGCATGGTCAGTCGGCACGGCTGGCTTGGCACTCTTTGATCCCGGCACTCCCGCGGGCCGCAACGCGGTGCCTTCGGCAGATCTGCTTACCGCTGGAGCAGATGCCGCTGGAACGAGCCACGCGGGAGCGACCGCGACCGGGCGTCCCCAGGCCGGCATCAGTACCGCTAGCACCGGAAGCAGGAGCTGAGCGACGAGCGAAGTTGTCCACGTGGCATGGCGTGCCGCTGCTGAGCGCCGACGCAGAAGCAGCGTGACGACAGCAGCGACGAGAATGATCAGCGCGCCCTTGATGGCGGCGTCCAGCATGACCGGAATGGCGGGAGCAAGCGCGCTCACCGCCGACGTCAGGATTTCGGAGGCCATCAGCGCCCCTGTTGCTTGGCGCGATCAATCAGACCGGCGACCCTGTCAAGCTCAGCGCCACTCATCTTGCCACTCTTGAGGTCGAGCAGGGCGGCCATCGCCTGCTCAGTGGAGCCTTCAAAGAATGTGTGCAGAAGATGTGCGAGTGCAGACCGCTTTGCCGTGTCCTTCCGGACTCGCGGACTATATATGTATGCCCTCCCCTCCTCACGGTGCGCCACGTGGCCTTTGTCTTCCAGGGTACGAAGCATGGCGCGAACCGCGGAATAACTGGGCGGATCGGGCATGTCGGCCAGGACATCTGCCACGGACGCGCTACCGCGCTGAAACAGCACATCCATGATCTGGCGCTCGCGCCGGCTCAAATCCGCGGCGCTGGTCTCGAGGGTTACATCGGGTTGGGTAGTCGCCACGGGTTGTTCCGCCTTGGAGGAGTTACGGTTTCACCTTCTGCTAGAAAAGTAGCATGTGCTAGAAAAATAGCAATAGGCAAAGAGATAAATCGCGATTTCCTGGAAACTGGCACTAGCCACTGGGTACCAAGACTGCCACTGGCACTAGCACTAACCCGCGATCAAGGGGTCAGAGTCGTTGAAAGTTCCAGGCCCACGCGGCTCCAGCGATTGGTCTTTCA
>JACMME010000268.1 GCA_014379205.1 Gemmatimonadaceae bacterium
GATGCCGCAGCTCGTTATGGGTCAGGTATCCCGTAAACACCACCGCGTCAGGCCGTAGCACGCGGCGGGCAAGGGCGTAGTAGTTGTCCAGCTTTCCCGCGCGCTCCAGCTCCGAGTAGAAGTCGCGGACGTCGTCGAGAGCGACTTCACTCGCCGCGGGGTCAGCACTTCCATCTATCGCGCGCCCATGCGACACGATCAGCTCGACCAGATCTCTTCGCCCCTCGCGCAACGCCCACACCATCACTTCCATGGCTTCGCGCAACGGTCCGTGGCCGACCACGATAGTTCGCAGGTCCGGCTCCTTCTCGAGGGCGTAAGGCAGGGCCGCGATCAGAGACTGGATTCCCTTCCAGGCAATCAGTCGGCCAACGAATACCAGCGTCGGCGCGGTCGTCCATTCGATTGCGCCGAGCTTCTCCTCAGCGCGCGCATCGGGTCGCTTTCCGTCGTATCTGGCGGCTTCCTGCAGCGCGGTACGGAGCGAATCGATGTCTCGCACGTGCGGCAGTCGTTTCTCCATTGCCGCTTCCTGCGCCGCCGACTTGCCGCGCGGCAGCACGTCCAGGGCTGACAGGAGCTGGTCTATCTCCCGCTGTCTTTCGGTGTGGGACACCAGCTCGAAGTCGGAGGTATCGACGCCCAGCCGCAGCTCGACGAGCTTGTCGGCAAAATGCGGGACGCCCCGAAATACCTTCAGGACCCGCTCCTCCATCTCGTCGCCGTGAACGAAGATCTTTCCGGCGTGAATGAACGCCTCCGTCGCGTAGTTGAGAAAGCGCTCGTCCTCCTTCACCGCGTACTCGATGTCACTTCCGTGAGGCATCACTGTGTACGGGATACCGAGGGCCTCATTGATCCGCTGCGCCACCACCGGCATCATGACGGCATGATTGGCGTGGATGGCGGTGATCTTCTCCTCCTCGACCAGCCGCCGGACTACGCGAATGTTGGTCTCGACGTACGCCTCGATTTCAGCCGTCGACAAATCGACCATCGGTACTACCCGCGAGTATTCCTCATACTTGTCCCAGACGAAAACGGGGAGCGTGGCACCCAGCTCGGGTTTGTGAAGAATGCATTTGCCCGGGAATTGCGTATCGCGCGAATGCGTCGTCTGCGAAGAGCCGTCCAGGCGGTGAGTGATCGCCGTGGAGATGAAGCCGTAACGGTCCGGGTGGTTTTCCTGGCAAACGAGGTGTACGGTCTCCCCCTTTCTGCAGAGGGACTGCACGACGGCACGCGTCCACAGGTTGCTTCCGGATCCTTCAAGGAGCCAGGCGTGCAGTATGCAGAGCATCGAACCTGGTCACGGGCGAATTCCGCGCCAGCGTCGACCCACTCCCTAACGGGTGCCCTCAAAGCGAACATGCCATAAGCGGTCCCGCAGTGATGTCAAGTTGGCCGACGATTCGCCCAAATGAGGAGAGCAATTCCTGCAGCTGCTGCAATGCCGCCATAGACCGCCCACTTCGTTTGTCCGGTCATGAAGCTGCCAGGGAGGACATTGATGCCCTGGAGAAACCAGATACCACCCGAGAGCAACAGCAGTATGCCGACGATGTTCAAGGCGATTCGCATAGGTTACCAGGCAGAGGGTTGCGGGGCGGACGCAAGTGGCGGGGCCCCGTTCAGTTTTTGCCGCGCGCCTCGAATTGTAGCAACGTTCATGGTCTCGTGACCTGCTCCGAATAACCTTTCCCAATCAGCGACAGGACGAGCCCGACGACACTCAGGATCGCCACAATCAGGAATGGCGTACTCACACCGGACGTGCCGGCCAGCACGAGAGGCTTGAACTGTGCCACGATTTTTCCGCCGACGAAGTGTGTGACGATCAGGAGATACATAAGCGGGATCAACGCGCGATAGCGGAGCAGAACGAGCAGAAAGATCGATGCGAGCAGGAGCTGCTCGAGTCCCAAACGCGCGAAAAGCCCAATCACGTTCTGCGCGGCGGACGCGGGATATGTATCGAGGGGGATCGTAGAGATCGATTGTGCGCCGCCATCATGCTTGAGCAGGTGGGTGAGGCTCTGTGACACCTTGATCAAGGCGATCGGCACGAACAGCCATAGCCCGACGGGATGGCCGCGGTAGCGGTTATCGATGTGGGCAGGAAGTATCCGATTCAGCATGACGGACCCAACGCGCGTCGGTGCGGCAGAGTTTCAGGGGTTCTGCGTCAATCGTGTCCGC
>JACMME010000269.1 GCA_014379205.1 Gemmatimonadaceae bacterium
ACAAGGGCAGCCGTGTGTCCACCGCGTCTAATCGCTTCCGGAAAGATGTCCGTGATCGACGCTGAGATCATGAAGCCCGCGGCCAGGGCCACCATGACATCGAGTGCGCGTACGCTCCAGCGCGCACGTGAAGTGACTGCTACCGCTCCTGCTACATTGGCGAACGCCGCGACTATCGCATAGAGCAGCGCCGTTCGATTCACAAAGCGGTTAGTCCAAGCGATGCTGCCGTCGACGAGATGACGTCACTCAACTCCGGCGCGGGCGGGAATTCGTGGCGCTTCAACTTCCAGCTTCGCGTGCGAACCATTCGCTGCTCCTCCAGCCCTTTTCCCTTGAGAATGTACAGCCACTGGTCCGTGCGCGCGTAGATGAAAAGCTCGAGAACCGGATTCAGGGTGAGCTGATCCTCCGCTGTGTAAATCGATACTTCTACCCCGCCAAAAGTTGCGACGGGCGTCTTGAGTCGTGCCACTGCATCGCGAACATCCGGAAGTGCGAGACTTTCGCCCTTCCACTGGCGGCTGTTTCTCGCGTCCTCGATTGCGATGTCGACAGCCGGCGGCAGATGCTCCGAAAGCGAGTGGAAGAGATCGACCACGCGCTCAGCATTGGCGACCACATGAGCGGCGTAGTAATCCTCCTCCTTGGCGAACGAAAATCCATCGCTCGACGTGCGAAAGCGCCTCCATATCGAGCTCTCTGGTTGGCGTCCGCGAAAGAACATGATCAGCTCCCAGCTTGATGTTTGGAATATTAAAGGCGACTGCGGATTGCGGATTGCGGCAATAACCCGGCAACGGGACGTTGTTTGCCGGTCCGCGATCTTCAGGATCCTGTCAGTTCGCGTTGAAGCTGTGCCGCCTCCCGCATTAGCCATTCACGCTTGTTTCGCGACTGGTCTTCGATGACGTACTCCAGCAAGCGCTGAAGTATGACGCCGAAAGCGCGACCAGGTGGAATGCCAGCAGACCGCAAATCGTTTCCGTCGATCGCGAGGTCAGCCAGATCAACGGCATCATGTGCTGCTGATTTTAGCGCCCGGCGGTAGGTCGAATGTATCGTGCGGAACCCGCTTGTGGACAATGAAGCAAAGTTGCGGGCGCAGACTCGGGCGGCCGCCAGCCGCCAGACAGCGGGGACGCGCAGCCTTCCAGTAGCAGCCACCCAACTCCGAATATCCTTGTCTGATGCTGCGCATTCGGCGCTCAGCGCCCGTTCCAGCTCAGGCGCGATTCGCCGCCAGCGTTGCAGCGTCTGAGCGATCCATTCGGATTCACTATTCGAGAACCGCACCAGCTTGAGGGCGCGCTCGGCATCGCTGGGCTCGCATTCGGAAAAGAGAGCCGCAAGACGATGTACGCGGCGTCTGTCCTGCGCTGGGCGGAACGGCCTCCTCAGGAGGTCGACCATCAAGAGCGTGGAATTGGAAACCGAAGCCAGTGCGGGGAGAAGCGATACAAACGCACCGCTTCGTCTCCACATCTCCAGTGCGATGCTCGGCTTCTCCACCTGCTGCATCGTCTTGTTGAGCTCCTGCTGGACTCGTTCCGGGGAAAGTCTATCAAGGTAGGGAGCGCTCCGAGCTATTGCATCCCAGGTTGCCGCATCAACGCTGAAGCCAAAGCGCGCCGCGAAGCGAATCGCGCGCAACGCTCGCAGGCGATCCTCGCGCATTCGCTCATCCGGATTACCTACAGCTCGTATGACACCGCGCTGGAGGTCCATGCGGCCCGCGAATGGGTCCCTGATCGCCCCCGTCACAGGGGAGAAGGCAATGGCGTTAATAGTAAGGTCCCGCCGGGCGAGATCCTCATCCAGCGACGCGCCGAATTCCACGACGGCATGACGGCCGTCTGTCTTAACATCCCTGCGGAATGTGGTCACCTCGTGCATCACACCCGAGTCGTCCAGTACTCCTATGGTTCCGAAGTCAATGCCAACCGGTACCGTGCGCCGAAAAAGCCGTCGTACCTGCTGCGGAGTGGCAGCTGTAGCCAAATCCCAGTCCAGGTGCTGATGCCCCAGAAGGGCATCCCGGACGGCGCCACCTACGCACCAGGTTTCATAGCCGGCCCCCTCCAACTGACGCAGGATCGACACAACTGCTTTGGGAGGCACCAAGGGGTGGAATTCTGTACTCAAGTGTTTATATTGCAGGAACCCCCGTTGCTACCCGGTTGCTCCGTCGAGAAAGCATACCGGAATCCGTTACCCCGCCCATCATACATGGAACTCGTTTCGCTGCTCTCCGCTTCCCTTGCGACGAACGCCTTCAAGGCCGACGTTCGGGCTTTTGCCACGCAGGCACCGGCTGGACGCATCAAGTTGACCCGATACGCACCGCCCGTCAAAATTCTGCGGCTGATCGCGCAGATTCTCGATTCGGAGCCTTCGCTCGCGGTTGAGGAGATCTCCGTTGATGCCAGGTCGGGCTGTTCCGACTTTACGGGAGTTGTTGACGTTCACACCGCCGAAGACGTTCACCGGTTCGCATTCACGTGGTGCTGCCGTTGGCGTGCGGAGCAGGAAGGCTGGAAGGATTACTTTGGTTTTCCGGACCAGATGCGTGCGGCTCGCGAATACGACTTCCGCTGCTTCTCCGAGTGGAAGGCCGTAAGAGAAGCCCAGCCCTCGCCTCAGCATCAGCTTTCAGTGGCGCGGTAGCTTTCAAACATTTCCCGGATCGCGCTCACGTTAAGGCCGGCACCCAGCGCAAGGATCAGGTCAATTCGCGCCTGTTGGGGCCGTCGTGAGCCGGCGAGGATAGCGCCGCCGTCGTGGAGCCGGCGCCCTCCGCCGCGATATCCGTAGGTAAGTCCAACCCGCCCTCGACCGGCGCGAGAAGTAATGACCAGCGGCTTTCCATCGGCGATCCAGTGCTCCACCGCGGGCACCATCTCCGGAGGAATGTTCCCGCGCCCCAGAGCCGAGAGTACAACTCCGCGCGACTCCGGACGTGCAGCCTCCAGCAATCTGCCGTCTGCGCCGGCATATGCGTTCACGATGTCGACTGGTGTGACGAGTGAATCCGGTTCCAGCAGCGGCTGCGGCTCTGGAAGCGCCCGCCGGAATATTACTGCCCCATCGTCGATGACGCCGACCGGACCTAGCCCAGGGCTTTCGAACGCATCGAGTAAATGTGTGTGGGCCTTCGTGACATCAATACCGGCGTAAACCCGGCCTGACATGACCACCAGCACACCATAACCACGTGAAACGGGGTTTGAAGCGACCCGTACCGCGTCGAGCAGGTTCGCGGGTCCATCCCATCCGAGGTCGCTGGCATTTCGCATCGCACCCGTAAAAACAATTGGTTTGTCAGACTGCAGCGAACGCGCGTTTAGGTAAGCCGACTCCTCCAGCGTGTCCGTGCCGTGCGTAAGTACAATCCCCTGGACTTCGCTGCGCGCCAGATACTCAGCCACGCGGTTTCGCAGCGCCCACATCCGGTCGATGGTCATGTGCGGACCTGGAAAGCGTCCCCATTCCTCGACCTCGACTTCTGCGACGTCTTCGATTCCGCGCGTTGCGGCGAGAATTTCCTTGCCGGACAAGGATGGAACTGCACCCCCCGTTATATCGTCCAGCCGCATGGAGATGGTCCCACCCGTGAAGATCAGCGGGATCACTTCAACACCGGTGCTTCGGTTTTGTACGCGCAGCGAGCGAAGCAATCAGGTCCTGGTCCCTGGTTCCTGGTTCCTGCTCTCTCACCCACACAGAACACTGCCACCGTTCACATTCAGGATTTCTCCGGTGATGTGACGCGCAAGATCGGAGCAGAGGAAAACGATCGGGCCGGCTACATCGCGCGCGGATGCCACTCGGCCCAGCGGTATGCCCGCTGAGATACGCTCCTTTCCTCCATTGGCGTAGGGGCTGGATGACATCTCCGTGTCAACCCAGCCGGGCGCAACGCTGTTAACCGTTATGTCGCGAGAAGCCATCTCAATGGCGAGCGATTTGACGAGGGAGATCATTGCACCCTTCGAGGCGGCATAGTCGGCATGCATTGATTCACCACGCTGGCCAGCTGTGCTCGAAACGAGAACGATTCGCCCCCCGTTTCCTATTACGCGCGCGGCCCGTCCGGTCGTGAAAAAGATGGAGTCGAGGTTTTGCACCAGAGTATCTCGCCAGCGGGCGTGCGGCATCTCGGACAGCGGCGTGTCTTCCGTCGGCCAGACGCCGGCGTTCCCGATGAACAGGTCGACTCCGCTGAATTCGCGCTGCACGCGCTCGAACAAGGCATCGGCCCCTTCCGGAGTGGTAATATCCGCGGAATGCGCAAAAGATCTCACGCCACACGCGGCCATCTGCCTGACCACAGCCGCCGCATCGGATTCACGGCTCCGGTAACCAATTCCGACGTCGGCGCCGCATTCTGCGAGAAGCAGTGCCGTAGCGGCACCGATCCCGCGCGAGCCGCCCGTAACGAGCGCCCGTTTTCCGCGCAGTGAAATCATAGCTCCTCCTCGACGATCTCGCAGATGAGATGCTGCACGCACATGTGTATCTCCTGTGCGCGATCCGTGCGCTCGGTGGGTATTATGACGATGTGATCCGCCAACCTTGCAAGCGCTCCGCCGTCACGGGCCGCGAAAGCAAGGACGGGGATATCAAGGGAGCGTGCGACTTCAGCCGCGCGTAATACGTTAGGCGAATTCCCACTCGTCGAATGTATGATCAGCAAGTCGCCCTTCCTGCCATGGGCCTCTACCTGCCGCGCAAATATCTCATCGAATCCGAGGTCGTTTCCCACAGCGGTGAGTAACGAAGAATCGGTGGTAAGCGCGATCGCGGGATATGCGCGCCTCGTTCTCATGTAACGCGCTACGTACTCAGCGGCCAGGTGCTGCGCGTCAGCCGCGCTGCCTCCATTGCCGCAAAAAAGAAGCGTACCGCCACGTTGCACTGTTTGGCGTACCATCTCGAGCGCCTTTGCGAGTGAAACGTCGAGCGTATCTGCGGTGCGCTGCGCCAACTCCGCCAGGTCGCGCAATCCTTCAACTACACGACGGCTCACCGGCGGCCCAACAACAATTCCTTGAACCGCGACACCATTCCTCTTTCGATCGGGGGAAGCGGCGATACGGGAATTACCTGCTCGCCAGCGAGAAGCCGCTCGGCATTTGTGCGAGTCAGCATGCGCGCCTGCTCTGTCGCCCCTGACTCTTCCAGCCACTGCCTGGCGGCACCAAGCGATCGCACATCCCCATGGTTGTCGCTCGCAATGCAGTCCACCAGTCCCTCCTCCAGTAGCGCCCGCGCAAGCTTACCCGTTGATCCGCCGCCAAGCACCATCGCCGAATCGAGTTGAATGGCGGCTCCGGCGTTGCGCCACTCACGCACGAGCTGTGGTGTGACGCCCCAATAGCGTTCCGGATGAGCGAGTACTGGCACCACGCCGCTCATGCGCAAGCGAAGCAATTCTCTGGCTGCACCGGCAGGCACATTCATTCTCGGAAACTCGACGAGCCTCGCCGTGGATCCCGCCAGTCCAAGGTAGGCTGGGCGCAGATCAGCTTCAGGCACATCCAGCATGATCTCCCAGCCCCGCTCCAGCTTCGGAGATATCTGGGCATTCGATACAAGATCCTCGAATATCGCGGCATATCGCGCATCGTCTATCGTCTGGGCCTCGGATGCGTTCAGATGTGGCGTACACACCAGCACCTCCACCCCCTCGGCGGCGAAACGCTCGAGAATCGGCAGCGACGCCTCCACCGCCGGCGATCCGTCATCCACGCCGGGGAGTAGATGGCAATGGATGTCGATCACGCGCGCGCGGCTATCGCCAGCTCGCGCACTTCCCGTGTGCCACCGCGCTCGAACAAGGTTCCCACAACTACGAAGTCCGCTCCCGCTTCGCGCGCCGCGCGCACCCCGTCCACCCCGCGAACACCACCACCAACAAACAGAGGAGCGTCGGTTGAGGCACGCGCTGCGCGTATCAACGCTGCCTCTACCGGCACACGCGCACCGCTACCAGCGTCCAGGTATACCGCGCGCATTCCAATCAGCATCGCCGCTCGGACGTGTGCCGACACCAGCTCTGGCTTGTCGGCTGGAAGCGGTCGCGTTTGACTCACCGACTCCACGGATGTGACACGCCCACCGTCGACGAGGACGTACGCAGTACTGATGACGACTATCTCCGGATGCCTCTCGAGAAATGGAACTGCGCGAACGTGTTCTTCGATCAGGTATTGTGGATTTCTGCCGGACACCAGCGAAAGAAAGAGAACCGCGTCTACTCCGCCCATCAATTGCGAGGCAGCAGCCGGAAATTGCAGCAAAGGTAGATCAGGTGCGCCACGCCGCAGTGCGGCCGCGACGTCCGCTGCGCGTTCCCACGCTCCGAAGCTGTTTCCCAGCAAGAGTGCAGCGACACCTTCGCCCATCGCCTTCCGTGCCAGCTCTTCTGCCCCCTCTGGAGCGGTTCGCTCGGGGTCTACCAGCACGGCGAGCCCGCCGGTACGCGGAAGGGGAGCTACGGCTTCTCTCACCTTGGCATGCCTGCCGCGACCGCTGAGAGCCTTTCGATCGCGAGTCGCGCCCGATCGTCCAGGGTCTGCACGTTCTCGATTGCGGCCTCGAAGGCATAGGTGACAAGCGCGTCTACCAGCAGAAGCTCGCCAGCCCTCTCACGCGCGTCCGGGGCTTTGAGCAACAGATCGCGCAAAAGCCTCTCCCCTTTTGACACGCAGATCTCTGGCAGCTCCTCCACGCCCCGGAGCATATCCGCGTCCAGGGCCGCGCGCACCTGCCCCGCCAGTGCCGGTGGGGCAAAGCCGAGCCGGCTTGAGAGCCAATCGCCGACGGTCACTTAGCGGCTGTTTGCATGGTTACGGGAACATCTCGATAACGGTGAATTGCGAACCGCGAACTGCGAAGAACAACTGAAAAGTATTCGCGTTATACGCGCAGTTATCAGCCCGAGCGCCGTAAACCGCGCTGTGACAACCGTGCGCCGGGCACCGAGCACCAGGCACCGGATTTGTGCGGATTGGAATTCGCCCAAACTCCCGCTCGACTGCTACCGTAGTTGTGGACCCGATCACTTAGCTTCCAGAAAGGGCCGAATCAATTCGGGGGCGCGCGCGAGTGCTCCTGCAACGCGGGTTGCGTCAGGAAGGCCAGCCTGCGCCATGTGAGCTTTTCCGCCTCCCCGACCACCCGCCTCAGCGGCAATTACTTTGATGATCTCGTCGGCGCGAACACCGCGCTCCCGAAGGTCATCCGTTACCACCACCAGCAGGGTGTTCTTCCCCTCCCCGAAGGATGACGCTATTGCGCCAACGCCACTACCCAGTTGCTCACGCAGAGCATCGCCGAGGGCTTGCAGCTCCTTCATGTCCCCCGCCGTTACTGAAGCCGCAACCACCTTGCTGCCGTTCAACGCCTTGGCGTGACTCACCAGAGCCTGCACCTGATCTCCTCCACCCTTCATAGCCTCATCGAGGCGGCGCTGCATCGAGCGACGTTCTTCCAATAGCGACTCCAGCCGCTGGACCACGTGCGCGGCCGGACTTCTTACCAGCTCTGCAATCCGATGGAGGGTGCGTTCCGACTCTCGGACGAATTCATACGCTTTGGGACCCGTAACAGCCTCGATGCGTCGCACGCCGGCAGCGACACCACTTTCGCTGACGATCTTGAACAAGGCGATATGGCCCGTATTGCGTGTGTGCGTACCTCCGCATAGCTCCATCGAGACCCCAGGTATGCTCACGACACGGACAACGTCGCCGTACTTCTCCCCGAACAGAGCCATCGCTCCCTCGGTCACAGCGTCCTGATACGAGCGCTCCTCGAAACGGAGATCGATATTCGCCCAGATTCCGGTGTTGACTCGTTCCTCAATTGCAGAAAGTTGTTCGGCGCGAAGCGGCCCGTGGTGTGTAAAATCAAAGCGCAGACGGTCAGGGGCCACCAGTGAACCAGCCTGATGAACGTGCTCACCGAGGATTGCCCGAAGCGCCGCGTGCAGCAGATGCGTCGCCGTATGGTTGCGCTCCATATCCCGGCGGCGATCGTTGGGTACGCGCGCGGTTACACGGCCGAACGTCACAACACCATCAACAGGACCGATCGCCGCCGTCCTCCCCTCGACCTTTCTGATCTCTTCGACGTCCACACGCCATCCTTCACCTACGATCTCCCCGGTGTCTGATAGCTGGCCGCCGGATTCCGCATAAAACGGGCTCTCCCGCAGAATGATTGCCGCCCTGCCGTCGGGCAAATGTCGAACGGCGGTAACCTGTGTCTCGATCTCCATCATGTCGTAACCGACGAACGTCTGCGAGTCATGTGACTTGCCTGTTCTATCGGTGATTGTCGTTGACTCCGTCGATTGGGAATGCCCCGTAGTCACGGGCAAGCCAGCACCGCTGTCCCATTGCGCGATATCCCCAAGATCAGCTGCGGCGCCTCCGATCTGACGCGACTTGCGCTCCTCTCGCGATTGCGTGCGTTGGGCGTCAAGCGCACGCTCGAACCCTGATATGTCCACCGTGTAGCCGCGCTCTCGAGCCATCAGCTCGGTGAGATCGATGGGAAAGCCAAACGTATCGTACAACTTGAAAGCATCTTCGCCCGGTATGGTGCCCCGGATTTCAGTCGAGCCCTGGGAAGTATGCGCCGGAGCGATCTGCTCGAAGCGCTGCATTCCGCCCTCGATGGTTGAAAGGAAACGCTCTTCCTCGGCCAAGGTCGTATCCAGGATGTGTCGGCGCCGCCGTGTCAGCTCGGGATACACGTCGCTCATTGTGTCGATCACAGCTGCTACGACATGGTGAAGCGCAGGTTCCCGCTTGCCCAGCAGCCATGCGTGGCGAACCGCGCGTCTGAGTATTCGACGCAGGACGTAGCCGCGACCCTCGCTTGATGGATACACTCCATCAGCAAGCAGGAAGGCCACGGTCCGCGCGTGATCCGCCAATACATGGAAGGCGGCCGGGTCAACGTCCGGCCTCTTGCGAATACTAGAGCGCCCCTCGTAGGAAAGGCCGATGGCCGATTCCGCTGCGGCAATCAGAGGGGCGAAGCTGTCGATATGAAAGATGCTCGTGACCCCCTGCAAGATGGCGGTCAGTCGCTCGAGGCCCATGCCGGTGTCCACCGACGGCTTTGGCAGAGGGTTTAGCGTGCCATCCGCGGAGCGATCGTATTGCATGAAGACGAGATTCCAGAACTCGAGGAAGCGCCCCGCCTCGGCACCCTCATAAAACGCCTCCATAGTGAAGTCGTCCCGTTCCGTGTCCGTCCATTCTCCCGTCGCCCCGTCGGGAAACTTCCAGTCGCCAGCTACCTGAGCGAGGTCGATGTAGATCTCTGAGCACGGCCCACAGGGACCCGTGTCCGCCATCTGCCAGAAGTTGTCCTTCTCACTCAGACCGTATATGCGAGAATCCGGAAGGCCGGCAATCTCTCTCCAGAGCGCGCGGGCCTCTTCGTCCGATTCAAATACAGAAACACGCAGATGCGAGGGGCTCATCCCCAGCTCGCGCGTTACAAAATCCCACGCAAAATGAATCGCGTCGCGCTTGAAATAATCGCCAAACGAAAAGTTCCCCAACATCTCGAAAAACGTGAAGTGTCGAAATGTATGTCCCACCTGCTCGAGATCGTTGTGTTTGCCGCCGGCGCGCACGCATTTCTGCGATGTCGTGACGCGCCGTCCGAACGCTGGCCGTTCGGAGCCGAGGAATATCTTTTTGAACGGAAGCATGCCTGCCATCGTGAACAGCACGGTTGGGTCGTCCGTGGGCACGATGGAGGAGCTGGGCAGTCGGACGTGCCCATTCTCCTCGAAAAATCGTAGGAATCTCTCGCGAATCTCGGCGCTGCGCATGATCGAGACAATATAGGGATAGCGCAGTGAGGCGGTAAAGCTCCGAACCACTTACCGCGCGGCAGTGGCTGACCACTGACCCCTGAGACTGCGACTGCGACTGCGACTGCGACTGGCACTGGCCACCGTTACTTGGACTGCATTGGCACTGACTCGCCAGAATCCAATCGCCACGCGAACCGGCGAGTATGACCGGCGAGTATGACTCTCAGAGGTCGGTAATCAGCTACTTGGCTGGAATACTACCGTGCATTGCGAACCAACCCCCAGTTCGGATGCTGAGAGCGCCGCTTACTTGATCGCCTCGATGAGCAGGTTGATTCCGAAGCGGTTTCCAAGTCTGCGCACGAGCCAGCGCGGATACAATCTCCAGATCAATCTGTGCGCCATGGATTGATACTTGGCTGCGGGACGCATGAGTAGCTGGTCGCCATGGCTCAGAAGGGTACGCACCTGAACGCGCGAGAATCCCTCGAAGAGATTCGCCGCCTCTCGGCGTGTGTAGGCCTTGGTGCCTGGACTCTCCAGATGGTTGTAGATCGCCCAGCGCGGACCCTTCCACGGCCTTCCCTTGGCAAGGCAGTGCAGCAGCCAAAGCATGAAGCCCACCCACGAGCGCGAATGGTAGATCATCACCAGTGCGGTTCCTTCCGGCCGCAGTACGCGGAAAACTTCCCTGACGGCTCGCGCGGTGTCCGGACTATGATGCAGCACACCCCACGAGTAAACGATGTCGAACGAATTATCAGCAAACGGAAGCTGCTCGGCGTCGCCCTGTTGAACCTTCGCTCGCAGATTTTCAAGCAGGAGACGCTCCCGCGTGAGACTCACTCCGCTCTCGGTTAGATCCACGCCGGTGGCTTCCGCGCCGTTGCGAACCCAATTGATAAAGTCGCTTCCAGCACCGACTCCAATTTCGAGAACACGCTGGTTGGCGCCGCGTTCAAATCTTGCGAAACCTGGAATGTACGGTTCCCACGCGTACCGCTCTCGCTCTATCTCAGCGAAAAATCGGCGGCGATCCTCTGGCGGCAGGTCCCGCGTGCCACAGGGTTGCGCTTCCCAATGGGCCTGAACTGCGTTTTTGAGAGGAGAGTTGGCGGCTGGCATCCGGCGAGAATACTAACGACTCATAGCCGTCATGAGGTATGCCTGCTATCTACGAATCCCGCCGCAAAGGTCGTGCGAACGGATTGCTCGGATGCGACGCGTAGCGCCGTCGGTGCCAGCATTTCTTGACCGCTGGGCGAATTTTACTTTGCCTGGAGGTTGCCACTTGGCAACCCGTCGCCAGGAGCGACAAGAACCACTCGCGTCACACGCTGAATGTCGGCGACGTCATACCCTCGCCGCGACAGAAATCCGAAGAGCCGGCGCCGTTTCGTCACGTCATCGGCGGAAGCAAGCGTACGCAGTTTTTTGCGCGCAACCCGCTCGAGAATGGCGTTTTCGTCGACCGCGTCATCGGACACCATATCCTGTATGGCGCGGTCCACAACTTCTTCCTCAACACCCTTCCGAAGCAGCTCGTGCTTTAGCCGGCGGCGGGCGATTCCGGCCCCTGTCATCTTTGCCCGTGCAAACTGACGCGAGAACGAAGCATCGTTTAACAACCCCGCCGCAATCAGGCGCTCGACAGCAACAGCGGACGCCTCGACAGGCTCTCCCTTCTGTACGAGGCGGCGTTGTAGCTCGCGCGCCGAGCGCGCGCGAGCCTCCAGCATTCTAACGGCTCTGTCGAATGTGGCGAGCAACCCCGCCTCACTAACAACGCTCGCGGCAAGCGCATCATCCACCTGCATTCCGACGCGAAGTCCAAGCCGTTCGATTAGGTCAAGCGTGAGCGTTGCAAACGGTTCGTCGTTGATCAGTATCACGAAGCGTTCGGTACGCTTCGCGCTGGATGTGATGCTCGTTACGACGCGGGCCTCAATCACTATCTCGATTCAAGCAGTTCCGATTACTCGGAGCATCGCTATTCCCCTTCGGCTTCACCACCGCCAGTGCTCTCGGGGGGCGTTATGCCGAGTACCGTTTTTACCTTTCCCTCGATCTCGAGAGCAAGTGCAGGATTGTCCTTGAGAAACATTTTTGCATTCTCACGACCCTGCCCGATCTTCTGTCCGTTGTAGCTGTACCAGGCACCCGACTTCTCGATGATTCCTGACTCCGCGCCTATGTCGACGAGCAGAGAGGTATGGCTGATCCCCTCTGCGTACATGATGTCGAATTCCGCCTGCTTGAACGGCGGCGCAACCTTGTTCTTCACGACGCGGACCTTTACATGCGACCCGACGATCTCGTCCTTGTCCTTGACCTGGAGCATTCGCCGGATGTCGAGGCGCACGGAAGCGTAAAATTTCAGCGCCTTCCCACCCGTGGTGGTTTCCGGACTGCCATACATGACGCCGATCTTGTCGCGCAACTGGTTGATAAAGACAACGGAGGTCTTCGAGCGCGAAATCGCGCCCGTGAGTTTCCGTAGCGCCTGGCTCATCAAGCGCGCCTGAAGTCCGACATGGGAATCGCCCATGTCACCCTCGATCTCCGCCTTCGGTACCAGTGCCGCAACCGAATCGATCACGACGATGTCAACCGCACCCGAGCGAACAAGGATCTCCGTAATCTCGAGGGCTTGCTCGCCAGTGTCAGGCTGAGACACAAGGAGATTGTCGATGTCCACACCCAGCCGCTTCGCATACTCCGTGTCCAGGGCGTGCTCCGCATCGATGAATGCGGCGACACCACCTCCCTTCTGCGCGTTAGCGACGACGTGAAGGCAGAGCGTAGTCTTCCCGCTCGACTCTGGTCCGTAAATTTCCGTTATGCGGCCACGCGGAATGCCGCCGATTCCTATGGCTGCATCCAGGTTGATCGCGCCCGTTGAGATAGCCTCTATAGGCGCTCGTTCGCTGTCTCCCATCTTCATGATCGAGCCCTTGCCGCAGCTCTTTTCGATCTGCGAGATCGCCAGACTGAGCGCCTTCTTTTTGTCATCCTGCATCGACGTTACAGCCATCGGTACATCCTCTCGAGTTAAGGAAGAGTGCGTGGGCGGTTCTACCAGGCGATCAACGTTATTTGTTGAGAAATTCGTACCCGAACAAAATGCGAAGCTGTTGCCTCCGAGTCAAGCTCGCGACGTAATAAAAAAGGCGTTTTCCACATGCCGTACACGGACGCCAGCATGATCCATAAGAACGCCGACAACGTCAAATCGATAACTCTGGCCCGGTCGCCCAAACCGGTCGATCCAAACCTGGGCGGATCGTGTCAGTTCTCGTCGCTTTCGCCAATCGACCGCTTCTACCGGACCGCCGAAGTCGTTGGTGCGCCGAGCTTTGACTTCCACGAATACCACTGTGTCGCCACACTCGACAACCAGGTCGATATCCCGGTGACCATTTCGGAATCGGCGGCCCACCATCCGCCAACCCTTCCTCTGCAGCCACCGCTCCGCAATGCGTTCCCCCAACTCCCCCAAGGTCTGCGCATGTGTCGCCATGCGGAAGAAGCTACCCATCCCCGAACCGGGGGAGACATCACTTTATCTCAACAAGCATCACCTGAGTGCACTGTGAATCGCCCCCGTTCCTCCCCTTTCTCCCGAAAACCGCGTAGTACCAACCGCGCACCGTGCACCGGGCACCACACTCGTAGCACACCGGCGACGGCGTGTGGGGAGCCCCCTACTCGCGTCCACAAATCACGTCCAGCTCGCTCAATCCAACCAGCACGTCGCGACCCTTGGATCCGTCGGATGGACCAAGGACACCAGCTTCGTGCAGCTGATCGATGATTCTCGCTGCACGGCCGTATCCGACCTTCAGTCGCCGCTGCAGGAGCGATGTAGATCCTTGCTGGTGCTGAATAACGATTTCGGCGGCTTCCCGGAAAAGCTTGTCTCGGTCGCGGTCGTCCGCTTCGTTCCCATCTGCAAATATTCCGCTTCCGGTTTGCTCACGTTCGCGAACTTCTTCGAGGATATCCCGTTCCTGAGTGAGCGCGTCGTCCACAATCAGACCCTTTCGTTCGAACTCGCGCCGCTTTGCCTCACGCCTTTCTGAATACCAATGCATCAGGCGTTCGGTATCCTCGCTGGAGATGAACGCGCCCTGTAAGCGCGCCGGCTCCGATTTCCCCGGTGGTATGAATAGCATGTCACCGTTACCCAACAGCGCTTCAGCCCCTATCCCATCGAGGATCGTTCGACTGTCCACCTGAGACGCCACGCGAAACGCAATCCGGCTCGAGAAATTCGCCTTGATCAACCCCGTAATGACGTTCACGCTTGGCCGCTGCGTTGCGAGAATCATGTGCAGTCCAATTGCCCGCGCTTTCTGCGCCAGCATCGCGAGCGGTGTTTCTATCTCGCCCTGCACGGTCATCATCAAGTCCGCGAGCTCGTCGATGACGACGACGATGTAAGGAAGAATTCCGCCCGAGTATGTCAGATTCTCGAATGCGACATCGGGGTTCTTCGGCTGCGTTAGTGGCGCACCAGTAAGTGCCCGGCGATTGAAATCCTGAATGTTCCGGCATCCGTTCGCAGCGAAAAGCTGATACCGCTCCTGCATCTCAATCACCGCCCACTTGAGTACCGCGGCGGCGTCACGATTGTCGGTGATCACCTTGTGCCGGAGATGCGGTAACGTGTTGTAAACTGATAGCTCGACCATCTTGGGGTCTACCATCAAAAAGCGCAGCGTGCGTGGCGTATGGCGGTAGCTCAGGCTGGTAATCAGGGTGTTTATGCACACCGATTTCCCCGATCCAGTAGCTCCCGCTATGAGCAGGTGCGGCATCTTTGCCAGATCGGCGACGACGGGCTTTCCCTCGAGGTCCTTGCCCAGCGCAATGGGAAGAACCGCCTTGGAGTTCTGGAACTCGCGCGACTCGAGCAATTCGCGAAAGGCGACGATTTCAGCGACCGGATTCGGAACTTCCACGCCGACTGCGCCACGTCCCGGAATAGGAGCGACTATCCGGATACTTTGCGCACGCATGGCCAGAGCAAGATCGTTTGCCAGATTTGCTATCTGGCGAACCTTCACACCGGCGGCCGGTTCCACCTCGAATTGGGTGACGACCGGGCCAGTCGTTCTTCCAACGATCTCTGCTTCTACTCGAAACGTCCGCAGCGCATCCTTGAGCTTCACGCCCATTGCCTCCAGCTCTCTCCTGCTGAGGTCGGCGTTTCTCACGGGAGCTGGTGTGAGCAGGTCCAGCGGAGGAAGCTCTTCCTGAGCCGCCGCAGGGCTCGCTGAAGCCTCCATCTCGGCAGCGATTTTTTCAGAGCGCTCTGTTTCCAGATCAGCCTTGCTCTTTTTCTCCCGCTTGGGACGAACCTGGCTGCGCACCAAACCGGCAAATGTTATTTCAGGGGACGGAGCCGCCCTGCCTTCGTCCTGCTCGTGCGACGCCAACTCTGGCTCGGCGCGTGAGCTTTCAAGCCGTGCGCCATCCATCCCACTGTCTAAACCCGCTCGCTGGCCGCCGCCTCGCAGCAGGAGGCGGATGGGATTCCATCGTAGCGTTAATACGGTGAGTGCCACGAACGCGAACGCAAGGACCACCCATGCTCCGGCGGAGCCGAATGGACGCGCCAGATAAAACGCGGCAAAGCTGCCCCATAGACCAGAAGCCGGATGGGTGCGGGGCTCTCCTTTCGAGAGTCCAAGTCCCAACCCGAAGGCAACTGGAAGGAGCAACACGAAACCCGCGAGGAATAGCAGCCATAGTCGCTCCGATATATCCGCGGAAGATCCAAGCATCCTGACAGCGAGTATGGCGGACAGCGCGGGAATGAACAGGGCGGCCGGCCAGCCTATCGCCCCCACCAACCCAACGCGCAGACAGGCGCCCACCGGTCCGAAAAGACCGCGGGAATCCGAGCATGAGCCAGGTGCCGCACCACTTAGGCCAGCTATCAGAGAAGCGCCCACAAAAAAGGCGAGCAGGAGCAGGGCGACGGCCGTCAGCTCCCGCCTTGTCTTAGCGCTCCACATCAGCCGCCGTGGTGGACGGTGCGATATCCCGGCGAGCGTATCGCATTATTCGCCATGAGATGATGTACTATCGGTGGCGTTGCTCATTTACCGATCCCTTCCAGGACCCAGCTTGGTAATCGAACGCTCCTGATAGATCGGAACAACAGGGTAGGAGTCAATCTCGCCGCATATAGCCAGATCGCCGGCGAAACCAGCCTCTGTGAGTGCCCGCCCGTGCTCAGAGTCAGCAAACAGTCTCTCGATATGTCCACCGTATCGGCGATCGAGCAGCATGCTCGCTTGAGCGCTGTCATTCACCTCGAGACCGGGAGTGCGTTTGGCGAGGTGCCGTGCGAAAAGTCCCGCACACGCGGAATCTTCCAGGGAAAACTGCTTCTCGTGGCCGGCGCATAGCAGAGTGATGCTGTTTCCGCCGCGCAACGCGGTTCGGAGGAACGTCAGCACCGCGGAAAAGTTTACGTACGATGCGACCACAATTTCCCTGGCACCCTGGGCTGCCGCGAGCGCTTCTGTTCCGTTGGTCGTGGTAAGAAGAACGGTACGCCCTTCAACTACAGCTGGCTTGAACTCCGCGGGAGAATTACCGAGGTCAAAGCCGGCGATCGCTACCATCCTCCGTTCACCTGCCAGCAACACTTCAGATCGCTCGAACGTCCGCGCTCGCTGCATTACCGCGTCAGCGCTGTCGAGTGGAACGACGCTCCTGGCACCGTTCGAAAGCGCCACCGCGATCGTGCTCGAAGCTCGAAGTACGTCTATTACCACTGCGACGCGTCCAGCTAGGTGCGGTGGCTGAAGCTGAGCCGAACTGAAAAAGACGTCGAGGCGCATGTGCTATTCCCGCATCAGGTCACCGTGGCGCTCCAGAAACTTCGTATCGACATCGCCCGTCTGGAATTCGGCATTCCGCATTACGCGACCGAGAAATGGGATCGTCGTGGTCACTCCCTCGATGATGAAACTCTCCAGTGCCATCTGCATGCGCCTGATCGCTTCCTGCCGGTCGCGCCCCTGGCATATCAGCTTCGCGATGAGGGAGTCGTAGTATGGAGGCACCACATATCCGGCGTAGACGTGTGTGTCGAGCCGCACCCCAGGGCCGCCTGGCGGATGGAAGACATCAATTCGGCCGGGAGACGGCTGGAAGTTGCGCGCTGGATCTTCCGCGTTCACCCGGCATTCAATTACGTGGCCTCTCAGTGGCGGCAGTGTGAGTGTTGACAGTGGTTCGCCAGCGGCAACACGTATCTGCTCCTTCACCAGGTCCACCCCGGTCAGCATCTCGGTGACGGGGTGCTCCACCTGAATGCGGGTGTTCATCTCCATGAAGTAGTACTTCCCATCCTCGAGAAGCATCTCGATAGTCCCCGCACCCACGTAATCGATCGCCTTGGCCCCGGCTACCGCTGCATCTCCAATGACGGTGCGAAGTTCAGGTGTGATCGCCGGGCTCGGCGCCTCCTCGATGAGCTTTTGATGCCGCCGCTGCACGGAACAGTCGCGCTCGCCGAGGTGGATCACATTCCCGTGGCGGTCGCCGAGTATCTGGAACTCGATATGCCTAGGCCGCGCCAGATACTTCTCGACGTAGACCTCACCATTTCCGAATGCCGAGAGCGCTTCGGAACGTGCGAGCTGAAAAGCGCGGAGAAAATCATCGGGATCCTGGGACACCCGCATGCCCTTGCCGCCTCCCCCGGCAGCAGCCTTGATAATGACGGGAAAGCCGATTCCGCGCGCCAGACCGAGCGCCTCGTCTGCGTCATCCACCGGGCCAGGCGTTCCTGGGATGACCGGTACACCGACTGCCGCCATCGCGGAGCGCGCGGAGGCCTTGTCTCCCATCACCCGAATCTGCTGCGCTGTGGGGCCGATAAACGCGATATTCGACGCCTCACATGTCTCCGCGAACTCGGCATTCTCAGCCAGGAATCCGTAGCCAGGGTGGATAGCGTCAGCCCCAGTGATCTCCGCGGCGGCGATAATTCTGGGGATTCGAAGGTAGGAATCGCGAGCGGGAGCCGGGCCGATGCACACGTCATCGTCCGCAAACCTCACATGCAGTGACTCGCGGTCGGCTTCGGAATACACGGCAACTGTCTGGATACCAAGCTCCCGGCAAGCGCGAATGACGCGGAGCGCAATCTCACCCCTGTTCGCGACCAGAACTTTTTTGAACATCAGACTGGCAGGCGTTTCGGCTATGTGGATGAACGCATAAATACTGCGGCATTCGAGCGGCGCTGCATCCTCGTCCGCCACGTTGCGCTCACCGCGGCGAACCCTCTCGTATGCCCCGATTGCGCGTCTTG
>JACMME010000270.1 GCA_014379205.1 Gemmatimonadaceae bacterium
CGCCTCTACGACGAAGCGCTGCGAAAGGTCGCCGTTGGCGACGGCCGTGACCACCTTCGCGATGCCGCGCACCTGCGTCGTGAGGTTGCCGGCCATCTGGTTCACGTTGTCGGTCAGGTCCTTCCACGTCCCGGCGACGTTGGGCACCTCGGCCTGCCCGCCGAGCTGCCCCTCGGTGCCGACCTCGCGCGCCACGCGCGTCACCTCGGACGCGAAGACCGAGAGCCGGTCCACCATCGAGTT
This sequence comes from Gemmatimonadaceae bacterium, assembly GCA_014379205.1. Taxonomy (GTDB): domain Bacteria; phylum Gemmatimonadota; class Gemmatimonadetes; order Gemmatimonadales; family Gemmatimonadaceae; genus JACMME01. The sequence continues at coordinate 244 of JACMME010000270.1, forward strand.
GATGACCTCCTTGATCTGGAGGATTTCGCCGCCGGCCTCGACCGTGATCTTGCGCCCCAAGTCGCCGTCGGCGATGGCGCGGGCCACGGCCGACACGTCGCGGAGCTGGACCGTCAGGTTGCCGGCCAAGCCGTTCACGTTGTCCGTCAGGTCCTTCCATGTGCCGGCCACACCAGGCACACTCGCCAGACCACCGAGCTTACCTTCAGTGCCCACCTCTTTTGCCACGCGCGAAACTTCGAATGCGAAGCCGTTGAGCTGGTCCACCATGGTATTGATCGTGTTCTTGAGCTCCAGGATCTCTCCCTGAACGTCCACCGTGATCTTGCGGGAGAGGTCTCCCTTGGCGACCGCGGTGGTGACGTCGGCGATGTTTCGCACCTGAGCCGTCAGGTTGTTCGCCATTGCGTTTACACTATCGGTAAGCCCCTTCCACGTTCCGGCGACACCCGGCACGTTCGCCTGGCCGCCCAGTCGTCCTTCGGTGCCTACCTCACGCGCCACGCGAGTCACCTCGCCCGCGAACACGCTGAGGCTGTCCACCATCTTGTTGATGACGTCCTTGATCTGGAGGATCTCTCCGCGAGCATCGACGGTGATTTTGCGGGTGAGATCTCCGTTTGCGATGGCGCTTGCGACGCCACTGAAGTCGCGCAGCTGAACCGTGAGGTTGCCCGCCAGCTCGTTCACGTTCTCAGTAAGGTCGCGCCATGTGCCCGCGACTCCTTCCACGCGCGCCTGTCCGCCAAGCTTTCCTTCGGTTCCTACTTCCTTGGCTACACGCGTGACCTCGGATGCGAAGGCGTTGAGCTGGTCCACCATCGTATTGATGGTGTTCTTGAGCTCCAGGATTTCTCCCTTCACATCCACTGTGATTTTGCGCGACAAATCTCCCTTGGCCACCGCGGTGGTGACGTCGGCGATGTTGCGCACCTGGCTCGTGAGGTTGCCAGCCATCGCGTTCACGCTGTCGGTAAGGTCCTTCCAAGTGCCGCCGAGTCCCGGAACGTTCGCTTGACCACCGAGCACACCTTCCGTTCCTACTTCGCGCGCTACGCGCGTCACTTCGTCCGCGAATAGCCGGAGCCGGTCCACCATGGCATTGATCGTGTTCTTGAGCGCCAGAACCTCACCGCGCACGTCCACCGTGATCTTCTGGCTGAGGTCTCCATTTGCGACGGCCGTGGTCACATGCGCGATGTTTCGCACCTGACTCGTCAGGTTGCCCGCCATGTAGTTCACGCTGTCGGTAAGGTCCTTCCACGTTCCAGCGACACCAGGCACACTCGCCTGTCCGCCAAGCGTCCCCTCAGTGCCCACCTCGCGCGCCACACGGGTGACCTCGGACGCGAAGGCGCCGAGCTGGTCCACCATGGCGTTGATCGTGGCTTTCAGCTCCTCGATCTCTCCGCGCGCTTCGACCGTGATCTTGCGCGAGAGATCTCCCTTGGCAACAGCCGTCGTCACGTCCGCAATGTTGCGCACCTGGCCCGTAAGGTTGCTGGCCATGGCGTTCACATTGTCGGTGAGGTCCTTCCAAGTCCCTCCCACTCCAGGCACACTCGCCTGGCCGCCAAGGACGCCTTCCGTACCTACCTCGCGCGCCACACGCGTGACTTCGTCCGCAAAAACGCGGAGCTTGTCCACCATGGCGTTGATTGTGTCCTTGAGCTCGAGTACCTCTCCCTTGACTGGCACGGTGATCTTCTGGCTCAGATCGCCATTCGCCACCGCCGTTGTTACGAGCGCAATGTTGCGCACCTGGCCGGTGAGGTTTCCGGCCATGAAATTCACGTTGTCAGTGAGGTCCTTCCACGTTCCGGCCGCGCCGGGCACGCTTGCCTGGCCACCCAGAATTCCCTCGGTGCCTACCTCGCGCGCCACGCGCGTCACCTCTGACGCGAACGCGCTGAGCTGGTCGACCATCGTGTTGATGGTGTTCTTGAGCTCGAGGATCTCGCCCTTCACATCCACCGTGATCTTGCGAGAGAGATCACCCTTCGCGACGGCGGTCGTTACATCCGCGATGTTTCGCACCTGACTTGTCAGGTTGCGCGCCATTGCGTTAACGCTGTCGGTGAGATCTTTCCAGGTGCCGGCGACGCCAGTCACGTTCGCTTGTCCACCCAGCATGCCCTCGGTGCCCACTTCGCGCGCGACTCGCGTTACTTCGTCCGCGAAGGAGCCGAGCTGGTCCACCATACGGTTGACCGTCGTACCTATGCGCAGGAACTCGCCCTTGACAGGCTTGCCGTCGATGTCGAGTGCCACTTTCTGGGAGAGGTCACCCTCCGCGACCGCCTTGATCACGCGGGACACTTCCGCGGTTGGGTGCACCAGATCCGCAACCATCGCATTGATGGCGTGGACAGTAGTTGCCCAGCCGCCCCCTTCGTCGGCGAGCGCCAGACGCTCGTCCAGCCGCCCCTCGCGTCCGACCGCCGTGCTAACGCGCACGACTTCATCGGCAAGGCGCTCCCGCCGCTGTGCTACCCGATTGAAGGAGCGTGCGATCGCGGACATGATCGGATCGGTAGTCTCGCGCAGGCGAACAGTGAAATCGCCAGCTTCGAAAGTTGTGAGCGCCTCGAGTAGGCGCTCGAGCTCCCTTGCGCTTACCCGCCGATAAGCTCCGGAACCATTCCCGCCATTGCCTCCAACGGGAATTGCCGGAACCGCTTTTCCGGAACGGCGCGCCTGTTTGACGGAGGTACCACCGTTCCCGGTGGTACCGAGCGCGTCCCGATCCCGGGCCGCTGGGCTCTTGCTTTTTCCGCGCGTGCGCCGTTTACCCGTCGCGTCCGCTTCTCGGACGGAGGTCTCCTGATCGACCTCTAGGTTGTCACCGATAGCCAAAGGAAGCTCCTACAAAGAGTTACATGTGCGATGCTGCATTTTTCCGAAGGGCGGGTATACCGCTGCGTCCTAGCCCAATCAAGCCGGTGGTGGAAGCGCAACTCAAAGCCGCTTCTTAACATACCCCGCAATCGGGCAAGTGTCACAAAACGTGCAAGAAGCGGGCTTGTGAGCATCAAGGCAGGTATCAGGAACCAGGTACCAGGAACCACACTGGAACTCGTGGTCGTGCTTATCCTTGGTGCTGATTTCTGGTGCCTGGTTCCGGGTTCCTTCTTCTTCTACAGCGGCTTCCAGCAACATGATCAAATCGCTCGTCTCCGCTCTGGCTGTTTTCGCGCTGGTAGCGCCCGGTCACTCGCTTCTGGCTCAGCGCGCCCAGCTCGAGCGCATAATTCAGCAGCGCGTTTTGTCAAACGGGTTGGAGGTCATCGTCGTGGAAAACCATGGCGTCCCGCTCGCGACCGTGGAGCTCGACGTCCGCAACGGTGCCTTTACACAGACCCCAGCAACAGAAGGCCTCGCGCACCTGTACGAGCACATGTTCTTCAAGTCGAACAGCGACTTCCCGGAAGCCGACGCGTTCGTGCGGCGTGCGGCAGAGCTGGGAGCGGTTTTCAATGGCACCACGCAGGAAGAGCGCGTCAACTATTACCTGACCCTTCCCTCGGATAGCCTGGAGGGCGGTATGCGCTTTCTCGCCTCGGCGATTCGAGCGCCGCTCTTTCGAACCGCCGAGCTCGCACGCGAGCGCGAGGTGGTTATCGCCGAATATGATCGCAACGAGTCGAGCCCGTTCTTCCGCCTCACCCGCGAGATGGAGAAGCGTCTGTATGGTGACCAGGCCGGGCGCAAAAACACGATCGGCAACCGGGACGTCATTCGCTCGGCTACGCCGGCGCAGCTTACCGACATTCAGCGCCGCTACTACGTGCCCAACAATACGGCGCTTATCGTAGCGGGAGACGTCGACCCTCAGAAAGTCTTCGCTCTCGCCGAAAGTATCTATGGCGATTGGCGGCGCGCACCAGACCCTTTCGTGGCGGATCCTATCCCTCGTATTCCCCCACTTGCCCAAAGCGAGGGGGTAATTGTGGAGGAGCCAATCGGGTCGGCTGTGATCCTCATGCAGTGGCAAGGGCCGAGTGTTTCAAGGGATCCAGCAGCGACATACGCGGCGGACGTCTTCTCGGACGTGCTCAACGGGTCAACATCCACACTTCAACGCAGGCTCGTGGACGGCGGTTTGTTCCAGAGCGTTGGCGTCAACTATTACACGCTCGATCACACCGGCCCGATCACCATAAGCGGGCAGACCACCACCGACCGCCTGCGCGAAGCATTGGCGGCAATGCACGCGGAAGTGGATCAGCTGGCGAATCCCGGATACTTCACGGCCGCGGAGCTCGAGCCGGTAAAACGCCAACGTGCTGTCGGCACCACCATGGGTCTCGAGCGCGCATCCGGTTTCGCTCACCAGCTCGGCTTCTGGTGGAGCGTGGCGGGGCTGGACTACTACATGGGTTATGCCGACAGCATGGCGACGCAAAACGTCGCAGATCTGCGTTCGTACGCAGGCAAATACATCGTGGGCAAACCGAGGGTGGTAGGTGTGTTGATCGCGCCGGAAGCGAGGCGGCAATTGGGATTGACGACGGAGGAATTGGTGGGAGGGATTGCGGATTGCGGATTGCGGAATGGGAACTGTGATGCGCGACTGCTGGTTGCCGACTCCGCACGCTCGGTAACTCGAGGAAAGGAAGCAGGTAAAGGTGTGAACGAGCGTGTCGATACTGTTCGACGTCCGTCCAGCGGTCATCGGTCCGCAATCCGCAATCCGCAATCCGTTCCCACCACCACTCTCTTTTCGACATCCGGTCTAAGAATCATCCTCGGCAAAACACCGCCAGCGATGTCGTAGCCGCGAATCTGTATTTTCTGGGAGGCACGCGGCAGGTAACCGCTGACAACGCTGGCATTGAGCCTTTTCTTCTCGTCGCTTCCGAACGTGGGACCCGGCGTTTTCCGGGAGATCTCACCCGAAGAAAGTTGGAGGCCACGGGTAGCAACATCGTAATCGATCCGGCGGAAGACTGGACGATGTTTGGAATGCGCTCCGTGCGCGCGTCCTTCGACAGCACCTGGATGATTCTGGCCGATCGTGTCATGTCTCCTACTCTCGATTCCGGCCAGGTGGAGCTCGTGCGCGCACAGATGCTTGCTGGCGCGCGCGCGGTTCGAGATGCCCCGGACGCGCTGGTTTCCTATCTCGCCGACAGCGCCGCCTTCACGGGCCACCCCTATCAGCTCGAGGTGAGCGGCACCGAGCACTCGCTTTCTCGTATTTCGCTTGCTGAGCTTCGGCGCTTTCGCGAAGCCGAGTTTGTCACTTCGAGGATGTTGCTCGTAGTCGTGGGGAACGTCGACAGCGCGCGCGTCGCCGGACTTGTCGCCCGCACGCTGGGCCGTTTGCCAAAGGGGAATTATCACTGGTCCCCCCCACCTGACGCTGGCGATCGCCCTTCGACTCTCACGGTCGCGGAGCGAGCCCTGCCGACGAATTATGTCCGCGGCTATTACACGGGCCCGCGCGCAGACACCAGGGACTATCAGGCTTTGAGGGTGGCGAGTGCGGTGCTGTCAGGCCGCTTGTTCAACGAAATCAGATCGCGGCGCAATCTCACATACGCGGTTGAAGCACCGTTCGTGGAGCGGGCTATCGCTGTGGGCGGATTGTACGTGACGACCACCAATCCTGACGCGGCTCTCGCCGTCATGCGCGACGAGATACGCGGTCTCCAAACCGGTTTGGTCGATGCGGAACCGCTCGCGCGGCTCGTGCAGGGTTTTCTAACGGAATACTTTCTCAAGACGGAAACGAACGCCGAGCAGGGAGACTTTCTCGCTCTGGCCCAGCTGTACCGAGGCAATCACAGCTTCGCCGACAGGTTCGTGGAGGAACTGCGCGAAGTGACGCCGGAAGACGTACGCCGAGTCGCGGAAAAGTACATGCGAAACATCAGATGGGCCTACGTAGGGGATGGAAAGAAGCTGACGCGCAGGAAGGAGTTGGAATTTTAGGGTCCGGAACTGCGAGAAACTGGTTGAAGCATTCCAGAAAAAGGGCATCAAGGTTCAAAGGTTCGAACGGATGCCGCGGATAGAGCGGATTTAACGGATTGATCGCGGACGGGAGTAAGCCCAGCTCGCATGAGACGGCTTCCTGATAACCAATAGATGAATTTGCAAATTTTCTAAAGACTAACTCAACTGATCCAAATGAGTGCCGTGTACAAGTTGCTTACAGCAAGGCAACCCTTCGACCGGCACTAACTTTCAGCCTGGTCCTGGACAATCCGCTTTAATCCGCTCTATCCGCGGCATCCGTTCGAACCTTTGAACCTTGATGCCTGTCCGGGAATCGAGTGCGCAAGGAGCAACCGGGAATGCCGAGGTCATTGTTGCTCATGACTCCCAGACTCACAGGTTTCTAACCTCGCCTACCAGCGCCGCCAGTGACGCCTTTGCGTCCCCAAATAGCATGCTCGTCTTTGCATTGTAGAACAGCTCGTTCTCGATGCCCGCGAATCCCGGGTTCATGCTTCGCTTGAGAACGATGATGTTCTTGGCGGAATCCACGTTCAGAATGGGCATGCCGTAGATCGGACTTCCCGGATCCATTCGCGCAGCCGGATTCACGACATCGTTAGCGCCGATTACGAGTGCAACATCCGCGCGCTCGAACTCGGGATTGATATCGTCCATGTCGTAAAGCCGGTCATACGGTACGTTCGCTTCAGCCAGAAGCACGTTCATGTGCCCGGGCATACGCCCCGCTACAGGGTGGATTGCATACTTCACCTCACCACCCTTTTTCTCGATGAGTTCCGCAAGCTCGCGTACCTGGTGCTGTGCCTGCGCGACCGCCATTCCGTAGCCTGGCACCACGATGACGGACTGCGCATAGCCAAGCTGCATGGCGGCATCTTCAGCGCTGATTGACCGCGCCGTGAGACCGGTGACGCTTCTGGCGGTCGAGGTCACTACGCTCCCGAATGCCCCGAACAAAATATTTCCGAAGCTCCGATTCATCGCCTTGCTCATGATGATCGAGAGCACGAAGCCCGACGCACCATCCAGTGCACCAGCGATGATCAGGACGTTATTTCCTATCGCGAAGCCGGTGGCCGCTGATGCGAGACCGGCGTAAGAATTCAGGAGGGAGATCACTACCGGCATGTCTGCCCCACCAATGGGGATCACGAGCAGGATGCCGATGACAAACGCGAGCGCGATCATCGTGTAGAAAAGCACGGCATTGCCGGGGTTGAAGATCAGGTAGACGAAGATCCCCAGCGTCGCGGCGAAGAGCGCAAGATTGATTACGTTCTGCCCTCGGTAGGTAATCGGCCTTCCAGGGAGAATTTCCTGAAGCTTGCCGAACGCCATGAAACTGCCCGTCACCGTGAGTGCGCCGAACAGCACCTCGAAACCGAGAGCGGCCATCTTGCCCTGGCTGATGGCAGCCGTCCCCTCCGCCGAGCCCACTCCATTGCCATGTGAGTGCTGCCAATATTCCGCCACGCCAACAAGGGTTGCCGCAAGTGCGCCGAACATGTGGGAGATCGCTATGCGCTGTGGCATCGCGGTCATCGGCACGAACATTCCGAGCGGGTAGCCGATGAGGGAGCCGAGGATGAGCCCGCCGATTATCCAGTCGTACCGGACAATGTCGTGGTGCACGAGCGTGCCGGCGATCGCGACGAGCATCCCCAGAGCGGCCTGCTGCATTCCGCGTTGCGCTTTTTCCGGCCGCGTCAGACTCTTGAGTCCGAGAATGAACAGAACCGATGCCGTGAGGTACGCGGCCTGGATGAAGTACTCTCTCATTCTGGGGAGTGGGGGATGGGGGGTGGGGAGTACAAGCCCAATGACCGATTCAGAGTTCCAGGAGGCGCTAGTCTTTCTTACGGGGTAACTCGGGTGGCTTCTGCTCCACTCCCGATCCCCCATCGCCCCCTCCCCGTTTCTTGAACATCTTCAGCATTCTGTCCGTGATGAGAAATCCGCCGACAACGTTGATCGTCGCGGCAACCACGGCGATGAAGCCCAGGATTGTGCTCACTTGTCCGTGGTCCGACCCAGCGGCAACGAGAGAGCCTACCAGCGAGATGCCGGAGATGGCGTTGGTCGCTGACATCAGCGGCGTGTGCAGAAGAGGCGGAACGCGCGTGATGACCTGATATCCGACGAAGGCCGCCAGCACAAAGACATACAGTTCAATTATGGAAAGTGCGGTCATTGCTGGTTATGGCTGGTGGGTGATGATGAGGGATAGCTGATGGCTGTTGGCAGATGGCTGTTGGCAGATGGCTGATAGCAGATGGCAGATAGCAGATGGCAGATAGCTGATGGCTGATGGCTGATGGCGATCGCACCAATAGCCGTACCCTGCGATCAGCCATTTGCAATCCGCAATCCGCCATACGCCATCAGCCATCCGCCACTTGCTTTCGAGTCACTATCATTGGCCCGACGATTTCGTCCGCGGGGTCGATCGCGACGTTTCCATCCTTCGCGAGATGCTTTATGAGGGTCTCCACGTTCCTGCTGAACATCTGACTGGCGTGCAACGGCACAGTAGCGGGCAAGTTGGTTGCGCCAATGATCGTTACGCCGTTTACTGCGATGGTTTCGCCCGCCTGCGTCAATGCGCAATTCCCGCCCGCTTCGGCCGCGAGGTCAACAATTACGGACCCCGTTTTCATTGAATGCACCATTTCCCTTGTGATCAGCACCGGCGCAGCTTTCCCCGGTATGAGCGCTGTAGTGACAACGAGATCCTGATCGCGAATATGTGACGCGATCGCTTCGAGCGTCATCCTGTGCTGTTCGTCGCTCTGTGATTTCGCGTAGCCGCCCTTGTCTTCGGCATCGGGGGTTGCAATTTCCGCCGACAGAAAGGTCGCGCCCAGGCTCTGAACCTGCTCGCGCGCCGCGGCCCGCACATCGAATCCCGAGACCACCGCGCCAAGTCTGCGCGCGGTTGCAATCGCTTGCAGCCCAGCGACCCCGGCACCAATGACGAAGGCCCGTGCAGGTGCGAGCGTACCGGCGGCGGTGGTCAGCATTGGCAACAGCTTTCCGAGCGCGGCAGCGCCAAGCAACACAGCTTTGTATCCGGCCACCGTGCTTTGCGAAGAGAGAACGTCCATGGACTGCGCCCGAGTTATTCGTGGAACGAGCTCCAGACTCAGCGCAGTTACTCCGCGCTGCGTGAGGCTAGTGAGCAGGTCCGAACTGGAAGCGGGTTGCAACAGCGCGACGAGCACGGTGCCGGCCTTGAGAGACATGGCCTCATCGAGCGACGGCCTCCGCACCTTCACGATCAGGGTAGCCGATTGGAACACCGACTGCGCGTCGGAAAGCATTGTGGCGCCAGCCTTCTCGTATGCGCTGTCGGGATAGCCGGCGTCATCGCCGGCTCCCGACTGTACGTCGAAGGCGATACCAGTTTTCCCCAATCGGGCTACACTATCAGGAGTAAGCGCCACTCGGCGTTCGCCCGGCGCAGTTTCCTTCGTCAGTCCAACACGCAGCATTAGCTCGTAAGTGCTAGAGGAGGGACCGTCTCGTTGGAGGACGGTTGGGGCGCGCGCGGCAGGTAGATCCTGAATGTGGTGCCGCTGCCTGAATCGCTAGCCAGTGTGATAGCGCCGCCATGCTGCTTGACAATGCCGTAAACAGTCGACAGCCCAAGCCCGGTTCCCTTCCCGGGACGTTTGGTAGTGAAGAATGGCTCGAACACGCGCTCGCGTATGTGCGCATCGATACCTTGCCCCGTGTCGCGGACGGAAAGGACGACGTACTCACCAGGGAGAGTGTCAGCGTCCAGATGACGACGAGCGAATTCTTTCTCGACGATCGTAGTCCCCAATTCGAAGGAGAGCGTGCCACCTTGGGGCATAGCATCACGCGCGTTCAGGGCGAGATTCACCAACACCTGATCCAGCTGCCCGCGATCGGCCCGGCAATATTCCGCTTCAGGCTTGGCGAGCACAATGATCTCGATCTGACTGGAGAATGTTTGCTGCAGCATTTTCTGCGTCTCCAGAAGTGCGGCCCTCAGATCGATGGTGTGCTGTTCGCCCTGACTCCGCCGGCTGAATGTGAGTAGCTGGCGAATCAGCGAAATCGCGCGGTTGGCTGCACCGCGAATCTCGGAAACATCGGCGCGGCCAGGATCATCGGGGGGGAACCGGCTAAGCAGGAGCTGGCTGTACGACGTAATGACCGTGAGGATGTTGTTGAAGTCGTGCGCTATGCCTTCGGCGAGCCGGCCTACCGCTTCCATCTTCAGCGATTGCCGCTGTTGAAACTCCTGGGCTTCCCTCTCACCGGCTCCGCTCTGCCAGCCAGTCGCACGAACCATGTCGTTTGCGGCCACCGATGTAATTCCCGCAACAACCTTTCTCGCACGAGAAGCCGCAACGAAGTCCACGAGGAGTATGAGGGAGCCATTCGCGTGAATTGCGTGGTAGTTGACGCTGCCACCCGTCCCCTGTTTCAGGATCTCCTGCATCCGATCCATCGTCACCGAACGCTCATCGGGTACAATTGTGGCTTCCCAGAAACCATCATCCTCAATGAAGCGGCTCGGCGGGTAGCCAAGTACATCCTCGATTCCCTCGCTGACGTACCTGAAACGGATAGTCTCGGCGTCCCGCATCCAGAGAACCGCGCCGCTTTCACGTAGCACGTCTGCTATCTGGAGTTTCCGCTTCGCGCTCTTGCTCATTCGCGTAGTCTCGCTTCTCTCAAACCCGAACGATCACGTCCACCCGGGGTTGTATGTCTCTCGGGCAGCGGCGATGTCAAGTCGCGCCGACCCAACCTTGACAGCCGACGTACCCGGCACGACCCTAACCGCCGGAAGTTTTTTGACTGGAGTGGACGCACTCCCCCCTAGCCGCTTCTCGGGAGCCCAAGATGCCGATCCTGCCACGCCGCCTCCTGCCAGCGTTCGTGCTGGTTCTCACGACCAATGCGCTTGCGCAACGGCCGCCATCCCCAACGGCCGCCATACAGTCGTGGGCAGACACCACACTCGGAGACATTCGCACAGACAACTATTTCTGGCTGCGTGATCGGAAAAATCCCGATGTCATCAAATATTTGCAAGCCGAGAATGATTACACGGCGGCATCGATGAAACACACTGAGGGGCTGCAGGAGCAGCTCTACCGTGAGATGCTGGGGCGCATAAAGGAAACCGACCTTTCCGTTCCGGAACGCGATGGGGGCTACCTGTACTACCAGCGGACGGAGAAGGGAAAGCAGTATCCGATCTACTGCAGAAGGAAGGGAAGCATGAATGCGCCCGAGGAAGTCCTGCTCGACGCAAATGCTCTCGCAACAGGTCTGGTCTACTTCGATGTAGGCGTATTTCAGGTCAGTCCGGATCATCGCCTGCTGGCGTACTCGACCGACACCGCGGGATCGGAGACGTACACGCTTTACGTAAAGGATCTGGCCACGGGCAAGCTTCGCGATGACCGGGTACCCAACGTGTACTACTCGGTAGAATGGGCAAACGACAACCGTACCATCTTCTATACAACAGTCGATTCCGCTAAACGCCCGCACAAGCTTCTGCGCCATACACTTGGCGCTGACGCGTCGAGCGACACGGAATTGTACCATGAGCCGAATCAGCTCTTTGACGTGGATTTCGAGAAAAGCCGCAGCGACGAGTATCTGTTGCTCAGTACCGGAAGCTACTCGCAATCCGAAGTCCGTTATCTGTCGGCGGACCGTCCGATGGATTCGCTACGTCTCATCGCACCACGGCAACCGGGCATTCTTTACAGCGTGACACCTCGAGAGGGCAGTTTCTACATCCTGACCAATGAGGACGCAGTCAATTTCAAGGTCATGCGAGCTCCGGCATCGGATCCGTCGAAGCGCAACTGGACGCCCTTCATTGCGCATAGCGATAGCGTTTTGATCAATGACGTAGAGGCGTTCAGGGACCATCTCGTTATTGGCGAGAGACGCGGCGCACTGCGCAGGATTCGCATAATGGATGCGGCGTCGGGCCAGTCCCATGACGTAAGTTTTTCGGAACCTGTGTATACGGTATATCTGGCAAACAACCCTGAATACCAGACCCGAACTTTGCGCTTCACCTACATGTCCATGGTTACGCCTGCGACGGTGTACGACTATGACATGAAGGCTCGCTCGCGCGTTGTGCGGAAGCGAACTGAGGTTCCCGGCTACGATCCCTCTCTCTATCGGGCAGAACGCACCTGGGCCCGCGCTTCCGATGGAGCAATGGTGCCCGTCTCCCTCGTGTATCGACTTCCATTGGTCAAGGATGGCACCCGGCCAATGCTTCTGTACGCGTATGGATCCTACGGCTCGAGCCAGGAAGCGAACTTCTCATCCAACGTCATCAGTCTGCTGGATCGGGGCGTCGTCTACGCGGTAGCACATATCCGGGGTGGACAGGAGATGGGTCGCTCCTGGTACGATCAGGGGAAGCTGCTCAACAAGAAGAATACGTTTACGGATTTCATCGCGTCCGCCGAGCACCTTGTTCGCGAGAAGTACACCTCCAGCAGCCGGCTTGCGATTCGGGGAGGAAGCGCGGGTGGTCTGCTCATGGGTGCAGTAGTGAACATGCGACCCGATTTGTTCAAGGCGGTCGTGGCCGACGTGCCCTTCGTGGACGTCATCACCACCATGAAGGACGCTTCCATACCGCTTACCGCGCAGGAGTGGGAGCAGTGGGGGGATCCCAGGCAGGAGAAGTTCTACGCTTACATGAAGTCCTATTCACCATACGACAATGTGAGTGCGAAGGAGTATCCAGCGATGCTGGTAACGACTGGACTTAACGACCCGCGCGTACCGTATTGGGAGCCGGCGAAGTGGGTGGCAAGGCTTCGCGCCACCAAGACAGATGACAACCTCCTAGTATTGAAAACGAATATGGGAGCGGGGCATGGAGGAGCATCGGGGCGGTACGATGCATTGCGGGAGCAGGCATTTCGTTATGCCTTCATACTCGACGCGCTGGGACTTGCGGTCGATCGGAAAGCTTCCAGATGAAACGCGGCTGGCAGGACGACAACATTCAGTTCTGACCCCTTTTTGGGCACTGGTTCCGCACACCGTGTGTTACTTGCAGGTGACAATTGCCTATTGACCCGCTCCGCCGCGGTGGTATAGTAGTACCCCAGCCCCATTCTCTGGTTTTACCACGCCAACCACTATAATGCGAGCACTCTGCATCGCGCGTCATCGGTTTCTCAGCGACCATTACTGCGAGGTTTTCTCTGCGTCTGACATTGTGTGCTCCTCGGTAGTGGGTTTTGATGAGGGCACTCGTGTGGCGCGCGACATTCGCCCAGACGTCGTCCTCTGCGATTTCGACCTTCTTGTAACTGCGCCTCTGGAACGATGGGAGCGGGATTCGCGTCTCATGACCATCCCCATTCTTGCGGTCAGCCTGACGAAACGGCCTGATGAGATAGAGCCTGGGGAGGCATCGGCAATTGCGGGCTTCCTGTATCTTCCTACGCTATCTCAGGCTGATGCGTCGCGACTGGTTCGCTGCGCCGCCAGACGTCCGGTGCACGCTCCAAGCGGCGCACTGAGATGGAATAATTCCGGGCCAACCGAGGTGCAAAGACACCCGTAAGCCTGCAACGTAGCTGCTCGTACCGTCACTACACCGGGTCGCATCGACCGAACGCAAAAGACGGGGCAGTGTCAGTGTCAGTGCCAGTCCAGGTAGCGGTGGCGAGTGCCAGTACCTGTCGCAGTCTGAGTGATCAGTGGTCGCGTGGTGACGACCAGTTGCCAGCACCAGGCTATGTCTGAATCGCCCGCGATCAGGGAAGATCTACCTTGATTCCCGATTCCCAGGACAGGCTGACTTCAAAAACAGGGCTGGCTAGCCGATTTGCAAATACGCACTGCGCTGCAGCGTAGTGGGACATATCACTGGCGTGTTACAGCATCCGAAAATCCGAGCGCCGATTCTGGTGCGTCCTCTGTGTGCGTTGCTGCTCAGCTCGGCTGCATGCCGGCAAGGCGAAGAGGCTAAACCAACCCCAGCTCTCGGTCTGGACTCGGCCCGCGCACGAACGGCGATCGTCGCGGCGGAGAGCTTGGCTGCTGTCCTCGACGAGTGGAACAAGGCTGAGGTAGTGAAAAGGCTCTCCGAAGCCGGGCTCGTGGTAAGCGACCGTGGGGAGAAGATTCGGCAGCCATTCCTTTCGGTGCCGGGCGAGCTGCTCGCGGTCAGCGAAAGCGACCTTCAACTATTCATTTATCCGAGCATCGCATCGCGGGAGGCTGATAGCCGAACACTGCAGCCGGCTACTGCGGCACCGATTGACGCGGCGGTCTCCTGGCGACAGCCACCGCACTTGATTGTTTCCGGAAAGCTTCTCGCAATCCTTTTGACTCACAACGAGCATCTAGCCGAGCGTGTTGCTGACGTTCTAACGGCAAGGCATGCTGGTCCGACGCCACCCCCGTGACCCGTTAACGCAATTCGCAGTTCGCAGTTCTTAGTTCTTGTTCGTACCGGGATGCGAAAAGGGCCAGGCGAATCGCCTGGCCCTTATCGCTGTCAAACCCGAAGGGGCTTAGCTGCAGAACGGAACGCCATCTTTCTGCGGAGCTACGACTGAGCCACCAACCTGAACGTCGCACTTCTTCGCGCCTGTCAGCGTGTGGTTCGCGCGGGCTGCCCAACCAGCGGAGCCGGCTGTCGAAAGTGTGATCGACGCGATCGAAACGTTCTTGGAAGCCGAGAAGCCGATTGCGGCTGTGTCGGTGGTGTAAGCCTGGTTATCCGAGA
>JACMME010000271.1 GCA_014379205.1 Gemmatimonadaceae bacterium
CCTGCCTGCAAAATCGATCTGCGGGTTGGAGGCAAATATCTATTCTGCATGCGATCGTCGGATGGCAAGGACTTCTGGAGCACAGGCGTGTATCGCGAGCTGGTCGAACCCGAGCGCATTGTGTGCACCGATTCTTTTTCAGATGCGGAAGGCAACATCGTTCCCGCGACGCATTATGGAATGGGTGAGGACATCCCGCTCGAAATGTTGCTTGCCGTGACGCTCGTCGAACATGGAGACAAGACCACAATGACGTTGCGGCACGCAGGGCTGCCGGCAGGCATGATGAGCGACTCGGCAAATGCTGGTTGGAACGAGTCGTTTGACAAGCTTGCCGAACACGTTGGATCGATTTCCTGACTAACGGATTGTGTCGAAAATGAGGCTGTAAGATCGCCTCACCAGAAACGCCCACTCCCCGACCATGGGTGGGCGTTTCTTGTGCATGCGGCATGTCCGGCGGCGCCACTGGTAGTTCGGGACGTGCGCGCATGTGAATATTTGACGGCACAGCTGCCGTGAGCCAGTTTCCAGCCCGCTTCTGAAAGCTGCGCTCTTTGTAGCCGGAGGACTGACCTTGCAGGACGCTACTGAAAAGAATCTTGATCTTGAAGTACCCCTGAATAAGAAGCTGGATGATCTATATGAGCTCATCGACGGCATCGAGATATGCATGTTCACAACGCGCCGCCGCGACGGATATCTGGTGTCTCGCGCAATGGGCGTGCAAAAACGCGAGAATGGCTCGGATCTCTGGTTCGTTACTGATATCGAGACGGACAAGCTCGACGAGCTGGAACAGGATCCACATGTAAATGTCGCATTCTATCGTGACGGTACGCGCGAGTGGGTTTCCGTCAGCGGCACAGCCAGGATTTCGCGCAACCGTGATGAGATCCGGCGTTTGTACAAGTCATCCTGGAGCATCTGGTTTCCAGACGAAGGCGGTGCGCGGAATGGAAGCGTAGAGGATCCGCGCATCACGCTGATCCATGTCGATGCGCACTCGGTGTCCTACTTCAAGAAGGATCGGCCCGCGCCAGCCGTCCTTTTCGAGCTCGCCAAAGCGCGGCTTTCGGGGCGAGCACCGAAGCTGGGAGACCTGCGAGAGGTCAGCAGCGGGGAGCTGGAAAGGGACCGTGCTCGATGAGGGAGAATTCCCGTAGCACGCAGCATCACACCATAGCAAGGAGTTTCGCATGCTCATGAAAATGCTTTTTGGCCTTGTGGTCGTGGTGCTGGTGCTGGTGATGGCGATCATGACCCGCCCAGCCACATTCCGCGTTCAGCGGATGGCAACTATCTCAGCGGCGGCAGACCGGGTGTTCGGCTTTGTGAACGACTTCCGTCGATGGACCGCCTGGTCGCCCTGGGAGAAGCTGGACCCGAATCTAAAGAGAACGTTTTCGGGCAATCCGTCGGGTGTGGGCTCAGTCTACAGCTGGGCGGGCAATAGCAAAGCGGGCGAAGGACGCATGGCCATCAAGGAAAGCATACCGAACCAACGCGTCGCCATTGACCTGCAATTCCTGAAACCCTTCAAGGCCAGAAACCTTACGGAGTTCATGTTCAAGCCCACCCCGGAAGGGGTGAACGTGACGTGGACGATGTCTGGCGACAGTACCTTCGCGACCAAGGCCATCTCCCTCTTCTCCAGTATGGACAAGATGGTCGGAAAGGACTTCGAGCAGGGTCTCGTAAATCTGAAGAACGTCGCTGAAGCTGAAACCGGCTCCCTTACAGCAGGCGGCTCAGCCAATGCATGACGTTTAGCGCAAACTGACGGTTGTCTGTACCGGGGACATTCATGCCCATTTTGCGCGGCGGCGATCCGGGAATCGAAATGATTTGCGCGGATAGACAGGCGGCCTCCCCCAGAATCACGACTCTTCCCTTGCCCACTTCGAGCGCCACGGCTTGCGCGCGGCCAGCCGCGGATGTGAGTTGTCGTGCCGCGACTCGTTCGGGTGGCGCCAATCGGAGCGCGATAGCCGTGTCTCCGGCGCTGGGAGTTGCGGCGCGCGCCGCCATCAGGCTGTCGCGCAGCCGGGCAATGCGCTCAGCTTGAGCCTGTGCCTCTGCCCGCGTTTGAGGCGCAGCATCCATGGCCGTGGACGAGAGCTTGAGGAGTGCTGCAGCGTCGCCCGGTACGGAGAGCGATTGCCCGGTGAAGGTGAGAACTCGCGATACAAGCTCTGTGCTATCCCTCCCCGATACAATGGCGTGATCGGCAAGGAGCGAGTTACCGCGCGTGAAGTAGAGCAGGCCGGGATTGTCCTCCGAGTATCCCTTTGCGGTGTCGATGGTAAATCCCTTGCTCATGTTCACGCCGAATTGCAGCGACAGGATCTCCGCGCCGGCTCCGAACGGCGCGTGGTCGGCAATAAGGAGCAGCGACCCGCCGTCCCCTACCCATTTGCGAACAGCCACTGCCTCATCGATGGTAAACGCCGGAGTGTCGAAGGCGGCCGGACCTTCCCCGCCGCGAGCATTCACGATTATCAGGACATCGAATCCCTGCAGCGATTCCCGCGTGAACAATGTCTGATTGGGGGTGACCTGATAGCCGTCGCTTGCTAACAGGTCAGCGAAGGTGCGGTAGTTCCCATCCGCTCGATGCAAGTTGCGATGCGCGTGATCGAATAGCACAGTCGGACCACGAGACGCGTACGCCGGCCTGGGAACGTCGGCGGTGTAGGAGGTATCTGCGAACTGCTGCGCCGGTGCGCGCTGTGAGAGGACGCAACAAATCAGCGCCGCAAGGATACTTCTGGAAATGGTCGGGGTGATTGAGTGTCGGGTGGCCAGCAGGGCACGGGTCCGCATCCAAAGGGTTGGACACGGACCGGCGCTCTCAAGGTTGCCGGACCACAATCAGCGCATCCATGCCAGCGCACCGAGAACCCCCAGTGGAATCGCGACGTCGCCGAGGTTGAATACTGGCCACCACCCAACGCGCACGAAGTTGATCACGGAGCCGCTGCGCAAGCGGTCAATGAGATTGGTGGTAGCTCCCCCAATCGCCACACCGAGCGCCATCTGCGCGATAGGGTGCTGAAACAGGCGCCCATCGTGAACGAGTGCCGCGATGCCCGCAACAACCGAAGTCCACAGTAACAACAGAGCTGCGGCGCTGTTGATCCAGGTGGGTTTGAAAGAATGCCGTACCACTCGAACCTCGAGCCACGAGCGCTTGGCGGCAGGCTTGGGTGCCCCACGGCCAGACGATCGCTCGACCCAAGCCTTCGTTACCTGATCGAGCACGATCAGAACGCCAACTGCTGCCAGAATCAACAACGCAAACTCAACCTCAGTCCGCACCAGCCTGCCTCAGGATTACTCCAGGTCCCACATGAGGCGGATCCGGCAGGGGTCTCGGAGCTGGACAGGGTTTCGGAGTGCATGCCGGCTCGGACTCTCCATCTGGGGGACAGCACTCCTCAATCTGCTTCTTGAGCGCAAGCTCACGCTGCCAGGCAAGTGCAGCCTGAGCATTACCGAGAGCATACAGTGCGGCAAGGCTCGAGATGTCCGCCTTGATGGAAGTCTGCAGCCCCGTCTGGATGTGCGCTTCGTTGCATACGCAGCAGGTATTTTCGGCGATTTGCGTCAGAAGGCAAATTATGGTGTCGTTCTGCTTGGCGTTGTGCAGCAACGCGTCGTTGGTGTAGCCGTGCAGAGTGGCGAGATTGGAAAAGCCGTTGGTCAGCTCGGCCCGGATGGCATCCAGGCGGGCGTTTGACGCCTGCATCTGATTGTAGAAATCCCCTGCTGACGGCATGGCGAATTGCTCCCTGTGGTCGGTTACGGAGAATTGAACGCTGCCACAATTTGTGAAGCGATGCTTGCATGATCCAAGGCAAAATTGAAAATTGCGACCTCTTCTATTTTGCCGGAAAATGGATACAGCCTCCGGGCAGAACCCGGGAAGGGAGGAACCAGAGGCGAGCGGACCTGCGTGATGCCAATGTGAAGATCCCCCGAGTTGTTTGGCACATAGGTCTGCGGAACCAGCGCATGGTTCATGTGATCCATATCGGTGTTCTCGGTAACGACCCAGAATTCATACTCACTTCCATCAAACACCACCGCCAGGAAGGTGGGCTCTCCGCTTGTTATCGTAGCAGCGTCGGTTGGGTCAACTTGGCTTACGCGATTGAATTGTGTGCCGTCGCCCACCCAGAGTTGCCAACGAAAGGGAGTGCCGGGTTGGGCAGGATCGTCCGGACCGGCATAGATGGCAAAACCCCGCGTCTTTCGCGCGCCCGATTGGTTCGGCGGCTGGTCGCTGGACTCCATCACGCAGTAATACACGCCGGGTTGGTTCAGCGCCCACTCGGCTTGAACCAGTGCAATTACGCTGAAGGTGCTTGGATTGAGCTCTGATGCGAATGGGATCTGGACAAACCCTCCCTGAACGCGAATTGCAGTTGCCGTGGGGTCGTATTTCTGAACAGCAGGGGTCACGCCCAACGCCAGTATGATCGGATTTGCTCCGGGCGAAAGATGCGGTGGATCCGCCGGAAAGCCCGCCTGCACCATATCGTAAGTGCCGTGGTTGTTACCGACTTCGTCGATCGCCGTGCCTCCCGGTACTGCCGTATTCGACATTGTCTCGTGCAGGCGCCAATATCCAACAGGCATGCTCTTTTGAACGACTATGGCGTAGGCGTTCACTGGGTCATCAGGGACTGAAGATCGCTCGAGTCCAAAGAAACGGTCACACCCTACGAAGCGAAACAGGAACAGGACCAGAAGCACTGCAAGCGGCGTCAGCCACCAGGCATGGGTGCTCATGCATTGACCTCCTGTCCCCGCGGCCGCATGGTTCGCACCCTCACGACTGAGACCAGAAAACCATGAAGGACGCCGTTGAAATCGCCACGAGTGCAGCTGCTATGACGCGATTGGTGTTGACCTTCCCGACCGTGTCGCTCGACTCACGCGCACGCTCCAGGCTGAAGCGCGCGACGCAGTAGCTCCCAAGCGCCGCCAGGAAAATCGCGCCGTCGAAAGGCATTTGATTCCAGAAGGCAAACGCCCCCAACAGAATCACGACTGCGACCGCACTTTCCAGAAGTTGAGCCGGCGCACGCCTTCCCAGAATTCCGCGCTCGTTCCGGCTCACAATCGCAAGCCACCCTCGCGACAAACGCCCCGCACAGCACCCATTCAGGAAGCAGCCGACCTTCGTGAAGGCCAGTCCGATGAGAATGGTGATGCTTGCAACATCCCAGAAAGCGCCGATGCCAACCCTCAGGACGCCGAGAAGCGGAAGCGAGAAGAGGAAAGCGAATGCGAGACCACCGAAAAGAGAAGCTCCGCCGTCTGCCCGGCGGAGTATGCGGATTGGCTCATGCCTGTAAAGTTCCCAATGCGTGGCTACAAACAGGAGACGTGCCCCGAGCAACGCTGGAAGGAGGAGCAACAACAGGACGACGTTGACAACATCGGCATCGAGGCTCCGACTCGGAGCCTCGAATGTCCCTGCCATCACCCCGATTACAATCCCGATAAAATTCATTACCGGGTACGGGTGAAAGCTGGTCCCGCGCCATTCGAAGAGGACTGCGCGCATGTGTGCTCGACCCTCGGACCTGGGTGGACCGGCGGCCTTGGTACGGAATAAGGTTGGCGAAGCTACGGCTTGCTGTATGGGTCGGCAAGATCGCACACGGTATCACATGGTGCGGGTTGCGCCGAATTCGGGTTGATCGATATTCAAGGGCATCGTTTCATCGAATTCCAGAAGTCATGGAGTAGACATTCCTTTCGAGTCGAATGTGACGCTTCAACAACAGCAGTTGTTGTCCCCTTTAGCCAGCAAGATCTGCTCAGATATGGATCGGCTTCTTTGGTGGTCCCGGAACGGCATCCGCCTGAACCGGAGACCGAGCTGCAATCATCTCCGACTCTTCGGAGCGCTCCTCACGCATCAGTCCGGCCAGTGACGCCGACGGAACATCGCCTGGCCGCATTATTTCCACAGACAATACGTCGCGCGCTGGGCCCCCTAAGCAATCACCGACCGGCATGGATCGCCGCGCTCGTCATTAGCCGATTCCTGCCTCGCGTGCGCCGGCTCTGGCCAGACACGCTGGTTTCAGCCGCTGCGCTCGAATCACAAATCGATGCTCTGCTGAAGGCCTGGGGGATGTCGCAAAGCGATGCCTCCATCACATCGGCATACCTGCTGTATTCTGATCTGCACGGTATCGACTCACACGGCTGCAGCATGCTGCCGTACTATCACCGTCGTCTGCTCGCCGGAGCGCTGACGATGACGCCGCAAATCGAGGTGGTGCGCGATGATGCGACCACGGCCCTGATCGATGGAGGCGGGGGGCTTGGACATGTCCCCGGCGATACGGCGATGAAGATGGCGATTGCGAAGTGCCACAAACTGGGGATCAGCGCTGTTGCCGTGCGGAACTCGGGACACTACGGCGCCGCGGGCGCGTATGCGCTCATGGCGGCGCGCGAAGGGTTGATCGGTCTTTCCACGACCAGTACGCTCGAGCCAGCCATTGTGCCGACTTTCGGTCTCGACGCGATGCTCGGCACGAACCCGGTGGCATTCGCGGCCCCATCCCTGGACAGGCCGTTCGTCCTCGACATGGCGACCAGTACGGCCTCACTCGGCAAAATCGCGACGCAAGGTTACAGCGGACGCGCCATTCCGCGAGGATGGGCGCTCGACGCGCGCGGCAAAGCGGTCACGAGAGCAGGTTCCGCGATCCGCCTGCGTCGCCTGACGCCGCTCGGTAGTACGCCGGCAACCAGCAGCTACAAGGGATACGGATTGGCAGCGATGGTTGAAGTTTTATCGGCTGTGCTCCCTGGAACGCGCGCCAGCTCCAGCGCAACAAATCGGCCGAGCGTCGGACACTTTTTCATGGCTATCGATCCTCGGAGATTTCGTGACGAGGGAGGATTCGAAGCAGATCTCAGCTCCTTAATGGAAGAGCTGCGGGGGACCCGCGCATGCGACCCCAGGCAGCCGGTGCTGGTGCCTGGAGACCCCGAGTACGCGGCGCATGCGAAACGCTCCCTGACTGGAATCCCCCTCACGCGTAGTGTGATCGAAGAGCTGCGTACGATCTGTCAGGCGTCCGGGGTTCTCTTCACGCTCGAGGCGCGGTCTGGAATCATGGGCGGGCCGCCATGATCGGACGCTTGCTCAGGCGTACGGCCGGCACTGCTATCGTTGCCGCCACCGCGATCGGACAACGGCGCGTTCCCTTTCTTCCGCGCAAGCAGCTCGACGCGATTCGCGATCGGCGCATACGCCGGATCGTCTCGTATGCGGCGCGGACGGTCCCGTACTACAAGGACCTGTTTACACGCGAGCGTATCGATGTCCGCGAGATCCGTGGCGCAACGGAGCTGGATAAACTACCGGTGCTCGACCGCGACCATGTCAGGTCGGAGCCGATGCTGTTCGTCGCGCGAACGCGCGCCGGTCGTACAGGCATTCCGTTTCTGACCAGCGGCTCGACCGGCACTCCTATCGGGATCCGCCACGACAAGCGGTCGCTGCTGGCAAACATCGCGTACGGAGAACGCGAGCGTGAACCGGTCAACAAGGTATGCGGCGGCGCGTTCCGGCCCAAGGAGATGTATGTCGGCTACGACACTTCCACCTTCAAGAAGGTCATAGAGTTCTACGAGGAGCACACGGCGCTTCCGGTCAAGCCCAGACGGCGATTCGTCTCACTGCTCGAGCCTCTTGATTCAATTGCCGCAATCGTCAACGAGGAACAACCAGATGTCATCGTCGGATACGGAGGATGGGTAGATCTCTTCTTTCGGAGCGTCGAGGCGAGAGGCCTCGAGATCGCAATGCCGCGCATGGTGATGTACATGGGCGAAGAAATGCCTCGCGGCGGCCGTGACTATATCGAACAGCATTACGGCATTCCTGTGCTGTCGCGCTACAATGCGGTGGAGTCCTTCAAGATTGGCTTCTTCTGCGAGGAGCGCAGCGGGTTTCACATCCACGAAGACCTCTGTCACGTGCGCATAAGGACAACGGATGGCCGCCAGGCGAATCCAGGTGAGTCCGGCGAGGTGATCATCAGCAATCTGGTGAACTATGCGTCGGTCTTGCTGAACTATCCCATCGGCGACGTCGCAGCCGCGACTTCGGAACTGTGCGCATGCGGGCGCACGTTCAGCCGCCTGTCCGAGCTCGAGGGAAGAGTGGAGGACGTGCTCGCGCTGCCCGATGGGCGATTTCTGCATCCGCGAGCGATCTGGCAGGTTTTCAAGGATATTCCCGGGGTGCTGCAGTACCAGCTCACACAACACGGAGGGGGACGCTATCAGCTAACGATTGTCACAGTCGATGAGCAGTTGTTTCGCAGCGCGCTCGACCAGGCGCTGCCAGAACTGCGGCGCCTTCTCGGAAGCGAGAATATCGAAGCTCGGTGGAGCCGCGAGATCGACCGTAGCGGCCACGGGAAGTTCCGCACCGTGGTAAGAGCCAAATCGTTATGACTTCGTGAGGTTTATTGGACTCGCGTGTGGTTCGCGAGGAGCTTACCTACCCCGTCGCGCCGCAGAGCCTCGAAACCGCGCCGAACACTCCATCGCCACTGTGCGATGCTCGGCGCAGGATCACTCACCGACCACACTGCATCGATCGTCGGCCGGCCATACGGAGCAAGAAAGCGGCGTATCGAGATCGGGTCATGCCGGCGATACAGAAATGAATATAGCAGATCCGAGTGAAGATCAGCCCAGACGCCTGGCCAATTGTTAGGCCGTACGAGCTCGGACGCACCAGTCGCATAGTCCGCCCACAGCAGACCGGCGACGTCCATGCCGGCCTTGCACAGCAAGCCGTTGTACACCACCGAACGGCCGTTGACCTCCATGAAGCGATAGGAACCGTCACGGGGATCCAGCTTGAACTCGGCGGCCGCTACTCCGCGGAAGCCCGTGCGGCTGAGGAACTCGATAGTCATTTCGCGAAGGACTGGCACGTCAGCGACGACTTCCGCAACCCGCGCGCTGCCGAAGAACGGCGGACCCTGTCGCAGTTTACGGATGGTGAGTCCTCCACAAGGTTCGTTACGGGCGTTGATGTATGTGCAGTAGGCGTAAATGCGGTGGTCCTCTCCCGGGATGAGATCGAACACCTGCGCCCGCAGGTTGGCCTGCGACAAACGCGCAATCGCCTCGCCAAGCTCGTCGCGTGTATTCGCGACAAAGAGTTTTGCGCCGAAGCGCGCGATGAATCGATATCCGCTGGTGGGCTTGATTACGACGGGGAAGCGAACCTCGCGGTCACCAAGCATCGATTCCTGCGCAGATCCGTAACAGTGCGGCGAAGGTATGCCGATGGCCCGCGCCACATCCAGCATCTCCGCCTTGTCGAGGAAATATCTCGCGCTCTCCCATTCGGGGCAGGCCAACCGGTATGTGGACGACAGCCGATCATGATGCCGAGCGAGCGCCCCCATGGCCTCGTCGTTGGTCGGGATGACGAGCCACCCCTTCCAGCCAGCCGCGCGTCGTTCGAGCAGACTGATGAGAGGTTCCGCAGAGTGTTCGAGCCCATCAATCATTGCGTGCTCGGTGACCCACCGGGATCGATGCGCAATGTCGAACGGCTTGGTGGCGATCACCGCAACAGGAATACCCCTGGCACCCAAAGCGCGAACCAGTCCGAGGCCGTTGATGTAGCCACCGACAACGACCGCGCCGGGAGAACGTCCGGTGCCGCTCACCGAGGATAGTCCATTACGTTGAAGTACGTGTCCGACCAACAATACATACCACGGGTTCCCATTCGGAGAATCGACCATGAAGATTGGAGCATATGCCTGCGTCCTTCTTACCGTCACCAGCGCGGGCTGCTACCACGCCGTCATCGACACGGGGCGGGCGCCCTCCACGCAAACGATTGAGAAACCATGGGCAAGCGGCTGGATCTATGGGCTGGTGCCTCCTTCCGTGCTTGAAACGGCTCAGAAATGCCCCAACGGCCCGGCCAAGGTGGAGACGCAACTCTCTTTCGCGAATCAGCTCGTCTACTTTCTCACGTTTGGTATCTACACTCCCATGTGGATCAAGGTGACATGCGCTGAAAGTGGCACGGCGTCTCTCCCGCCCAGCGAACTTGGATCAAGTACGACTCCGGTATTTGAAGACGCCCAGGTGCTGCCACCCGAGCACCAGCCAGGGAAGGCATCGATTCCGATTCGCGAAGCATCGCTCCGGCCGGCGCCGTAATGCTTGCGTAGCGCCCTATGAGCGCCCGCCGCATGCTCGGGCGCGCTCGAGCAGCAGATCGCGCACGCGCGCGTTGCGGGTGAGCATTGCCGCACGCTCGAACTCCGCGCGTGCCTCGTCGATTCGACCGAGCTTTTCGAGCAAGTCACCGCGCACGCTCGGCAAGTGATGGTAGGTTTTGAGCGATGGCTCCGCCGTCAGGGCGTTCACGAGATCCAGACCGGCGGCGGGACCAAAGGCCATCGAGATCGCAACCGCCCGATTTAGCTCCACGACAGGTGAGGGCGCGACTTGAGCGAGCGAAGCGTACAGCGCCGCGATCCGCTTCCAGTCCGTCTCGGCAGCGGTACGCGATCGTGCGTGACAGGCGGCAATCGCGGCCTGTAGTGCATACGGTCCACGCGCGCCACCGAGCTGCTCGGCGCGCTCCAGGGCCGCGAGACCACGGCCTATTAGCACATGATCCCACCGGGCGCGGTTCTGGTCGAGCAACAGTATGGGCTCTCCCGTAGGGCCCACTCGGGCGCGTATGCGCGATGCCTGTATCTCCATCAGTGCGACGAGCGCGTGGACTTCCGGCTCATTTGGAACGAGCTCCGCCAAAATACGGCCGAGTCTCAGCGCATCCTCGCAAAGAGCAGGTCGCATCCAATCGTCACCAGCAGTAGCCGAGTAGCCCTCGTTGAAGATGAGGTAGACTACCTGGAGTACCGACGAGAGACGCTCGGCAAACTCGGCTCCGCGGGGAACTTCGAAGGGAACCTGCGCTTCGGTGAGCGTTCTCTTTGCTCGGACGATGCGCTGGGCTACAGTCGGCTCGGTGACCAGGAAGGCACGCGCGATTTCGTCTGTCGTCAGACCTCCCAGCACGCGGAGCGTGAGAGCGACGCTCGCCTCGGTGGAAAGCACCGGATGACAGGATACGAAAACGAGACGCAGGAGATCGTCCCCGATGTGATCGTCCATCGCACTCTCGAGATCCGCTGTCGTCCACTCCTGCTGGATCTCGATCTCGCGAGCGATTTGTTCCTCCTTGATCTTGAGCCGGGTGCCTCTGCGCAGGTGGTCGATTGCGCGATGCTTCGCGGTAGCCATGAGCCAGGCGCCCGGTTTTTCCGGGACGCCTGACTCCGGCCACCGGTCGAGCGCGGCTACGAGTGCGTCCTGAGCGAGATCTTCTGCAAGACCGACATCGCGCACCATTCGCGCTAGACCCGCAATGAGCCTGGCGGACTCGATCCGCCAGACTGCCTCGATCGCTCGATGGGTATCGGTAGACGTCACCCATACCAATCAGACCGTCTAGCTACACAGGTGCAAGGCCCGGTGCGCTCGCAACGAAAGGTTTTCGTTACTTCGGTTTCTGGGATTTCCTGGCATTGGCCGCCATTTGCTCGGCCATACGTCGTTCCTGTTCCCTGAGCTCGGGGGTGAGCTCCTCGCCGAAATCCTCGGTCTCGAATACCTGCCGAATCTCGATCTCGGACTCGGTACCGGGGAACGGATTCGGAGCCCGTTTGACCCATTCGATCGCCTCTTCCTTTGACTTCACCTGAATCAGCCAGAAGCCCGCGATCAACTCCTTGGTCTCGCTAAAAGGCCCATCGGTCACGGTGCGCTTGGAACCGGAGAATTTCACGCGCGCGCCCTTCGAGCTCGGCTGCAGTCCATCCGCCGCGAGCAGGACGCCGGCTTTCACAAGCTCTTCGTTGTACTTCCCCATTTCGGCGAGCAGCTTCTCGTCGGGAAGAACGCCGGCCTCCGAGTTCTTGTCCGCTTTGACCAGGATCATGAATCGCATTGTCGTCTTCTCTCCTTTGTGTCTATTTGGTTAGTGCTGGTTTGACAGGTATCGCCTGACTGAAGCAGGGCTCCTTACCTACACGTCGAACGAGGGGCAGCGAAATCGACAGGCACAGAATCTTTTTTTGATGATGCGAGTCCGGGATCCGTCAACACCATGGCTTTAAGGGATCGCGCAGGCTTTCATGAATGCGTTTAGGGGCTATCTTTTGTCGGCTCCGGTGAGGCGGCGCAAAAGTAGCGTCAAGCGTGTCCGCGCTCCAATCGCGTTGCAACAGACCAGTGCTGTCGAGTGGTCAGCCCACCCACACCTTCCTAGTCACCGGCGATCATCCCACCCCATGACCAAAATCGCCGCGCCTGCCACACCAGCCTTGTCATCGGTCCCAGCACCCACGAAAGCGGCGTCAAAATACGACCGGTCCATAGTCGAGGGACCCCTGGCCGCGGCTGTCTGGAAGATCGCCTGGCCCACCATGCTCACCAACATCATCGGCGGCCTCCAGGGCATCATCGATCATGTACTGGTCGGCCATCTTGTGGGCTTTACAGCCAACGCCGCCATTGGTGTCGCATGGCAGATATTCATCATTGTGATCGTGTTCATCACGTCGCTATTCACCGGAATGAGCGTACTTGTCGCGCGCTTTGCGGGAGCAGGTGATACGGACAAGGTCAATCGTACGGTATATCAGGCTTTTCTCACCGCGATTGGCATTTCGCTCTTCATCATGGCACCGCTTGGATTCGTGCTTTCACCATGGCTGCTCGATCTGGTCAACGCAGCACCAGCGGTGAAGTCTGAGGCGCTGCCGTTTCTCCGCATAATGTTCATGTTCAGCACGGGCATGCTCGTTTTCTACATGCTCAGCGGCGCGCTTCGCTCGGCTGGCGACGCGCGGACGCCGATGATCCTGGGTATTGCGATGACGGTGCTGAACCTCGCGCTGAACGTGATTCTTATTCGCGGGCTCGGGCCAATTCCCGCCTTCGGCACCACTGGTTCGGCAATGGGTACCGTGATCGCTACAGGATTGGTGGCACTGTACGCGCTGGTGAAGCTCACCACCGGTGGATGGGTGGTGGCATTTCCGCGCGGGGGAAGCTTCGGCCCCGATTGGATGATCATCAGGTCGCTCTTCCGGTTCGGGCTTCCCACCGGGATTCAGGGAATAGCGATGAACATCGGCGGACTGTTCATGCTCGCGTTCATCGGCTCGCTCGCGCAGAGCGCCGCCGCCCAGGCGGCGTTCGCGGTATCCTACTCTCAGTTATTTTCCCTCATAACGTGGACATCCGTGGGACTCATGGGAGCCGCCGCGGCAGTTGCGGGACAGAATCTGGGTGCCGGCCATCCCGACCGCGCGCAAAAGGCTGTCCACGTCGCCGCGCGCATCGGCGCTGGCAGCGCCGCGGTAGTTGGAGCGTTCTTTCTTTTCTTCCCACGGCAACTTCTTGCGGTGTTCGGAATGAACGAGCCGGTCGTGGTCGAGATCGGCGCGCAGCTGCTTCGCGTTCTCAGCCTGTCGGGGCTCTTCATTACCGTTGCGTTGACCTACACGGGCGGTCTTCAGGGAACTGGCGATACAAAGAGTCCGCTGTACATCTCGATTGTTTCTCAGGTCATTGTGCCCCTGGGTATCTGCGCCATTATCCAGCGCACTGGCTCGCTTGATCCTATCGACATATGGATCGCGATTCTCACAGGCCACGCATTGCGCTGCGTGCTGAGCGTGCTGCGATTCAATCAGGGAAAGTGGCGGGGCATCGCTGTTGATATAGGTGTGACCGCGCGCCAGGGCGAGGCATCGTGAGGCAAGCATCCTGATGCCAGACCGCGACGAACCCCGGCCGAAGAAACCTGCACGGGAAGGCGACGATGTCGACGAGGCATCGGAGGAAAGCTTTCCCGCGAGTGACCCGCCCAACTGGACACCACTCCATCCGGGCGCACCAGGTTTGCATCCGGATCGCCCGAGAAAATCGACCAGAACCAGACGCGATTCTTCTCGCTGCCATGGATGAGCGATCGATCCCGCATAAGTTCACTGAGGCGCTCGATGCGCTTGTGAACGAAGTGAAAGCGGATCGCTCCATTCTCGCGGCGATCCTGTGTGGCAGTCTTTCACACGACACAGTCTGGGAAAAGTCCGACATCGACCTTGTGCTCGTAACGATCGATGACGGCAAGGTGGTCCGCGGCGATGTAGCGCTATATGCGGACGGGGTAAATGTTCACTCGTTTCTCATACCCCGTTCCGAGTTTCGCAGAATGGTGGAGGGCACCATCCGGAATTCCTTCATGCATTCCCTTCTGGCCAAGGGTCGTTTGCTCTATACACATGACGATACGATCGCCACACTGTGCGCGAGGCTCGGCGAGATCGGCGAGCGCGACACGCGAGTGCAGCTGCTGCGAGCGGGGATGAGCGCGCTAGCGGCCATTAACAAGGCGCACAAATGGATGGTCACGCGCGGCGACCTCGACTACACCGCCCTCTGGATTCTGTACGCCGCGACACCACTGGCGCAAATCGAGGTAATCGGTGCCCGTCTGCTCGCCGACCGTGAGGTAGTTCCGCAGGCGATGAAACTGAATGCGCATTTCTTCAAGACCATTTACGCCGACCTCCTCAATACCGAGAAAACCCCGGCGAACGTCCAGGCGGCGCTGGACGCGATAGACCGATACGTTGAGCAGCACACAACCTTGTTGTTCGGAATGATCCTCGAGTATCTCCGTGAGATTGGTGAAGCCCGCTCATGCAGCGAGCTCGAAAGCCACTTCAAGCTGCATTTTGACGTCAGCGGTGTCACCAGCGCGTGCGAGTACCTCGCCGACCAGGGACGCATAGGTAAGGCTTCCACACCTGTCCGTCTCACGAAAAGGAGTAACGTCGAGGTGCAGGAGCTTGCGTTCTTCCATTTGAGCGATCCATCGGATGCCGGCTAGAGAGCCCGCGAAGAATGCGGCGAGACGCAGAAAGGCGGGGCGCGTTCCAGAATCACGCGACCGGCCCGCTCCGACCATCACCGCAGCCCATTCGGTGGCAGGCGTCACCGGTGGACAGCAGGCGCACACCCAGGCGCGCACTACGATCGCCGTACGAGGTGCTCGAGTGCACAATCTCAAAAACATCTCGCTGGAGATTCCGCGCGATAAGCTGATCGTCGTCACCGGTCTGTCGGGCTCCGGGAAATCCAGTCTCGCGTTCGACACGATATACGCCGAGGGACAGCGGCGATACATGGAATCGTTGTCGAGCTACGCGAAACGTTTCGTCGCTCAGGTAGCGAAGCCCGACGTCGATTTCGTATTTGGCTTGTCTCCAGTCATCTCGATCGAACAAAAAACAACCGGCAGCAACCCGCGCTCGACCGTCGGTACGATGACGGACATCTCCAGCTATCTGAATCTGCTCTTTGCGACTATCGGCCAGGCTCACTGCCCGCGGACTGGTGAGCCGACGCCCAGCCGCACGCCGAATCAGATTCTCGAAGCGATCCTGTCATTGCCGGATGGCTCACACATCGAGCTGCGCGCTCCGGTGTTCAAGCTCTACGGCGAGGACCTGGATTTCGTTTTCACCGAGGTTAGAAAAAAAGGTTGCCGCGAACTGATCGTCGACGGCCGGCTCATGGACATCTCTGCGGAGATAGAGCTCGATGAGTCGAATGTAAGAAACATGGACGCGATAGTTGATCGATTTGTGGTCAGCCGGCGACATGAGAAGGCTATCAGGGCCGGTATCGCCAACACGCTGCTTATCGGTGATGGGCTGCTGCAAGTGCAGATCATCAAGGGGGCAAGCCGGGCCGAGGCGGAGCGGTTCTATAGTGAGTTGGTCAGTGCATCACACCACTTCGTGTACGGTGGCATAGCGCCAGAGTATTTCGTCTTCAACAATCCTGAAAGTGCCTGCCGCACTTGTGGTGGTCTCGGCGTGCACAAGCTCACTCACCCCGAGCTGCTCGTCCCGGATCCGCGACGGAGCATTATCGGTGGCTGCTTCGTACGCGAGGCGTTCAAGTACAACCCGGACACCTGGGATGGTCGAGTGATGTACGGTCTCGCGACCGCTCTGGACTTCTCGCTCGAAACGCC
>JACMME010000272.1 GCA_014379205.1 Gemmatimonadaceae bacterium
AGGTGATAACATCGTTCGCATCGGGAACGGGAAGACTCAGAAAAGCCTTGATGTGCTCCGAGATGGTCTCATCCGCACAGAGGGTGGCATGCGGCTCCACGCCGCCGCCATAAGGGGTGATCGTATAGCTGAACGGCTTGTCCCCCCAACGCAATGTCTCCTCGTAGTGCACCAGACTGTCACCACTCTTCTTCTTCGTCGCAATTCGTAGAAAGCTCGAGCCTGCGGCGGCGGCAGCCTTTACGAGCGCCAGCCCGGTGGTCTGGTTTACGGCCATGACCGTTCGCACCGCGATGCCCGGCCCGAAATTGTCGAGAGGATGTACGAGCATCTCCTGTGTCTCCAGCATGCGCACGAGAAAACCTTCATCGACGGTGCCCGGCGTGGTGGCACTGCTCCATCCGCTGAGGTGGAACAGCTGCTCGTCGTCCGGCAGGACGACGTTTCTCTCATCCACGACGCACGGCCATGCCGGCAGCATCTGGTAGATAGCCGGCCAGGTGCGCGCCATGCGGAGGGCGCTCGGTCGGTGGCTGTCTCCCAGACTCTCATGACCGAAGGTAAGCGCCTCGACTGCGCGCAGCGTTCCAGCGAGTGGGACTCCGACGAGTACAACGCGCTTTACGAATCGCGCAAACTCCCCCTTGTCAGCGATTTTGCTTGCAAGGATGATCAGAAGACCTCCCTGCGAGTGACCGATGAGGTTGAAGCGTTCTTCTCCCCCCGCACACCGGGAGCGCAGCGTCTCCAGGAGAAGATTGGCATTCCAGCGAAGGTCCCACCTCCAATCGTACGACCACATCTCGTACGCGCGCGGAAAAAGCTGATACGGAGTCACCACGACCTTTCCGGGCCGAAGCTCCGTTCCGGGCTCAAGGGAGGTACGCACGGGTTCAAGCTCGCCGGGCTCATGCTCCATTGAGAGCAGTCGTGCCCATTCCGATGGGGGGCGCCCACCCAGGTCGTTCTTCTGCAGGCCAACCGACACCCGCACGGCATTGAAAACGACAACGTCGTTCTGGTCTACGAGGCAAGTCGCCTGCGTGCCGGGGATCAGCAGTGTAGTCATTGGAGGCTAGGGCGGATGCGGTGTAGCCGTAAAGCTGCAAGTCGACGCCCACCAATGGCTACCGCCTGGAGCTCGCCCGCTGGAAACGACTCCTGGTCGCCTACCCTTGATGGCGGCCGATCAAACGTGAAGAGAGAGTCTCGTAAGGCTGGGTTAAGCATCCTGCCGGTCGCTACGAGGCATCGGCAAAATGCAGCGCGACGAGGTTGCTTGCCAGTGCGCCGCATTGCCCGCCTAGGTATGTTAGCACGCTCAGCCTGTTTCCCTCGCCGAGTTCCCGCGTGATCGATCTCGTTCCTTTTATAAAAGAGGCACTCGGAGACGCCTACCGCATAGAGCGCGAGATAACGGGGGGTGGGATGAGCCGTCTCTACCTGGCTGTGGAGACCGCTCTCGACCGGCAGGTAGTAATAAAAGTCCTGCCCCCGGACTTCGCGAGCGAACTGAGCGCGGCGCGCTTCAAGCGCGAGATCGAGCTCACAGCCCACCTCCAGCATCCGCACATCCTTACGGTCCTCACGGCGGGTGCCAAGGACGGCCTGCTGTACTATGTGATGCCCTTCGTCGCCGGCGAGTCGCTTCGGCAGCGGCTCGAGCGCGAGAAGCGGCTGTCGGTGGTGGATGCCTGCAGAATCCTGCGGGAGATCTCCGACGCGCTCGCGTATGCGCACGGCGAAGGCGTTTGCCACCGCGACCTCAAGCCGGAGAACATTCTACTACAGGGGAACCACGCTGTGCTGGCGGACTTCGGCATCGCCGGAGCGCTGATGGCTGCCAAGAAGGGGTTCACAGGGGATGGGACCCAAGCCGAGCGGCTTACCATGACAGGCATGGCAGTGGGCACGCCCTGGTACATGGCACCGGAGCAGCTCGCGGGTGAGCGGGATATTGACGGTCGGGCGGATATCTATTCACTCGGTCTGGTGGGGTACGAGCTTATGGCAGGTGAGCGCCCATTCGCCGAGCTCAGCGGGTCGGCCCTCCTGGTGGCGCGCCTTACCGAAATGCCGCCGCCGCTACACACCGTGCGGCCGGATGTCCCCGTGGAGTTGAGCGATGCAATTGCTATCGCGATTGCACGGGAGCCCGGTGAGCGTTTTCAACTGGCCACGGAGTTTCATGATCACGTAGAGGGAGCCACACCTGCGCGCTCCATGACGTTTCGGGCGAGCACCGCCACGGCGAGCAAAACATCTGGTATCACGCGCCGCGTGTCCGCTCCTGGAGTGCCTTTCGCGGTGCGGCTCATGCCGCGCATTTCGAAGCGATTGGTTATGGGCGCTGGTGTGATCGTCGCTTCGGTCGCGGGCGTTTTTGTCTTTAAGGTGTGGCGATCTGGTCAGGGATTGACCGAGAACCTGGTTGCCGTAGCCCCGTTCGACGTGCTCCACCCCGGGCTTGGACTATGGAAAGAGGGCTTGGTTGACGTGCTGTCACGCAACCTGGACGGTGCCGGGCCTCTGCACACCGTTACCCCGACTGTCATCGTGCGGCAGTGGGACGCTTCACGCCGTGCCGACCAGGACAACGCTTTGGAGCTGGGACGAAAGCTTCACGCCAACTATGTCGTATTTGGGACTCTTCTAACGAGTGGAACCGATTCGGTGCGTCTGCGGGCGGAGCTGCGTGATGTCGCCACCAGTACAATGGTTAGCAACGTCGAGCTGCGCGATGCCGCCGACCGTATCGATCGTATTGCCGATTCGGTTACGGTCACATTCCTGCGCGATCTCGGGCAGTCGAGAGCTGTGGGAGCGTACCGTGGCACCACTGCGGGCTCCACCTCGCTGCAAGCGCTTAAGGCCTTCCTGCAGGGAGAGCAATTCTACAGGCGCAGCGCGTGGGATTCGTCCATCGCATATTACGAACGCGCTATCGGCCAGGACTCCACGTTCTCGCTCGCGCTCCGGCGCGCGGGCCTCGCGATAAGTTGGCGGCGTTCGACCTCGGACTCGCTGTCGCGCGCGTTGCTCTTGCGCGCGGGAGCGTTCAACCGGCGGCTCGGACCACGCGACAGCTTGCTAACCGTCGCCGACTCGCTCCAGGCGGCGTTGGTCGGTCTCCTGGACGACACCGCCTACGTCGTCCATGCCAAGCGACTATTCACCACTCTTGAAAAGGCCGCGGAACGGTACCCCAATGACCCCGAAGTCTGGCATACGTTGGGCGATGCACACTGGCACTTCCCCACGCCTGGCGTCCGGGTCACCGAGCGAGAGGTGCTCGATGCGTTCGATCGCTCAATCGCGTTGGACTCCGCATTTTCACCGGCTTACATCCACGCGATCGATCTCAGTCTGACCCTGAACGGGGACAGCGCCGCGCAGCGTTATGTGAAGGCCTATGTCGCGCTGAACCCCACTGACGTGGAGGCGGAAGGTATACGGCTTGTGGCGAAGCTTCTCGATGCCCGGCAGGCCCGATCATCCGAGGTTAAACGTCTGATTGACACCCTACCCGACCGAGTCGTGCAGAGCGCATATACCACCGTTCGCAGGTGGCCGGATTCCGCGGAGACCGGCGTCAGGCTGGCCCGGCGCCTGACAGAGCCGCGCCGTGGCTCATTCGCGCTCTCCCCCGACTCCGTTTCCGCCCGTCTGCAACTGATTACTCAGCTGACTTACCGCGGCCATGTTCGCGAAGCCTATCGTTTGCTTGGCAGCCGCCCATCCCGTACGTTCGGGGAACTGGCCCTCATTGGGGTGGTGCCAAATGACTCGGCGTCGGCGGTGTTCGGGCGATGGCTGCGTACCGGAGCCGGGTCCACGCGGCACGCGTTATGGTGGTGGTCATCACACGGTGATACTCTCTCTCTCCAAACCTTCGCGCGTGGGGCGGATTCAGTCTTCCGGTTGGCCGCGACCCCTGTTCCGGAACGTCGCTCAGCTTATTACGATTTCGCCACCTCGCAGGCGTATCTCGGGCTCGCTCGCCGTGACACTGCCGAAGCGCTCCGCCGGTTCGCTGAGGCGTCGGACACACTGTGCGATGTCTGCTTTCTGGATCGGCTAGTTCAGGCACGTGTCCTGGCGGCCCGCGGGCAGGAACGCGACGCGATATCGCTACTCGCCGCAAGGCTTCCCGTCCTGATCAGCGCGAGCGAGCTTCTGTTGGCTCTGGAGCGCGGACGCATCGCACGCAGGGTAGGCGACCGGGAGACGGCGATCGACGCTTTCACACGAATCGTCTCGGCATGGCAACACGCAGACCCGGAGCTCCGGCCTGCTGTGGCCGAGGCACGTGCCGCACTGACGCAGCTTGGGGGCGCGCGGCGGTGAGTGACTCCAGGTGGCTTCGCGAGAAACTGTAGCGCGCTGAGCGATGCGCTGTCACAACAATCCTTACAAACTCTTGCGATTCCAACCCGAAACGCATGTATCGGGATTGTTAGTCTTTTCTAATCATCCCTTGTCGCGCTAGACGCTGCACGAGTGCTGTTACTACTTCACTGCAAAGGAGTTAGCTCGTCAACGCGTCGTCTACCCATTCCTCACGTCAGGTGTTCTTTCAGGGGAGGTTAGTCGGCCTAAGCGGGTAAGCTGCAATCTTGCATTTGTTTAGCGGCGCCGGCGTTCGTCATCGTCGGCGTCCAGAGTTCGTTCTAAAGTAGTTGGTTCGATCCCGCCGTCGGCGCGCGACCGCCGACAAATCTGCCCCACAGGAGTTATACCATGAAACGCCTCACGCTGCTCCCCTTCGCTGCTCTAGTGCTTGCCGGCGCCTGTGCCGACACTCCGAGCGCACCTCCGTCCTTTGACAGGCCGTCGCTGGCAGGCACGCCCCCACCGCCAAGAATCACAAGCAGGGGCGATGTATCATTAAACCCCGAAACTTCAGGCTTTGCCGCCGGACTGGCAAGCGCGGAAGTCACAGCCGAAGCGGCGTGCGAACCATCGTCTCTATCTTTTGAGCTTGACGGTAGTTACTTCCGAAACAATCCGGCCAACAACGCGTGGGCTAGTTTCACTCCTGTTGAAGGCTCAGGAACCGGCAGGCTTCACGAGACCAAGAAAAAGCAGGACGCGTCAGGTCACTGGACGGTTTTGAACTATCTCGGCGTGGAGCACGACATTCGACTGCTGACCTATGACGGCTCGTCGCTCTTCACTTTCCCAGACAATGGTGGCACGGCATTCGGCAACCTCGAAGCCGAGGTGACCGCCTGCGGCCAGACACTTCGTTATACCGGTTTTATCGATATCGAATGGGGATCTTGTGTGGGTGGATATTGCGACATCGATTGATCATGCAGTTACCGCACGTGGCCCGTGCGTGGCGGCGGCGGTGAGTTTTTGGCAATAGATCAAACCACTATGCGTAAGGAAGGCATCGAGCGGCGTCCGGGTCCAGGTTCCCCTGGCGCCGCTTGGTTAGGCAGCACGCAGTTTGCGTAGAGCTCCACCGCCGAACTCTGCTTCGCTCCCAACGGACCGCCGACCGCCGACTACTCGAATTCGGCTATCCCGGACAGTTTGGTTCACGGAACACGCCGCGCCGGCGTGAAAGGCTGTTGAGCAAGGGAAATCCAGTCATTGTGAAAGAAGGGGTGGTAGCGCGGCTTCCGGGCACAAAAATCTTCGTAGTCAATTACCTGCTTCAGATGACGGTCGGTGGTCCGGCGGGAAAGCAGATGAACGTCCAGGTCATCGAAGCTTAGGCGACCCGCGTCGCGCCGGACACAGAGGTTTCGCGCCGATCCATGGATCACAATCGGGTCGCAACCCGTCCGCACCCCGCGCCCTCTGAGGCTCACGTACCGAATGCTTCCCGCAGATTTCAACTGGCCATAGGCGACACAGGCAATACGGGCGTCGAACATATGCAAGACGAAGAGGCGTCCTTCCCCGGTCAGCGCAGTGTCGCCGGGGTAAAGGTGTGTCGTGAGCTGAAGGGCCGAGAAGGCGGCGGCCACGACGTACACCGGCCGGGAAGCTCGGCCCCTTAGCAGTACACTCCCAAAACCTTCCGGTGGGTCACTCAGGGGCGTGAGGCGACAAAACAGGAAAATGCTCAAGAGGCCGAACATGAGCAAAGGATAGAAGAACCCGACGATTCCCCACGAAAAAATGTGAAAGACGACCACCTGCGCG
This sequence comes from Gemmatimonadaceae bacterium, assembly GCA_014379205.1. Taxonomy (GTDB): domain Bacteria; phylum Gemmatimonadota; class Gemmatimonadetes; order Gemmatimonadales; family Gemmatimonadaceae; genus JACMME01. The sequence goes on from JACMME010000272.1 coordinate 6,160, forward strand.
AGGCTCGTCCAGAAAATCCAGCCTCGCCGCGCAAGCAGCCCCCAAACCATCACGAGCTCCAGCACCACTACGTACACGCAGGCGACAATGATCCAGCGCCCCGTGAAGAACCAGGGCGGCTTGTACAGTCCTCCGCCAGAGATCCACTCCCAGTCGAGCTTGAGCGTTCCGGCCCAGAAGTAGAAGAGCACGACTACCAAACGAACCGCATCGCGTTTGTTCGGGACGAGGAGAAACACCCCCGTCGCCGCGAATGCCATATAGTGCTGATTGGCCCGGAGCCTGAAGTCGAGTGCGATGACGAAGATCTTGAAGATCGTAAGCAGAGCGAGACCGCAAGTCGCACGTCCGGTCCAATTGCGCCGAAGAAATCCGGCCGCCACCAGCACCGAAACGGCCGCGTACACAACAAAAGCCGAAGTAAGCGCCGGCCCGGACAGCAGCCGAAGGCGATCACATTCGGGCACGAGGGGCCAGCAGATGGCCTCCTGTCCCGCGGCGAGCATCGAGGCAAAATCGCGGGAGAGGAGCCATCCAGCCGTCAACCCGTGGACCAGAACGAGCGCAGCGCCGTAAGCACGCAGGGCCGGATCGGCGGCGATCTCGCCGATCTGCTGGGCGAAGTACGAACGCACGCGCTCAACGGCTCGCATAGCGGCTAGCTTGATGTCTTACGAATGATCCCGCCCTCTCAGTTAGCTGGAGAGCCGCGTCAGAAATTGCGAAGCGAATTCGTCGAATTCAATCTGATTCGAACTTAAGTCAGAAACGGCACTTTGGCCGACTCAGCAGGGTCGTCATGTGGTGCTCGTTCGGATGCGGTGGAGCCGTACAGCTGCGACTCGACGCCCATCTATCGCTACTACCTCAAGCTCGCCTCCTGGAAACGTCACGCGATCGCCGACCTGTGGAAGCCGGCCGATCAGCGTGAAGACGTACCCTCCCAGCGTGCTCCATTCACCTTCCGGTATCGCTAGCCCATAGTCCGAACGCGCATCCATGATGGACAGCGCACCCAATAGTTCCAGCACACCGTCCGTCTCCAGCGCCACTCGTCCGCGTGAAGACGCGTCGTACTCATCGCTGAGGTCGCCAATCACCTCTTCGACAAGATCATCGACAGTCAGCATCCCCGCCGTGCCTCCGTACTCGTCGAGGACGACCGCGATGTGCCCGCGCGTCTTCCGCAGATCGTCAAGGATTCGCTTCGCGGGAAGCGAATGCGGGACGTACAGCGGCGTACGTGCGAGTTCTCGCAGGTCGAAGGATGCCTCATGGTCCCGGATCAGAAGGTCTTTGGCGAGAAAGATGCCCACGATGTCGTCAACTGATTCCCCATACACTGGGTAGCGGGAGTAGCCCTCGCGCCGCACCGTGTCGCGTACTTCCTCTTCGGTAGCGTTGACGGATATCGCGACAATATCGGTGCGAGGCCGCATGATGTCCCGAGCCCGTTTCTCGTGGAAATCGAAGACGCCGGACAACATCGCACTATCAGTCGCATCGAGCGACCCCTGATCCCGCGCCTGCAGCACCAGGAAGCGCAGCTCTTCCGGGGAATGCACATGTCCCGCTTCAGAAGCGGGGTGCACTCCGAACAATCCGAGAAAACGGTTCGCTGCACCATTCAGAAGCCAGATAAACGGAGACATGACGCGCGAGAAGATCATGAGCGGACGCACCACGAGCTTACTGACCTGCTCGGGCCTCACGAGTGCTACCGACTTGGGTGCCAGCTCGCCGAAAACGATGTGCAGGAAAGTGATCGTGAGAAATGCGATGAAGATCGACGCCCCCGTGTGTGTTGCTGCGGCCGGAGCTTGCATTCCGGCATACACAAAGATCTGGTCGATGAGCGCCGCGAGTGCTGGCTCGCCAATCCAGCCAAGAGCGAGGGAAGCGAGCGTGATTCCGAGCTGCGTACCGGAGATGTACCGATCCAAATGGTCCAGCGCCTGACCTACTACGCGGGCGCCGCGGTCTCCCCCCGCGACCATCTGTGCTATTTTGCTCCGTCGCGTGGCAACCAGCCCGAACTCGGCGGCAACAAAAAACCCGTTCGCGGCAACCAGGAACAGCACCATCAGCAGCCTCGCCGCTATCGGAGAGTCGCTCATGGCTGATCTCCAGCAGAATGTTCGCGTTTGTACGCCTGGTGCAGCCGGACCGGGGTGGTACTGAGCCTACGAGTTCTCAGGTTCAGCGCTTCTACGAACAAAGAGAACGCCATTGCGAAGTAAACGTACCCCTTCGGAATGTGCTGGCCGATCCCCTCGGCAATGAGCGTCGTACCGATCAGAAGGAGAAAGGAAAGGGCGAGCATCTTGACGGTGGGGTGCCGATCGACGAACCCGCTGATGTGGCCCGAAAAGAGGAGCATCACTACCATCGCCAGCACTACTGCCGCGACCATGATCTCGATGCGATCGACCATCCCGACCGCGGTGATGACCGAGTCGAGCGAGAACACCATATCGAGCAACAGAATCTGCACGATCACTCCCTTAAAAGTGGGTCGCACGCGCGCCGACGCTTCGCCCTCATCACCCTCCAGTTGCTGGTGCATCTCGTGAGTACTCTTGCCCAGCAGGAAAAGACCGCCCGCAATGAGGATGAGGTCCCGCCCGGAGAAGTCGTGGCCCAGAACGGCGAAAAGCGGCGCGGTGAGCCGGACAACCCAAGACAGTGACAACAGGAGCAGGATACGCGTGATCAGTGCGAGGGCGAGCCCCATGGTGCGCGCCCGTTTCTGCTGATCGGCGGGGAGTTTGCCGGCGAGAATGGAGATGAAGACAACGTTATCCACGCCGAGGACTATCTCGAGTGCAAGCAGGGTGGCCAGCGCGATCCAGGACTGTGGGTCAGTAAGAAGATCCATTTGAGAAACGAGGTTATGAGCGTGATGCCCACCGGCGCGCGGGCCGGCGAACAGCGTAAAGTGGGGCACTGGCTCGGCGGCGAACCGCGAGTCAAGCCTTGCCCTGGTGACGTCGAGTGAGAGCCGCTATGCGCCCTGAGAGGCAGGCGGAGCGGTGGCGTCGTAAGGGAAGGCAAGCCCGGAGGGCCTGGTCCCGAAATTGGCGAGCGCGGGCTGGAGCTGACGGGGCAAGGATGCGTATAAGACCTTCAACCAGCTCTGGCTTGGCATGGGCGGCTGGTGCGGGGAGGTTAGTCGCTGCTCCGACCGAGTTCCCCACGCGCGTGACTTTATGGCGCCAAAGTGTGACCCGTGCGAGCTCCGAACCCTTCCGACCACAGCAGACTCGAGGGAGCGCTCCCCGCCGAGAGTCGCTTCGCCTACGCAGTGCGCCTGCACGGTCCCTGCCGCCGAAACCAGCCACAGAAGCAGAATGCCCAGGGCGGACCTGCGACGATACACTGGCAGGACCGCCGCGCGAATAAGCGGGCGTTTCATATCGTTCAAGCTAGAAACGAAACTCAGTTCCGTAAAGGAAAAGAACTTGTGCAGCTAGGCGGTCGTCTTCTTGTATTGGCGCACGGAAGCCGACAGCACCACGATCCCGTACACCGCGAGAATGCCGAGTGGCGTAGCGATCGCCGCGAAGCCCGCTCCGCGCACGAGCACCCCACGCATGATGAGCACGAAGTGCTTCACGGGGTTCAGCTCCGCGAGCCACTGCGCCCACATGGGCATACTGTCGAGTGGCGTGAACAAGCCGCTCATCAGCAGGAAAATCATCATCACGAAGAACGACACGAACATCGTCTGTTGCTGCGTTCTGGTAATTGTGGAAATCCACAGTCCGATTCCCAGCGCCACCACCAGATAGAGCGCAGCGGCCAGATACACCAGCAGGAGGCTCCCCCGCATCGGCACGCCGAATACCAGTTTCGCGATTGTAAGTCCAATCGTGAAAGTCACGAGCGCAATGATCCAGAAGGGCAGCAGTTTCCCCGCGATGAACTGCCCTCGGGTAATTGGCGTGACGTTGAGCTGCTCGAGAGTGCCCACTTCCTTTTCCCTCGCAATGTTCTGCGCCGTGAGCAGCATGCCGATGATGGTAGTGAGCGAGACGAGTATCCCGGGCACCATGTAATGCTTGTAGTTGAGGCTCGAGTTGTACCATCCGCGAGTCCGCACGTCGATCGTTGGCATGGCGGCGCTGGCAGAACGCGCGCTTCCTGCCCTCACTGCGACGAATCGCGGTCGCAACTCCGCGCTCAGCTCACGGGAGTAGCCGGCCATGATACGCGTCGCGGATGAAGCGATGATCCCCGCCGCGGCTCCCTCTTCCGCGTTGATCAGCAGCTGCACGGGAGCATTGCCGTTCCGGACGAGCTCCCGCTCGAAATCGCGCGGAACGTTGAGAACCACCGACACCTTCCGCGAGAGCATGTCGTCATTGGCACGATCGAGCGACAACGACGTCGCGGCGACGGTAAAGCTCCCCGACGCCGTGAGGTGCTGAACCAGCCGCTGCGAAGTCGTAGTCCGGTCGAAATCAACGATGTGCATGCGGGCGTTGGTGACCTCGAACGTCGCCGCGTTCGAGAGTATCAGCAATTGCACGATAGGGATGAAGAAGATCTGAAACAGCGTCGTCCGGTCACGGAAGATCTGCAGATACTCCTTGCGCATGAGAAAGAGAATTGTGCGCACGCGCTACTCCAACCGGATCGCGAGACGCCGGGCGCTGATCCCGAGCAGCGCCACCGTCATGCAGATCATGATGACGGTCTCCTGCCACAACTGTGCTAGTCCCGCCCCCTTGACCATGATTCCCCGCACCACAATGACGAACCATCTCGCGGGTACGACGTTTGTAAGCACTCGAAGCGGCGCGGGCATGCTGTCGATGGGGAAAATGAATCCCGAGAGCGGCATCGTAGGCAGCATCAGTCCGGCCAGAGCAGCGATCATTGCCGTGCGCTGCGACGTTGCGCGTGTCGAGATCAGAACGCCGAGCGAGAGAGCGGTAACGGTATACAGCAAGCACTCAGCCAGCAGCAGGGCAACGTTCCCCCGCACCGGCACATCGAACACGAGTCGCGCCACAGCCAGCAGCAGCACCACCGTGCCGAAGCCAAGCGCGATGTACGGAACCACTTTTCCTGCCACTATCTGCCAGGGCCGGAGCGGAGAGACGAGCAGCACTTCCATCGTCCCCATCTCCTTCTCCCGCGCTATCGAGATGGCGGTCATGAGCGCTGAGACGAGTGTCACCACGAATGCCAGGAGGCCTGGAACGAACAGGTTTTCGCTCCGCATTGACGGATTGAACCGCATCCGGGTTTGCATCAAAATGCGCACGGAACCCGTCGCGCCATTTCCTCGTGCCGCTCGCAGTTCCGCTTCGTAGCTCTGTATGACCGCCAGGGCATAGGCCTGCATCGCACTGCCACTGTTTGGATCGGTGGCATCGGTGATGATCTGCGCGCGCGCGGGTTCGCCGCGCTCCAGTTGCGCGGCAAAACCGGATTCGAAAACGATCGCCTGGCGCACCGAATTCTCCTCGAACAGGCGCTTCAATCCGGCGGTCCCGACGAGCACGCTCCGGATTCTGAAGAGACCGCTCGCCTCCAATCGATTGCGCAGCTCCAGCGTGACCGGATCCGGGGCCGGGTCCACCACGGCGATATTGATATCGTCAACTTCGGTTCGTATCGCGAAGCCGAAGAGCAACATTTGTATGAGCGGAAGAAGCAGCAGGATCGCCAACGTCTGCCGGTCACGAAGCAGATGCAGAACCTCTTTCCGCACAAAGCCGCGAAATGCGCTGCTCATGCGCCGGCTCCGGCCTGAGCACTGGCCAATGCGGGGCGCGCAAGGCGGACGAAGAGATCGTCCACCGACTGAACCCCGAACTCGCGCTTCAGCTCACTGGGTGCCCCCATCGCGGCGATGCTCCCGTCGACCATGATGGAGATGCGGTCGCAGTACTCCGCCTCGTCCATGTAATGCGTAGTCACCAATACCGTCGTTCCTTCCGCGGCTGCATCGTATATCATCTGCCAGAACTGCCTGCGGGTGATGGGGTCCACCCCACCGGTAGGCTCGTCGAGAAGAATTACCCTCGGCTCGTGCAGCAGCGCGACCGATAGCGCGAGCTTCTGCTTCCAGCCGAGCGGAAGCGCGCCGACCAGCTTCTTGTGCGCGTGCTCCAGTCCCAGACGGAGCAGCAATGCCTGCGCGCGGTCGCGAATCTGCGCTCCCGATAGCCCGTAGATCCCGCCAAAGAGCTGGATGTTCTCGCGCACTGTGAGGTCCTCGTACAGCGAGAAGCGCTGGCTCATGTAGCCTATCCGCCGCCGAATCTCGGCCGCTTCCGTCGCTACGTCGTGACCCGCAACACGCGCGCTGCCCGACGACGGAGACAGCAATCCGATGAGCATGCGGATCGCCGTCGTCTTTCCGGCCCCGTTTGCGCCGAGGAAGCCGAAGACCTCTCCAGCCGCAACGCTGAAGGAAATAGAGTCCACGGCAGTAAAATCGCCGAAACGGCGCGTTAGGTCGCGCGCTTCTATCGCCGGCGCGAGGTTCGTTGACCCTGGCAAGCCTGTCACTCGTCCGCGGTTCCCGCGGTAGCCAACTCCGCCTGCTCTTCAGCAGAGCTCATCAGGTTGATGAAGACGTCTTCGATGCCGGCGCGGATGTGAGTCACGCGCGCGTCGCTCAGACCGGCTCCTGACAGGTATTGAAGCAGCTCGCCCTCGATCAGCTTCGGTTCAACGCCCGAGCGCGCATCCGTGTAGTGCAGCTCCGCGCCGAAGGGAAAAACCGACGCAGTGTGCGGGAAGCGGCGTACGGCGGAAGTCAGCGTCTGACGCTCTCGCGCGCTGACAGCGAACAGCGGCAAGGGATATCGGTCACCTATCGCACCCGGACGATCAATCTGGAGTATGCGACCCTTCTGAATCAGCGCTATCCGGTCGCAACGGTCCGCCTCGTCCATGTACGGAGTCGACGCAACGATGGTGAGACCACCACCGCGCAGTTGGCTGAGCAGATCCCAGAGCTCGCGGCGCGACACTGCGTCCACACCGGTAGTGGGCTCATCCAGAAAGAGGATGTCCGGACGGTGCACGAGCGCACAGGACAGGGCGAGCTTCTGCTTCATTCCGCCGGAGAGCGAGCCTGCGCGGCGATCCTTGAACGGTGCGATCTGCCCGTAGATGGGGGCGATCAAAGCCGCCTGCGCCTCGATGGTCGTCCCGAACACCGACGCGAAGAATCGCAGATTCTCCTCGACGGTGAGATCGGGGTACAGCGAGAAGCGCCCTGGCATGTACCCAATGCGCGCGCGGAGTGCCCAAAGATCACGTACCACATCATGGCCGAGAACGCTCGCACTCCCCTTATCCGGGACCATGAGCGTGGTGAGGATTCGAAACAGCGTGGTTTTTCCGGCGCCATACGGTCCGATGATTCCAAAGATCTCGCCCGCGCCGACTTCGAACG